>QHYP01000022.1 GCA_003224195.1 Acidobacteriota bacterium | reverse complement strand
GGGATGGCCGAACGCCATGCGCTGTTGCGAATAGTCGAGTGCCGCTTCGAACGCGCCCTGCGCGATTCCCACTGCCTGCGCGCCGATCCCGATGCGCCCGCTGTCGAGCGTCGATAGCGCGATCTTGTAGCCTTCGCCTTCGTTCCCGATGCGATTCGCAACGGGCACTTCGCAATCCGTGAACGCCAGCTCGCAGCACGCCGTCGCGTGGATGCCGAGTTTTTTTTCCTCCTTGCCGACTCGGAAGCCGGGCGCGGCTTTCTCGATCACCAGTGCCGTGATGCCTTTTTCGCCTTTCGGCGGATCCGTGTTGACGTAAACAATCGCCGCGTCGGCCGCACCTCCGCTCGTAATCCACGCCTTCGTGCCGTTGATCACGTAGGTATCGCCCTTGCGCACGGCCTTCGTTTGCAACGCCGCAGCGTTCGAGCCGGCTTGCGGCTCGGTCAGCGCGTAGCAGCCGATCTTTTCCCCGCGCGCGAAGGGAAGCAGAAATTTCTTCTTTTGCTCTTCGGTGCCAAAGCGATGAACGGGGTCGCAGTAAAGGGAATTCTGTACGGAGAGAATCACGCCGGTCGAAGCGCAGCAGCGCGAAATCTCCTCGATCGCAATGGTGTAAGCGATATGGTCGAATCCCGCGCCGCCTTCGGCTTCGGGAAACGCGATCCCGGTCAGCCCCAGCTCCCCCGCCTTGCGGAACGTTTCCAGCGGAAAGTGTCCGGTTTCATCGAGCCCTTTCGCAAGTGGCTTTACTTCCGATTCCGCAAATTCGCGTACCGTGCGCTGCAGCAGCTTCTGCTCTTCGGTCAGCTCTAGATTCACGTTGACTCTCCGTCTTTGACTTGCGAGCCACTTGGAAATCGCGAATTCTAAAGTGGGTCTTTCAGACCTGTGCGAAGGCAGGCCGCGCACCCCTTAGCTGAGCGCTTTGCGCAGACGTTCGTAGGTTGTCTGCAAATCTTCAGGATGCACGCGCGTCTCTCCGACTGTGGTCATGAAGTTTGTGTCTCCGAACCAACGCGGCAGGATGTGCATGTGTAGATGGCCGTCAACGCCAGCGCCGGCCGCGCGGCCGAGGTTCAGGCCCAGATTCATCCCGTCCGGCTTGTACGATTTGCGGACTGCGGACTCGACACGCTTCGCCAGCGCCATCATTTCGTTCAACGTTTCCACGTCACACTTCGCAAGCTCCGCCACATGCTCATAAGGCACCACCATCACGTGGCCCGAGGTGTACGGATAGCGGTTCAAAATGATGAAGTTCTTTGCGGCGCGGTGCACGATGAGCGCTTCCACGTCATTTTTGGCAGCGAGCGCGGCGCAGAAAATGCACTCCGGTTCTTTACCGGCGGCCTCGGACAGGTACTTGTAGCGCCACGGCGTCCAGAGGTAGTCCATAGAGCTCCATCGGCCTTCCGAATTTGCCGGCGCAAGGATAGCGCAAAACCGCTTGCAGAATGGACGCCTTGTGAAGATTGGAATGAAACGGCGAAACTCTGAATCGGGAGTTGGCTCGCAGTCACCCCCGGCTCGGAGTGAGGCCCGCACTGCCGCTCTTGCCTCAGTTTTGTGTCGCGTTGCCGGGAGCCGGAGCGGAAGCGGGTGCGGCGGCGGAGGCCGCGGCCTCCGAGCTGTTCACAAAATCCTTCAGTTCTTTGCTCGGCTTGAAGTAAGGAATTTTCTTCGCCCGCACTTCGACTTTCGCGCCCGTCTTCGGATTGCGGCCCACCCGTCCGCGACGATCTCGCGTACGAAAGCTGCCGAATCCCCGAATCTCGATTTTCTCGCCCTTCTGCAGAGACTCAATAATGCTTTCGAAGATCGTCTCCACGATGGTCTCCGATTCCGTGCGCTTCAACTCCGTAACGCGCTCCACTTCAGCGATGAGGTCCGCCTTGGTCAGTGTCGGTTGTTTCATCATTTCGCTCATGCCTCATTCCAAAGGAGAAATGCCGCTTGCTGCGGTCCCCAGAAAAACGCGGCGGGGCAGGACGGCAGCCGCCCGGGTTGCTCCCTCAATATCACTAAATTGACCCGGAGGTAAAACGAAATTTCGGCGCGGGTCGACCCCGGTGCCCCGCCTCACCTCGACTGCTTGGACAGGATGGCGTCGCCGATAGTCGCCGTCGCGGACGACTTTGTCGAACGATACTCTTCGATCTCGCGACGCTCCACCTGGCGCACCGCCGCCCGGTAGCTCAACCCTATGCGGCGCTGCTCGTAGTTGATCTTGATGATCTTGAAGTCGTATTCCTTGCCCGGCTCGAGCGGCCCAGCGCTCTTCAACGGGCCAGTGATGCGATGCGCGGGCGAGCCACCTTCGTCCCGGCGCCGCCGCTCTTCGATCTCCGTGTTGTGGCAAAGTCCTTCGATGTTTTCGGCCAGCTCCACGAACGCGCCGAACGTGGCGATCCGGCACACTTTGCCTCTCACGAGCTGGCCAACTCTGTGCTCCTTGAACCAGATGCCCCAAATGTCGTTCACCTGCTTGATGCCGAGGGACACGCGCCGGTTCTCCGCATCGATCCTCAGCACCTTCGCGGTCACCTGCTCGCCCTTCCTGAACACTTCGTGCGGGTTCTTCACCCGGCCGGTCCAGCTCACATCGCCAACGTGTACGAGGCCGTCGAAGCCGTCCTCGATTTCGACGAACGCGCCGAACTCCGCGATGTTGCGCACTTTGCCGGTGACGATCGTCCCCACTGGGTACTTTCCCGCGAGCTGCAGCCATGGATCGGGCAGCGCTTGCTTTATCCCGAGCGAAATGCGCCGGTCGCTCGGCTTGAGGTCCAGCACAACCACGTCCACCTCGTCGCCGACCTTCACGAGTTTCGACGGGTGCTGCGTCTTCTTCGTCCAGCTCATTTCCGTGACGTGCACCAGACCTTCTACGCCGGTCTCGAGTTCGACGAACACGCCGTAGTCCACAATCCCCACAACCTTGCCATGCACCTTCATCCCGGCAGGATATTTTTCTTGTGCCCTTGCCCAGGGATCCGGCTGAAGCTGCTTCAGGCCCAGAGAAACACGCTGCTTTTCCTTGTCAAATTTCAGGATCTGAACATCCAGCTCCTGATCGGGCTTCACGGCTTCGGAGGGATGCTTCACCCGCCCCCAGCTCAAATCCGTGACGTGCAGCAGGCCGTCTAGTCCGCCCAGGTCCACGAAGACGCCGTAATCGGTGACGTTTTTCACGCGCCCGTGCACGATCTGTCCTTCGCTGAGCTGTTCGAGCAGCGCAGCGCGCTTCGTGTGCAGCTCTTCTTCGAGCAGCGCGCGCCGGCTCACGACCACGTTCCCGCGCCGGCGGTTGAGCTTGGTGATCCGGACAGGAATCTCGTCTCCGACCAGATGATCCAGGTCCTGGGTCGGCCGCAGGTCGTACTGCGAGCCCGGCAGGAACGCACGCACACCGATGTCCACCACGAGCCCGCCCTTGATCCGGTCCACTATCTTTCCCGTCAGCGTCTCCTTGGCCTTGTACGCCGCGTCGATCTTCTCCCACATCCGGCGGCGCAGCACCCTCTGGTATGCGAGCAGGATGTATCCATCCTTCTCTTCGCCCGACCGTTGGACTTCGATCGTCGAGCCGGGTTCGGGCCGGGGAATGTCTGTTTCCGTAAATTCCGCGGCGGGTACGAGGCCTTCGGACTTCAACCCCAAGTCCACGACAACGCCTTGTTCCGTGTACGCGACGACCTTGCCTTCGAGAATCTCACTCTGTGCCGGCGCCTCGTGCGGTTCACCGTACTGTTCGATAAGCTGGCTCATCTCCTCTGCGCCGGGCGCCTCTTCCGCCGCCGGAGCAGCTTCAGCGTCAGGGTGTGGCGTTTCGGAGTCCACCGCCGACTGTGCAGGTTCTTCGGTCGGAGCGGCTTCCATGGAAAGAGCTGCTTCCAGTGGAGTGGGCTTTGTCGTTTCGGTCGTCGAGTTCACGCTCGCTTCGGGAGCAGGCGCGGCCGCCGCCGACGTGGGGTTGTCGTGGTCCTGAGACATCTTTGTTGGCCTCCGGAAAATTCCGTGCGTCGCCGAAAAAATTCCTTGCTGTATCCCTGTTCGGGGGTGCTTGCAAGGAGGTCGACCACTCTGCGGTCGCCCAGGAATTAACCGCTCTGCGGTTGCCCGGAAAATAAACCGCTTTGCGATTTCACAAAGGAAAACAACGCTGCGGGCGTATAAAACGCTGCAACGTCAAAATGATACGCGCCGCCCTCCACAGTGTCAACGAAGCGGGTCGCAGCGCCGCGTCCGTGCGGGCGCCACCTCTTTACGCTTCGTCGAACGTCCACCGGGTCGCGGACTGCATCGCTGTCTTTTCGATCAGCCCGAAAACCACGGCCGGACGCACGACGTAAATCGGCTCCTCCCTCATCGTCCGCATGTCCCAATCGTATTTCGCCTGGTACGCGCTGCAGAAGGATTCGAAGCGCGCTGGGTCGGTCATCCTCGTGGCGGCACCCTCCAAAATAACGCCCTCTTCCGCATTCTCCGTGCAGATGACGCAGTGAGGACTCGCTGCCAGGTTTCTTGACTTGCGCGACTCGCGCCCGGTGCTGAACCAAAACTCGTCCTCGAACCACAGGCCCCAGACAATCATGACGTGCGGTCGGCCGTCTGGGCGCGTCGTGGCAATCCAGTAGTTGTGCGATTTCTTCAGGCGCTCGACGGCCCAGCCCCAGGACAACAGGCCCTTTCCGCCTTTTTCATCCGGAAGTCCGTAGCCTGGCATGAACGGGCGGCTGGCCTTCGGTTGGCTCACGGCATGCTCCTGTTCCGCGCCGCGTTGCGCTTCGCGCGATTTTAGCAGGATGATCTGTCTCGCACGGAGCTTGCTGCTGCCCCGGTTCTGTGTCGCCACTCCGTGGTGGCTGCTCAGCGAGCGCATCCGAACGTGATCAGAACACATCGGACCCGCTTTCCTCTTGTGGCAAGCCCATTCTTCGCGTAGTTTCGCGAGTATGCGCGTCCAGATCGTTGCGGAGCTCGCGAAGGAAGCGTGCGGTGCCCCTCCAGCCGAGAACCGCGCCGTTCAGTCGTTTCTTGCGGTCACGAATAGCGACGATTCTTTTTTTCAAGTCTCTGGGTGCGAAGCTTCGTTGCCTCCTTCAACGCCCCAGGCGGATCCCCACGGATTTGTGGGGAGTTTCATTGTCGGCTTCCGCGCCGATGAGCTCAATCGTAACCGCGGACTCTTTTTCTCGCTTCTCGAAAAACTTGCCGAGCTCCTCAGCGATGCCGGCTCGGCCGACGCGCTGGAAGCCCGCATCGGTCTCACTCGCGAAGCCGCCGACACTGGGCGGCTGCGTCTTGCGCTTCAGCTGACGGCAAACGGGAATTCTCTCGCGCAGGCGGAAATGCGCTGGGCGCTCGGCCTGGTTCATGTTCAGCAGGCGCTTCTCTTCACTTCGCGCTACTTCCGGCAACAATTCGCCGCACGAAATGACTGAGCTGCCTGAACGGGCCTTCGACCCGCTGAGATGCGGAGCGCGATTCGCATTCAAAACAGAGTAACTAGGAGACGAAGCAGCACCCAACGCGCGTGCTACCTTCGGATGTGTGGTGCGACCAGACCGTACGCAGGTTCACCCGTACCGGCGGCAAAATCGGCACATGGAGCACGGCCAGCGTGCTGGTTGGAAGTTCTTCCTCCGACTCGAACTCCAGCGCAACCCCGCCAAAGCCCAGATCGAGCACGCGCGCGCGGCGCTGGTCTCCTTCCCCTATTAGTGCATAAGCGTTCGTTCCCGCCATTGAGACGCGCTCAGCCTTCCGCTGTTGCGCGTACGGCGGCACAGGCGGCATCGTCTGTGCGGAGGCATCCGCCGTCGCCATCGGAGCCGCGACTGCTGGTTCGGCCGGTTCCGCGGGCTTCTTGAATTCGATCGGCGTGGGCCGCGGCGCGGCTGGCGTTTTTTCTGCGGGCGCTGCCGTTCGCAGCGGCTCGCGGGTCTCTGGCCGATCCGCTATCGCCGCCGCACCTGCACCCCGGTTGTGATTCGTGTGTTTCAACCGGTAGAGGCGCTCATCGGCGATACGCACAAGCGACTCAGTTTGCTCGCCGTCATGGGGGTAGGTTGCGACGCCGTGATCCATGCTTACGGCGACCGAGAGCTGCAACTGCTGGAGCGCATCGGCGAACACGCTCTCGACGCGTCGGCTTAATGCCAGCCCCTGCGCGGCGTCGGTCTGCGGCAAGATCAGAGCGAATTCGTCGCCGCCGATTCGAAAGGCTGAATCGTACGTGCGCAAGGATTTTTTCAGCGTGTCGGCGGCTGCGCGGAGCACTTCGTCGCCTCGCGGATGCCCGTGCTTGTCGTTCACTTCCTTAAAGCGGTGCAGATCGAGTATCACCAGCGAGAGCTGCTGGCCGTAGCGCCGCGCTCGTGTCAACTCTTTCTCGAGCGATTCGCTGAAGAGCCGGCGATTGTAAAGACCCGTGAGCGGATCGGTCACGGCGTTGAGTTGCAATCTTTTCAGCTCGTCGTATTCGAGCACGACGGGAACATGCAGCAAATTTCCGGAGGAGAGAACATCCATCAGGGAAGTCTTCAACGAGACGGGCCGGCCGAGTCGCTCGCTCATCTCCCGGCGCCGCTGCAGCATTTCCTCCCACAACTGCAGACACTGGCTCTCGCGCAGATCCAGCCGGGAGATCGTTCGAAAATACCGCTGCAGGAATTGACCCCGCGCTGGTAAATCGAGCGATTCCAGCGTGTCCGCAAGGAGCTCGAGATAGGAATCCTCGGTACTCAACCGAGGTGCCGGCGAGGCACCACTGCTGGGCATCTTAATGTGTCCACCTGACCTCTGCCTCTCCCCACGGGGTCAGGGGGGAATGCACATCGTGCTAAGGCCATTGGGAGCAAACCGAAGACCAATTTTACACGTTTTCGGAGATTTCTGCCGCTAAGCCGCCTCGGTCTGTCTGGATTCTATCTGGACGGGTTTTCAAGCACATGCAGCTTCCAAAACGCTCTCGATTGGCCTCCTGCGCGGGTCTCCCCTCTCCTGGGACAACGAATTTCCTTTTTTGTTCCCAGAATACCCGTCCCTGGTGCCGGCTATTCCAACGGACGAAGAAACTCGACCCCGATCAGGCGCAACTCTCCGGATGGCTCTTGGCGTTTGACCCGGGCAGGGATGGGCGGCGTTTCGGCAGGGATGGTGCTCGAGAAAACCGAAGAAGGGGCGGGAAAGGTCAATTGCACCACCTGATCCGGTCGCATTACATGGGTTGACGCGATGCACGCACCGGAGGCGCTGATATTCAACGTTTTCGTGAGTTCGACAAAGTCCGCACCGCCAACCTCGACGCCGCGCACGAACACCGGCACTTGAAGCCGGATTCGTTGCGACCGACGTGGTGTTTCTTGACTCAACCGAAGCCTTTCCTGTGTAGATTCCGTTTTCAAGGGAGTCCCCTCTGGTACTGGCGAGCTAGTACCGAAAGCAGCAGATCTGTGGCCAGTCTCTTCTCGAGAATCCCCATTCTAAGGGCCGCATTTTCTTACGGTTGACCATCCTCTCGACTTGGCATCACTTCCCTCCGGGAAGAGCGCATTCGGCTATGTCTATTCCCGTTCCGGAAATGTGCAAGTGGAACGTTTTTACCATTGACTCTCCATCGCCTTACTGCGAGGATGGGCACCCCTGAGGAAAATATTTTCCATAACCCGTAATTGGGGTGTGAGAGGTATGGCCACTAGAGCCCTCAAATCCGCGCTCTTAGAACCGCAAGGCACTCAATCTGTCTCTCTTGCACTGGTTTCCTCTCTGCTGGACACCCTCGACAAACCGCTCCTCCTCGCGGAGCGCACT
This sequence comes from Acidobacteriota bacterium, assembly GCA_003224195.1. Taxonomy (GTDB): domain Bacteria; phylum Acidobacteriota; class Terriglobia; order Acidiferrales; family UBA7541; genus Acidiferrum. The sequence goes on along the minus strand of QHYP01000022.1, from coordinate 17,466 downwards.
GGCCGGCTAATACTCGCCACGGTACAGGCGCGGCAGTCTCTCAACGAACAGGGGCTCTTGGAGTTGGATCGTGTCAATCTCTTCAGCGACCTGTTGCGGCGCGATTCTAAGGACATCTTCGCACAAATCGAGATGGGTCAGCAGGAAGTGGAATTGGATCTCACGCGCGGAGACATCATCTTTGAAGCCCGAATTCAATGGCTCCCGGAGCCAGACTGGTTTGTCGTGCAGTTTCAACAGAAGACCGAGCAAACCGCGCCTGATGCGACACCCACGCAGCTCACCGTACAGGAGCTTCTGCAGGAACGGGAAATCACCTATCGCAATCTTCTCGCTGCGTATCTCCGCCTCCAGGAAGTGAATCGCCAGAAAACGGTTCTCCTCGGTTCGGCCGCACACGAGTTGAAGACCCCGCTCGCGGTTATCAAGGGATATTACGATCTATTGTTGACGGGCTCGATTGGCCGCTTGACGCAAAAACAGCGCGACATCCTCGAAGAGTCGAAAGAGAGCTGTGAGCGGGTCGTTCGGCTCGTCTCCATGTTCTTGAACTACTCCGCTCTGGAAAGCGGAAAGCTCGTCCTGCACTTGCGCGAGAACGACATATGGGATTGCCTCGAAGAGCTGGCGAAGCGCTGGCGCGAGGCCTTCCAGCGCAAGGGCGTCCGCTTCGAGACCTATTTTGATCCCGCGCTGCCCATCTTTCGTTTCGACTATCAGAAAGTGCAGCAGGCCGCCGCCAATTTGGTGGATAACGCGCTGAAGCACACGACGGCGGGGGGACTCGTCGCGCTGCGTGCTGAGCCTCACTTCTGGGAACGCCGTGTCGCCGAGGCGGCGCCCGTGCAAGAGCGCCGGCGCGCCCGCCTGTTGCGGCACAACTGCGTTCAGGTGTCCGTGTCCGACACCGGACCCGGCATCGCCGCTGAGCATCATCAGGAGATTTTTGACGATTTCGTGCGCGTGGATCCCAATACATCCGGAATGGGCCTCGGCCTCGCCATTGCCAAGCGTCTCGTGCAGGCCCATCGCGGCAAAATCTGGGTGGAAAGCGAACCGCAGCGCGGAAGCACCTTCAAGTTTCTTATGCCAATTGAGCCGAGCTGAGCGGATCTCAGCCGGAATGGAGAGCATGGATGGCGCAAAAAGAACGTATTCTCGTCGTGGATGACGAACCGAGCATTCGCAAATACCTGCAGACCCTCCTCGAAGTGGACGGCTTCGAGGTGGAGGCTCTTTCTTCCGGCAAGAACGCTGTTGAAAAAATCGGCGCCGGGGACCGGCCCGACTTCATCATTCTTGACGTTCTCATGCCCGAGCAAAACGGCATCGATACGCTCAAGCAACTCATCGAGATCGACCGCAATTTGCACGTCATCATGCTCTCCTGTTCGAACGAAGTCGGCACCGTCGTCGAAGCCATCCGCATTGGTGCGCTCGACTATCTCACCAAGCCATTTGAAAAGACCGAGCTCGACGCGGCCATGCTCAAATGCCGCCAGAAAAAGCAGCTCCACGCGGAGAATCAGGCACTCCGCGATTATTGCGACCAGATCACTGAAGACCTCAGCTTCCTTGCCGCCAGCCCGCAGATGGTGCGCATCCGCCAGCAGATCATGCAGATCGCGCCAGTGGACGTACCCGTCTTCGTCTGCGGCGAAAGCGGCGTAGGCAAGGAAGTGGTCGCGCGGATGATCCACTTGCGCTCCCGCCGCGCCACCCAACCGTTCGTCAAGGTCAATTGCGCGGCTCTACCCGGTGAGTTGCTCGAATCCGAGCTCTTCGGATACGAGCAGGGCGCATTCACCGGCGCGGTCCGCGCGAAGCCCGGCAAGTTCGAGCTGGCCAACAAAGGCACGATCTTCCTTGATGAAATCGCGGAGATGACCACGCACTTGCAGGCCAAGCTGCTCCACGTCCTGCAGGATCACCAATACTCCCGCCTCGGCGGCCGCCACTTGGTGGATATCGACGTGCGCGTTCTCGCCGCCACCAACGTGGACGTGCAGGAAGCCATGAAAACCGGCCGATTCCGTGAGGACCTCTATTACCGCCTCAACGTTCTCTCCATTAATGTGCCTCCGCTGCGCGAGCGCACGTCGGAAATTCCACTGCTCTTCCGCCACTTCTTGGTCAAATACAGCGAAAAGTTTGGTAAGGTCGCGCAAGAGCCCTCCAAACATCTGATGGACGCGGCCATGCGCTACGTCTGGCCGGGCAACCTCCGCGAGCTCGAAAACTTCGTCAAGCGCTTCGTAATCCTCGAAGATGATGAAGGCAGCTTGCGCGAACTCGTGGAGATGACCTCCACGCGCCAGCGCATTTCGCCGCGGGAAGAGCCGCCGCCGCGCAATCTGGGTTTGAAGGCCCTCGTCCGCAGTCTGAAGGACGAAGCCGAAATGGAGGCCATCGCCGACGCTCTTGAGAAAACTCGCTGGTGCCGCAAAGATGCCGCCAAGCTTCTGGGCATCAGCTACAAAGCGCTTCTTTATAAGATGCGGCAGTTCAATTTGGATTCGCCGCGCAATCGCCGCTCAACGGCCGCGGCGGAGGAGGTGGCTTCGGTCGTTCGAAGCCAGTAGGAAAACGGATTCCGAATCTCGGTCTTTTGTCTTTGAATCGAGGTCGGGCGGGTCGGCCACCGTGACCTTAATTTGTGGCGCGAAGAAATTCATCGGCATCTAACTAAGGGGACGCCGGAGCAAGTCGGCGGGGGATTCGAAGTGGCGCTAGGAGCGCCGCCAGGGTTCGTGGGAGCGTTAACCAACGAGGAGGGCAAAATGACGGAACGCCGAACGACTCAGAGGTTTGATCTGTCGCTACCCCTCACAGTGCGTCTTCCCTTCGGCCGCTCCGCCCAAACCCAGAAGGGCAAAACGCGGGATATTTCGACGCGTGGTGTTTACTTCGTGATTGACCAGGATCTCGAAGCGGGTTCTGAGCTCGATATCACCCTCACTCTTCCCGCCGAGGTTACTCGCGGCATCGAAGTCTTCGTCCGCGCCAGCGGCAAAGTCATTCGCGTCGAGCGGCGCATCGAAGACGGCGATCAGCGCATGGGCGTTGCTGCTGTCATCGAGCGGTACGACATCCTTCGCGGCGACTCGTCCAAGAGCTAGTGCCGTTCCGACTTTTTCAGGCCCCGTACGAAGGTTTTGTTGCGCCGTTTCCTATGACTTCCCCCGGACTTCGTACGGGGCAGGCTAAAGCGGCGCCACAAAAGTCCCTCTCGGTCCGGGCCGAATGCGGAGCTCAGGTTGGTTCCAAATAGTTGGAACGGTACTAGGGTGCCTTGAGAAGTTCGACGCGGACCGTGGCAAAGGGAATCTCGGCTTCGAGAAGGACGGGTGTGCGCGCGGGGGCATTGGCCAGGCTGAGGGCAAACTGCGTGTCCTTCAGCTCTGCGCCGTTCTGGAAAACGTGGACCTCAATGCGCGACGCAGTGAACACGCCACCCGGAACGGAGATGCTCACGGACGGATCGAGCAGGCGCGCACGCACGTCATAGAGCTTTTGTCCATCGAAAACCGGGCTACTCACTTCGGGCGTTTTCTTCCAATCGATGGTGCGCAGATACTCGATCATACCGAGCGGGTCGCGCGTTCCGGGAAGAACACGCGCGGCAGTCGCATCTGCGGGCGCGGGCTCTTTCTTCGAGGTCATGCGGAGGACGCGATCCACTTTCTCGCCGCGCTCGTTGAGGTGCAGCTCGTACTGGAAACTCGTAAAATTGGTTACGTCGCTATACGAATCGAATTGGTCGTCGAGCGCGAAGACCATGCGCAGGGCGTTCTGCGTGTGCGCGAAAGCCTGAAGGTGCCAAACGGGGCGGCCAAAGAAATTCTGCCGCTGGGCGACGGCCAGCCGGATGCTGGCGACATCGGTGAGCTTCGAGACATGCGCGGTATATTCGAGCGATTCGCCCGGACGGAAGGGCACGGGCGGCTGTTTTGCGGGGCTACCGGCAGCTTCGGCTTCAACCGCCTTTGTTGCTCTTTTCCTCTTCGGCGGGCCAGGAGCGGGCGATGCATCCAGCTCCGAAACAGGGAGCGGCGGCGCGTCGTTCGCGGCCGAAACCGGGCGCGGCCCGGCGGTGCTGCGCGAACTGGTGCTCCGCCAGAGCCAGCTAGCCGCGGCCAAGGAGATCACCGCAACGGTGAGCAGGGCGCCGATCAGGACTCGTCGCATCATGTCTTTTGTGTGTCTTTGGCGCGATTCGAGCCGTTGGCCGCGCCTCTTCCGTCGTACAATACCGGGTCGTGGACGGCCTCGCGCGCCTCTGAACAGCCTAACAGAAGGCGAGCAGAACGTCCGCACGAGCTGCGAGACATTGCAGCGGCGGCAACTGACCGAAGGCGAATTCGTCCGAGGAGGAATCCCCCATGCGCTACCTGGTGACGGGCGGCGCCGGCTTCATCGGCTCGAATACCGTGGAAGAACTCGTCCGCCGCGGACATGGCGTCGTCGTCCTGGATGACCTCTCAGGCGGCAAAGAAGATAACCTGGCCGAAGTGCGCAACAAGATTACCTTCATCAAGGGGAGCGTTACGGATCTGGAGATCGTGCGCCGGGCCATTCAGGAGGCGGACTACGTGCTCCATCTGGCGGCGCGCACGTCAGTGCCGCGCTCGGTAAAAGACCCGGTGGAGACCAACCGAATCAACATCGACGGCACACTGAACGTCCTCGTCGCCGCGCGCGACGCCAAAGTGAAGCGCGTTGTCTATGCGGCGTCTTCTTCGGCCTACGGGGAAACTCCCACGTTGCCCAAGGTGGAAACGATGCCACCCGAGCCGATTTCTCCGTACGGCGTGTCGAAATACGCCGGCGAGTTGTATGTCCAGGTGTTCGGCCGATGTTATGGCCTCGAGAACGTCTCCCTGCGTTACTTCAATGTATTCGGCCCGCGGCAGGATCCGGGATCGCCCTATTCCGGCGTGCTGTCGAGGTTCATCACATGCTGTTTGGACGACGCCGAGCCCGTGATTTACGGCGACGGCGAGCAGTCGCGCGATTTTACTTATGTCGAAAACGTCGTGCAGGCAAATTTGTTGGCGTGCGAGGCGCCGAACGCCACCGGCAAAGTCCTCAATGTGGGCACCGGCGGACGTTTTACCTTGAACCAGACGCTGAAACTTCTCGAGGGAATTGCCGGCAAGGCCATCGTCGCGAAATACGATCCTCCGCGCGATGGCGACATCCGGGATTCGCAGGCGGACATCACGCAGAGCAAGGAGATTCTCGGCTATAATCCCACAGTCGGTTTTGAAGAGGGTTTGCGACGCACCTACGAGTGGTATCGCAGCGTCCGCACGCAAAAGCAAGAGGCCTCAGAAGACGAGGCGAAGAAAACCGGGTGATTGGCCCGCCCAAATTGCCGTGTTGAACGCGGCCACGCTTTAGAATTCATCGGCCGCGAGCGGGTTTCCGCCTAAACCGTTCTTCTGCGACTCGAGTTGCGCATCACGGCGTCGTGGTTTTCCCGTAGCTAAGGCTCCCGTCAGTTTTTGGCTGGTCGTAGTTCCGGAACCAGAGCGGCTCGAGTTTTTTCTGCTCGGGCCAAACCTGGTTTAGGGTATCGCCTTCGAAGAGTTCGCCGTTCTTCATCACCCAGCGAATCGTATTTGTGTTGTGGATGTCGTCGAGCGGGTTCTTGTCGAAGATGATCAGGTCCGCGAGCTTGCCGGGCTCGAGTGAGCCGAGGTCCTGCGGGCGGCCAACGATCTTCGCGCCGTTGATGGTGGCGCAGCGCAACGCTTCCAGCGGCGTCATCCCGCCGCTCGCGATCATCCACAGTTCCCAGTGATAGCCGAGGCCCTGGAGCTGGCCGTGGCTGCCGACGCCGACGAGTCCGTTCGCGCGCACGAGTTTTGTCATCTGCGCCGCAAACTTCGGGAAGGCGTATTCGTCCTTGCGGAACCACCCTTCGCGCCGGTTGGTTTTCTCGTCGATGATGCGGTGCGGCGTGAAGTGGTTCAGCTTCGCGTTGCCGTGTACGTCGCTGTTCTCATACCAATAGTTCTCGCCGAAAGGGCCGCCGTAGTTCACGATCAATGTGGGTGTCTCCGAGATGCCGGATTGCGCGAACATCTGGATCACGTCTTTATAGAGCGGCGCGATCGGCAGCGTGTGTTCGTTGCCGTGGAAACCGTCGATGACGTGCGTGAGGTTCAGCTTTAAGTCGAGAGCGCCTTCCGTGGTGGGCATCATCTCGAGGTCTTTCGACGCCTGCACCATGAATTGGCGCTGTTTGCGGTTGCCGACGACGTAGCTCTTGATGTTGTGCGTGCCGTAATACTTTCTGTACTTCGTGAGCACGCCCTTTACCTCTTCGACGGACTGGAAGTTGTTGTCGGAGAAGACGCCCGGACCAGTGGAAAACGCGCGCAGGCCTATGATGTCACCCGCATCCACGAGGTCCTCGTAAGCGAACATATCGTTCGTAGAGGTTTGCACGTCGAGTCCGGCGGTGACGCCGTAGGCGAGATTGGCCATGAATGCCCAGTTCTGAGTGTCGAGGATGCCGCGGCGGATCTCAAACCAGTGCGCGTGGGTATCGATGAAACCGGGCGTGATCGTTTTGCCCCGCACGTCGAACACTTGCGCTCCTGCGGGAACGCCGCCGCGCGCACCGACGCTCTTGATGCGGTTGTTTTCGACGACGATGTCGGCATCCTTCAGTACCTCATCGCCTTTCATGGTCACGACCGTCGCTCCGCGAACCACAATCGTGCCCTTCGGCGTCTTCCTCGGGGCTTCGAGATCCACGGCGATTTCCTGGACGCTGTTGTCCTGCTCCTTGAACTTTTCGGGCTTTTTCTCGGCCTGTTCATCTTTTTTCACTTCGTCCTTCTTCTGAGAGTCCTTTGGATCCCCGTCTTTCTTCTCGCCTTCTTTCTTTTCTTCCTTGGGCGGCTCGAAAGTGATCGCGCTCAGCGGCTGGCGGAAGAAGCTGGAGCCAACGGCCCAGGTGACGGTCTTTCCATCGTCGGCCCATCCGAAATAGTCCGCGCCGATGTCGGTGAGCCTTTTGGAGGGGACTGCGGGCTTGCTGACGTCAACGGTCGGCGCCTCGCCGCCCACCTGGGGCATGGCCATCACGTAGAGCTGGTTCATGATGTGGGCCAGGACCCAGTTGCCGTCGGGGCTCACGCGCACGTCGTTCGCGGAAACGGGCTCTTCGGCAAAGTAGAGCCCCTGGCCCTTCACCTGGATGTGCGCGCGGCGGTCGGTACCGTCGTAACGAAGGGAGATGAGCCCAGCTCCACCGGTGTACAAATAGATGCGGTCCTTTTCGTGTGTGAAGTGCGGTTTGCCCGCGCCCCGCGCCGGAATGATCAGACTCGCTGGCCCGCCGGCTGAGGGGATCCAGATCAGATCGCCGCCACGCGGCGAGCCGGAATCGAAGCCGCTGTTGTCCCGGTCATAGGAGGTGCCCCGCAGGGCTACGATGCGCTGGCCGTCCGGTGACCACACGGGATCGCTGTAGAACGCCGCGGTCTGCGTGAGCCGCGTGGGCGCGCCTCCGGCTGCCGGCACCTTCCAGATTTGGCCGCCGGCCGCGGACCACGTCACATAGGCGATCCACTTGCCGTCCGGCGACCACGCGGGCTGAAACTCGCGCGCATTGCCGCTTAATAACCGCTGCGGCTTGCCGCCCGGAATGTCCACCAGATAGAGATGCGTCATCGCGGAGAAGGCGAGCTTCTTTCCGTCAGGCGATTGCGTTGCGTCTTGAATCAGGCGCACCTTTACGGGGCCCTCTTCCACCTTTTGGGGGAAATCAAGCTTCGGGCCGAGCTCCTGCGTGACCTGCGCGGTGAAAGGGATGACTTTGTCATCGCCGCTGGCGACGTTCAGGTGATGAATCTTTCCATCGTTGGTGTAGACGATCTCCTTGCCGCCCGGAAGAAACGCGTAACCGGGAAAGAGATCGCGCGTGAAGCGGGACTCCTGGTCGTCGCGCGTGATGGGATATTTCACCCAGCGGTCTTCGCCCGTCTGGAGATTGCGCAGGCGCAGTCCGCTCTCGGTCTCATACCGCGTGATGTAGAGAAGCTCGTTGCCATCGGGGGACAACACCGGGCGGAAGCTGCTTTCGATCTGCTGCAGGATCACGTCTTCGTCGCCGGTCTTGCGGTCGCGCCGCGCCACCTGCCAGAGCGGCAATTGCGCGTTGTACTGGAAGCCGCCGTGGCGCGTGGCGTAGTAGAGATATTTGCCGTCGGCCGAAGCAACGACGCCGAGCGCGTTGGGGCGCTCCCGGCGGGGCGTGGTCGGCGTAGGCTTCGACTTCGTGACCTGCACGCCCGAGCCGCCCTGGATGTGGTACATCCAGATTTCATAAGCGCCCAAATTCGAGCCCGCGCGCGAGGCGAGCACGTACTGGCTGTCCGGCGTCCACGCCGGCGAGACGAATTCCGACCAAGGGTCTTTCGAGAGCTGTTTGGGCTCGCTGCCGTCCGGATGCATGATCCAGACGTTTTCGCCGCCGTCGCGATCGGAGAGGAAAGCAATCCACTTGCCGTCGGGCGAGAATTTCGGCTGGCTGTCGAACGCCATGCCGCCCGAAATGAGCTTCGCCTGGCCGCCTTCGATCGGCAGCGTGTAGATGTCACCGAGGAGCTCGAAGACGATGGTCTTGCCGTCGGGAGACACGTCGAGAGACATCCATGTTCCTTCATCGGTCGTGAACTCGATTTTCCGCTCGGACTTCAGCGGCAAGCCCTTTTTCTCCTCCTTTTTTTCTTCCTTCTTTTCTTCTTTCTTCTCATCCTTTTGCTGCGCGGCCGAGCCTCCGGCAAGGAGGCTCGAGACGAGCGCCAACCCAAGAAGCGCGGCGGTCTGGGCGCGCCCTGCGAAGCGCACGGCAAGCCGGCTCCAGTGCGATGCGTTCATGTTTTACCGTCCCTCCGTCTGAATTGTTGAAGCTGTAGAAAGAATCCCGACCGACTCCGCAGGCCGAACCCATGGCTCGGCCCAAACACCCAACCCCTTCGTTAGAGGTTAGACGCGCGACTTCCCTGCGCCTCTCGCGGTCTGCTATCGCTCGGATTCGCCGTCGTCGCTCGGCCCGCGCCTTTGCGGCGTTGACGAAGGAACAATGTGCGGGATCCCCGCCTCGTTCATCTTTTTGTTCAGCGCCGCCAAATCTTCATCGACCAGCTTCTTCACTTCCGTCGAAGCTTGCGCAACGAGCGTCTCCAGCTCGGCGATTCTCTCTTTCTGCTGACCGCCCGGAGCGGCCACGAAGCCGTCCAGGTCGCCGATCAATTCCTGAGCGCGATTCGGGAGCGGATCCGGCTTCCATTCGAGCGGCGGGCCCGCGTTCCCGAGCCCTTGTTGCGGCCGCAGGAATTTTTCCTCAAGCGCATCCACTTTTTTCTGGAGCTCTTCGGCTGACTTGCGAATGTCTTCCGGGATTTTCGTTCCGCCGGGCGCGGCCGCATTTTTTTTCCACTGATCGCGCGCGGTGGTCAGCGCCTCTTTCAATCCGGCGACTGTCTTGCGGTCCTTGGCGGTACTCTTTGCGAGTTCATAGAGCTTCATGATCGCTTCGTGCCTGGCCGCGCGGTCTGCCGCGGAAATCGAAACGCGCGTATCTTCCTCCGCGACGGCTTTCTGCGTGGCTTCCTTTGCGCCCGCTTTCACTTTGAATGTGTATTCGCCCGGCTCGACCAGCGGTCCGCGCGGACCAAATGCATAGCCCGCTTCCATGGCCTGGCGCTGTTCGGGCGTCGGCTCGTCGGCGGCGTTGTAGCGCAGGTCCCAGTTCACGCGGTTGACGCCGGCAGCACCGGGCCCGTCCATTTCGCGGACGAGTTTTCCGTCTTTGTCGGTGATGGTGATCTTGACCTTACCTTCTTTCTTCGGTGGCGTGGCCGCGGCGTCTTTCTCGTCCGAACCCTCCTTCGGCGTCTCCGGCGGCACGGCGTCTTTCAGGTAGTAGCTGAGCAACGCACCTTCGGGCGGATTCTTGCCGGTGAACTTTTTCTGCCCGGCGCTCCAGGGCCGCTGGCGCAAACGCCAGAGGGTCGCCGGGCGCACGTCGAAGACGGACAGGTCGGAATTCATCACGTCGGAGCTCAGCTTTTCGATCGGCGTCAGGTCATCGAAAATCCAGATCGAACGGCCGTGTGTGGCCAGGACGAGATCGTTCTCGCGCGATTGAATCTGGATGTCGTCCACCGGCACGGTGGGGAAATTCATTTTCAGCGCGGTCCAGTTCGCTCCGTGGTCCCACGAAACCCACAGTCCGAACTCCGTTCCGGCGAAAAGCAGGTTCGGATTGCGCGGGTGCTCGCGCACGACGTGGACGCTCCCGCCCGAATTCGGGATGCCGTTGCGGATGGCTTTCCAGGTTTCGCCGTAATCCGCGGTCATGTAGATGTACACGTTGTAGTCGTCGGCGCGGTGTCCGTCGAAGGCAGCGTAGGCTGTGCCTTCGCCATACTTCGACGCGACCACGCGGCTGACGTAGGTTCCTTTCGGCAGGCCAGGCACACGCGACGCAACATTCTTCCAGGTCTTACCGGCGTCGCGCGTCACTTGGAGGTTGCCGTCGTCGGTTCCAGCCCATAACACGTTCGGGGTGAGCGGCGATTCGCTGATGGTGGTGATACACGGATACTCTTGCACGCCGTCGGCTCGCGAGAGTGTGTTTTTGTCAGGCACCTTGCCGAAGATCGGCAGCTTGTTGCGGTCGGCTCCCGTGGTCAAGTCGCCGCCAAGCCTCGTCCAGGAATCGCCGCGGTCAGCGGACTTGAAGAGGTAATTGCCGCCGTAATAGATCGTCTTGTGATCGTGCGCGGAAACGAGCACGGGCGAATTCCACTGGAAGCGGTAGTGCGGCTCGCCTTCTTTTGCCTCCGGCATGATCGAGCGCGCCTGCATGGTGTGCAGGTCGCGCCGCGAAATGTGGCCGTCCTGCGATTCGGTATAGACGATCCACGGCTCCACGGGATCGAGTTGCGCATAGAAGCCGTCGCCGCCGTGGATGACGAACCAGTCTTCATTGTCGATGCCGTCGCGCGCGAGCGACTGGCTCGGGCCGCACCAGCTCCCGTTGTCCTGCAAGCCGCCGCAGATGTGATAGGGCTTCTCGAGGTCCAACGCGATCTCATAGAACTGCCCGATGGCAATCGTGTTCACGAAGTCCCATGACTTGCCGGCGTCGTAGCTCCAGTGGATGCCGCCATCCGAGCCGGCCAGCATGCGATTTGAATCGGCGGGATCGATCCACACGTCGTGGAAATCGCCGTGGATGCCGCGCACGCGCTGCGTGGCGAACGTTTTCCCGCCGTCCTCGGAGTAGAACATCTGCGCGCCGAGGACCCACAGGCGCAGGTCGTTGTTGGGATCAATCCGGATTTGGCTGTAGTAGGACGGGCGTGGGTCGGTGTCGCCCATCTTTTTCCACGTCTCGCCCTTGTCCTCGCTACGGTACGTGCCGCCCTTCCCGTGTTGGATGAGCGCATAGATGATGTTCGGATCGCGGCGATAAACTGCCAAACCGATGCGGCCAACGTCGCCGCCGCTCTCGTAAGGCAGGCCTTTCGTCAGCTTCTTCCACGTGGTTCCGCCGTCCACGGTTTTGTAGATTCCGCCATCGGGGCCGCCGCCGTTGAATCCGAACGGAGTGCGGCGCCGCTCGTAGGCTGCAGCGTAGAGGATGTTCGGGCTCTCGCGGTCCATGGCAATGTCCACGACGCCGGTGTCGTCGTTGATTTTCAGCACTTGAGCCCACGTCTTGCCGCCGTCGGCCGTTTTATACACGCCGCGCTCCAGATTCGGTCCCCACAGATGGCCGAGTGCCGCGACATACACCACATCCGGATTTTTCGGGTCGATCGCGATGCGGCCGATATGGTGCGTCGCTTCGAGGCCCATTTTCTTCCAAGTCTTCCCGCCATCGAGCGATTTATACACTCCGTCGCCCCACGAAGAACTCTGACGGTTATTTTGCTCACCCGTGCCGACCCACACGATGGAGGGATCGGACGGCGCGATCTCGATGTCGCCGATCGTCGAGACGTCTTCCTTGTCGAAGACCGGTTCGAAGGTTGTTCCGTTGTTCGTGGACTTCCAAATTCCCCCGGACGCCGTGCCGACATAGACGATGTTGGGGTTGTTCTCGACCACGGCGAACGCGTCGATGCGGCCGCCCATCACTGCCGGGCCGATCTCGCGGAACTCGAGGTTCTTCAACTTGTCGGCCGGATTCGGCTGGTCCGCCGCGGCAACGGCAGCAGGCCCGCCGGTGCCCGCCAGAAGGAGGGTCAGAAACCACCCGAGTCCACACGAACGGCGAAACATGATCGTCCTCCTCTGCACGCAAGGGCGGGAATCTTACCGCTCCCGCGGCCGCGCCGCATCATTTGTTTCTGGAAGGGCAGTTGGCTCCCTGCGTTCCAACAGACGCGCGCGGCGGACGCGGCGTTACGCCGTTCGTGCCGGGCAACGATCGGCTCGCCCTACACATCCAGCAAGCTGCATGCTAGGCTTGCGCATTGCTTTTACGGATTGCATGTTTCCCGAGAACCGGTTTGCTGAATCGCCGTTATGTTCCCCTCTCCGCGCGCTTCTTTTGGGCGCGTGCCTGGTTCTCCTGCTGACGGCCCCTCTTTTCGGCGAGAGCGCCGAACGGCAACAAGCCCGTCTTCCCTCCGGCAAAGGCGGCATCGTAAATCTCTCGGCAGTGACGCAGAGCCGGCGCGGCGATCTGTTTATCGCCGACGGCGATGTGGACATCACTTATGAGGGCGCGCGGCTGCGCGCCGACCACGTGGAATTCAATGAAAAGACGAAAGAAGCGGTTGCGAGCGGCCACGTCCAGTTCGACTACGCGAATCAACATCTCGATGGTGACCAGGCGGCCTACAACGTGCGCACGGGCCATGGCGTTTTCCAAAAGGTTCGCGGCTCGGTGAAGATCGAGCGGCGTCCCAACAGCAGCCTGCTCGTCACGGACAATCCGCTCTACTTCGAAGCGAAAGAAGTCGAGCGCGTGGACGAGAGCCTTTACATCGTTCGAGGCGCCTGGGTGACCGTCTGCGATCCGGAGCGGCCGAAGTGGAAGTTTTACGCGCCGCGCGCGCGCATTCGCCTCGAGAAAAACGTCGCCCTCGTCAACGCCAATTTTCGAATGTTTCGTGTGCCGCTGATCTGGCTGCCTTACGCCACGGCGCCCGCGGGCCGCAAAGTGCGCCAGTCGGGGTTTCTGATTCCCGACATCGGCAACAGCTCGCGCAAGGGATTTATCCTGGGCGACGCGTTCTACTGGGCGCCCTTCGAGTGGATGGACACGACCCTCTCCGGGCAGCTTCTCAGCCGGCGGGGCTCCGCCGAACGCGGCGAATTCCGCGCGCGGCCGTGGGAAAACACGTCTATCCATTACGACTATTTCGGCGTGATTGACCGCGGCCTGAAGGATTCAAACGGCGTGCGCAACCCGCAGGGCGGGCATCAACAGCAGTTCGAGGTGCAATCGCTTCTTCCGAAGGGCTGGCGCGCCGTCATCGATGCAAATGAACTTTCTTCGCTGACCTTCCGCCTCGCTTTTGCCGATACCTACGGTGACGCCATCAACGCCGAAGTTCGCAGCGCGCTTTTCCTCACCAACAATTTTCGCGGCTTCAGCCTCAACTTTGCGGACCTCAGCGACCGCAGCTTTCTCAGCGCGCCCACCCGCACGGCGCCGCCGATCACCGTCATGCTGCGGAATGCGCCGGAGGCGCGCTTCAGTTCCGTGGATCAATCGCCGTGGAAGCGCGTGCCCGTGTATTTTGGCCTCGCCGCGTTTGCCGATGCCGTGCACCGCGAAGATCCCAATCTCGACACGCCCGGCATGGTCGAGCGCGAGGAGTTTGCGCCGCGCGTCACCGTGCCGCTCCACGCGGGGCCGTGGCTCAGTTTGACGACGACGGCGGCGTTTCGCGGCACGCGGTACGGTGCTTCGCTCGATGCGACGGGCGCGGTCAATCCGCAAGCCATCACCCGCAACACTGGCGAATTCGCGCTGGACTTCCGCCCGCCGTCGCTCGAGAAAATTTTCGAGCGGCCCAAATCAAACAGAAAATGGAAACACACCGTCGAGCCGGGCGTCATCTACCGGTACGTGACCGGCGTGAACGATTTCGGGCGCTTCATCCGCTTCGATTCCGACGCCACGCTCACGGATACAAGCGAGGTCGAATACGGGATCACACAGAGACTCTTTCGCAAGGAAGGCGACAATCAGCCCGAGGAGCTTTTTTCCTGGCGCATCGTGCAAAAGCATTTCTTTGATCCGACCTTCGGCGGCGCGATTGCTCCCGGGACGCGCAACGTCTTTCAGGCGCTCAATTCCATTACGCCCTTCGCTTTTGCCGACGGCCCGCGCAACTGGTCCCCCATCGTGAGCGATTTCAAGGTCACACCGGGAGGGCGCTACGACGCGGAGGAGATCGTCGAATACGATAACCAGCGGCGAAAGCTCACGACCTTCGGTACGCTCCTGAAAGTGAAGCCCTACAGCCAGTTTTACGCCACGATTGCGCACTTCCGCCTCGATGCGAACCCCATCCTGCAGCCGCTCTCGAACCAGATCCGCGGCCTCATTGGTTACGGGGAGTTGAACCGCAAGGGCCTCAGCGCCACCGGCGGCGTCAGCTACGATCTGACCAACCACGCCCTGCAGAACCAGCTTGTGCAGATCAGCTACAACGGCGGCTGCTGCGGCATCGCGCTCGAATACCGCCGCATCGCGCTCGGCCAGGTGCGCACGGAAAACCAGTTCCGCGTGGCGCTGATCCTCGCGAACATCGGAACGTTCGGCAATCTGCGCCGCCAGGAAAGGATTTTCTAGGGTTCCCCGGCTTTCAGGCCGGCATTTTCGACTTCCACCAATGAATGACGCCGATCTCGCGTTTGCCTCGATTGAAGAAGTCGCCCGCCTCTTTCGCAAAAGCAAGCTCTCTCCCGTTGAGCTTACGCAGTTGATGCTCGAGCGCATCGAGCGGCTGAATCCGAAGCTGAATGCTTACATCACGGTCCCGGCGGAATTTGCTCTTGAGCAGGCGCGCCAAGCCGAGCGCGAATTGCTTGGCCCGCGCGGAAAACGCCGCGATCGCGGCTCGCTCCACGGCATCCCCATCTCGCTCAAAGACAACATCTGCACGGCAGGCATTCATACGACCGCGGGCTCGAAAATTCTGAGTGATTTTGTCCCGAAAGAAGACGCCCTACTCGTTGGCCTCTTGAAGAAGGCCGGAGCCGTGATTCTCGGCAAGACCAACATGCATGAGTTCGCTTACGGTGTTACGTCGAACAATCCGCACTTCGGACCGGTGCGCAATCCTTGGGACCTCGGGCGCATCGCCGGGGGTTCGAGCGGCGGCTCCGCCGCTGCCGTTGCCGCGGGTCTATGCTACGGCAGCATCGGCACGGACACCGGCGGCTCCATCCGCATCCCCGCGGCCCTCTGCGGTGTCGTGGGCCTGAAGCCCACACTCGGCCGAGTCTCGGTGGAGGGAGTGATTCCTCTTTCTCCCCGGCTGGACTGCGTAGGGCCGCTGGCCCGGACAGCACGCGACGCCGCCATCCTCTTGGACGCTATTTTTGTACGCGGCAAGCGTGAGCGGCCTCTCACATCGATTCAAAAAACCTCAATGAAGTCGCGGAAGTTCCGTCTTGGTGTGCCCAGCGAGTTTTTCTTCGATCTGATTTCGGAAGACGTCCGGCTCCTGTTCGATGAAGCAATTCGCTCTCTGCGCGGGATCGGCGCAGCGACGAAGGAAGTCTCCATTCCAATCCTCAAGGACACGGAAGACGCCGGCAACCAGATCGCCTTGGCTGAGGCCGCGTATTACCACCAGCAATCCGGCTGGTTTCCGGCGCGCGCAGAGGAATACGGCGAAGACGTTCGAGTCCGCCTGCAGATGGGCGCGAAAGTTCTCGCTACGGCCTATCTCCAGGCTCTTGATCTGCGGGAGAAATTTATCCAACAACTTCGCTTGGCTATGGAGGATGCGGGCGTCGATGCGCTGGCCGTTCCCACGACGCCGATCGCAGCGCCGCTCATTGGTGAGGAAACCACGCGCATCGGCGAGAAGAACCGGCCCACACGCGCGCTCTTACTTCGTCTGAACCGTCCGGCGAATCTCGCCGGTGTTCCCGCGATCTCCATCCCGTGCGGCTTCACTCCCGCAGGTCTTCCGATCGGCCTGCAGCTCATTGGCGCTGCGACCGGCGAGAATCTTCTGCTCTGCATCGCCCGTACCTACGAAACTGCGCACCAGTGGCATCGTCGGCGAAATGAGCTGTAGCGGATGGGTCTCGTTCGCGGTCGAAGGCCCCTGGCGCTCGGATCACCCAGCCGCCGATCACGTACCCCAGGGTTCCCGTAACCATCCCGGCGAGCACATCCGCGACGTAGTGATTCCGCACGTACACCGTCGAAACGCACATGCACAGCACAAACGGCAGAAAGGTCCAGAAGAGCCACCGCCGGTGCCGCCACGCGCCGCACAATGCCGCCATCGCTCCGGCTACGTGCTGCGAAGGAAACGCCGCGCCATGCACGCGGCCGCACTTCTCAATGAGATTGATCAGCGCCGTGAACGGCCCGCCGGCGAGGTCCCCGTGCCACATCCCTGCGAGGGTGAACCACGGGCTTTGCACCGGAAACAGAATGGCGATGACGTACCCGAACGCGTAGCCCACGACGGAATATGTCATCACGGCCCAATACGCTTCCCATTCGCGCCGGTAATAGAGAATTCCGCCGAGAATCAGCAAATAGAGAAAGTAGGTGAGATAGGCGAACTGCATAAACTCGTTCAGCGCCGGGTGCGCGAAGCGCTCGAGCCACAAGGATGGATTCACTCCGGTGAGCCAGGTATCAAACGCAATCAACTTCGCATCATGCCAGCCGGGGTAAACGAGATGAGCGAGCGTCCCCATCTCCTCAAAGCAGAGCAGAAAGAAAAGATGCGGATACCAGTGGCGCCAGAAATGCCAGAAGCCGTGCGCGCCCGAACGGGGGAAATCACCGCGGCGTGCGGTGCAGGCCGCGAGGCGCGCCTCGATGTAACAGAGAGCCAGGATGAGCGACGCCACCGATGCCTGCAGGCCGATCAAGCGCAGCGGATGCGCCAGGTGATGCGAGAACACCACGATCAGCGCCGAAGACAGCGCCAAGTAGCCAAGCGCCGCCCATTCAAACGCCCCGCAGGCCGCCCACGAAGCGGCCAGCGCGCCATACACGCGTTCGGGAGTCGTTTCTTCGAACGATTCCGCGCACGGCGCCGCCGCGCCGGCGGTCCATACCATCGCCGCCGCGCGTTCTCGGTTCGCTTGGATTTCCACCCCGTTCATGCCGTTAGCTCCCAAATCTCGCTTGCATCAGGCTATCCGCCTGGCCTCCGTGTCCGGGCGGCCTCTCCGCTGTCTTCCAGTGCAGTATCGGCCAGCCTCGCCGTGAGGCGA
>QHYP01000187.1 GCA_003224195.1 Acidobacteriota bacterium | reverse complement strand
TGTGGCTCGAGCACTCCAAGATGATCATGAACGAGTACCGCCTCAACCCTCTCGACCCAAACTCCCAGAAAATCATGGAAGAGCAAATGGAGCAGTTTTTCTTCGGTGAAGGCGCCAAGCTGCCCGAAGGCTACGTTCCGCCCAAAGCCAAAGGTTAATGGGATTGGCGAAGCCCGCCGCCCCTGCTGACCTTATCCTATCGCCACGCGCCTCGTCACCGGATGCTCGACCGGCATCCGCGGCGACAGTGTGAACCTCAGTTTCGCGTGCGCTTCTCGCAGCGCTGCTTCTACCTCTTCCGGTCGCTCTCCCCGCGCAAACAAAAATCCCAGATAGCTCGAGCCTTCGGGCCATGCCGCGATGTAGTCATGCAATCTCGCTGTAATTTCCACCTCGGCAATTCCCGGTAACCCGCGTGCCGCTTCTTCGCCTTCAACTCTTTCCAACACTCCACTTTTCGGCACGGGAATCATCATCACCCCCGACGCCGCGGGCTCCCGCGGCCAGTCTGCGCCCGGCAAGCCCAGCGCGTGCCGCACGAGCAGCTCTTCCAGATAGATTGATTCTGTTTTCTCATCAAGCGCGAATCGCAGCGCGCGCGAGCAAAGCCCCCCGATGGGCCGCGCCGCCACCTCGAGCGGCCACACTCCTTCTTCATTCACGCGAAACTCCGCATGAATCGGCCCGTGCATCAAGCCTAGCGCGCGCACCGCGTCCTTCGCGCATAGCTCAATCGCGCGCTGCTGTGTTTCCCCTAAACGCGGCGGGGTCACGTAAATCGTCTCCTCGAAAAACGGCCCCTCCAGCGGATCCGGCTTATCGAATATTGCAAGGACGCGCAGCGCGCCGCCAGTCAGCAACCCCTCGACAGCCACTTCCTTGCCCCCAATATAACCCTCCACCAAGACGCAATCGAGATTCGGCTCGCGACTCGCGCGCACTTCGGCCGATTCCAGCAGCCGCCGCACCCGTTCCACCGCGGCAGAAAATTCATCGCGATTGTTCGCGCGAATCACTCCCTGACTTGCGGAAAGCGACACCGGCTTCACCACACACGGGAAAGAAATTCCCGCGAGGCTCGGTTCGGGCACAGGGAAGAATGGAAATGTCTTGAACCACGGCACGCGCAGCCCAGCATCACGAAACACTTCCCTCATTCGCCGCTTGTTGTGGCACGCCTCGACCGATGCCGGATGGTTGTGCCACACGCCAAGTCCCCGCGCTGCATAGGCCGCTGCTACGGCCGTTCGGTCCCCCAGCGCAAGCACTCCATCCACCTGTTGTCCTCGCAATGCTTCCAGCACGGATGCCGCCGCTGCCTCGGGCTCCTCGAAGCGCACGGGAATCGCGCGGTCGCCCCAGGGATCCTCGAGTTGGTGGCAGCGATCCGTCGCAAGGAGCAATTCGATTCCCAGCTTGCGCACCGCCTCCGCAAAGCTGCGCGTCTGGTAGCCTAGCTTGCTCGTAAATACGAGTAGCCGCTTGGTTGAACTGTCCAAGGGAAGAGACATGGATTCAGGATTCACACAAACGCTTCGGCCTGCGCCACGGCCTCGCGTGCCCGGGCGATGGGGACCAACTGGTCCCCCGTGGGTTCGGCTCAACAATACCAGGGCTCATTCAGATAG
Organism: Acidobacteriota bacterium; assembly: GCA_003224195.1. Taxonomy (GTDB): domain Bacteria; phylum Acidobacteriota; class Terriglobia; order Acidiferrales; family UBA7541; genus Acidiferrum. The sequence goes on along the minus strand of QHYP01000187.1, from coordinate 5,939 downwards.
GGGATCGCCGCGCGGGAGACAAGCACAGGCTGCGCTGCCGTCTGGACATCCACACCAGCCGCTTCGTGCGCCGCTTTCCAGATGCGCTCGAAAATCGCACGCCGCGGCTGCTTTCGCTTCTCGCCGTCCGCAACAATCCGCTGGATCTCCTCACAAAGCGCATCCACCCCCGGCTCCGGATTTCTCCACGGATAAATCAGCGCCGCCCGGTCAAATTTGCCGGTCCTGCGCCGCACCTCATCTAACTCCAGCAATCGCGAGCCCGCGGGGATCAGCAGCCGGATGGCGAGTTGGATCGGCGCCACATTCTCGACCAGATCGTTCTCCCCGACTGTCTCGAGCAGCTCCAGGTAGCTCCCAAACGTCGTCCACGGCGTGAACGGCACAAACGTCGGTTGCAGGATCAAGCCAAGTTCGCGAAATCTCCGCACCACGTGCAGCACATCGGCCTTCGTGTGCCCCTTTTCTAGCTTCTCCAGAACCTCGTCATCGAACGACTCGACCGCGCTCGTGACGAACAAGCAACCCGTCTCCCGCAACGTCGCAAGATGTTTCTCGTGCTTCCGCAGATGTTCGATCTTGATCGTGACGTCGTAGCTCAGCCAGGGAAACTCGCGGTGCAGCGCCTCTACAATGGCGATTGCATGCCCAACGCCATTGAAAAAATCGGGATCCCCAAACGTGATGTGCCGCGCCCCGCCCGCCACCTGCTGCCGCACGTCTTCGAGCACAACTTCGCGCTCCACGACGCGAAAATTGCCTTTGTACACCGGCACAATCGGACAGTGACGGCACAAATGTTTGCAGCCCCGGCTTGCTTCCGTGTATCCCGCCACGCGATGCTCCCCCGTCGGGAGAATCACATGCGCATACTTCTCCAGCGCTGGAAGTCCCCGCCGGTCCGGCGCCAAAAACTTTTGTCGGGCAAGCGAAATCACCGGCTCCGCTTGCCATGCCCCATCGCCCGCGCTGCCATCGCCTTTCCGCGAAAGCCGCTCCGCAAGCTGCACAAGCCCCTGCTCAAACTCGCCTCCCAGCAGCGTCTCCACTCCGCGCTCGCGCAGGTACGCCTCATTCAGCGGCGCATACAAGCCAAAAAAACAAATGTGAGCGAGTGGATTCAACTCGCGCACCGGCTCCAAAAGCTCCATCGCCAGCCGCGTTGCCGTATGCATCGGCACATAGAACGCCACGAGCCCCGCCGCTCGAATCGCTACCTCCTCGAGCGCCTGCCGCGACAAATCCAGGCACACGACCTCACGCCCATGCTTCCGCAGCCACGCCGCCGGCGACGCCAGCCCAAACGGCTGCCTCCCCAGCTCATACGTCGAGAGCAGAACGACCTTCATCCCTTTGATTATAGCCGCCCGGCGCGCGCGAATCGATTTCGGTTATCATAGGGGCTGAGCAACGATCGCAGCGCAGCTCACAGACTGGAAAGGACAAGCAGAATGCCGCTCGCCGGAAACTCCTTCGGCACGCGCGACAAGCTCAACGTCGGCGCCCAGGCGTTTGAAGTTCATCGTCTAGAAACTCTTGAAAAGCAAGGCCTCTCCAACTTAGATCGTCTTCCCTTCTCTCTCCGCATCTTGCTCGAAAATCTCCTTCGCAACGAAGACGATCACTTCGTCCGCGCCGACGACGTCCGCGCCCTCGCCTCCTGGAAACCCGGCGCAGCGCAAAAAGAGATTGCCTTCATGCCCGCCCGCGTCCTCCTGCAGGATTTCACCGGCGTGCCCGCCGTCGTGGACCTCGCCACCATGCGCGAAGCCGTCGTCAAGATGGGCGGCAACCCCAAGCGCATCAATCCCCTCTTCCCCGCCGAGCTGGTCATCGACCACTCCGTCCAGGTGGACAGCTTCGGCAGCGTCAATGCCTTCGGCCTCAACGCCGAGCTCGAATTCCAGCGCAACGTCGAGCGTTACGCGTTCCTCCGCTGGGGCCAGAAGGCTTTTCAAAATTTCAAAGTTGTTCCGCCGGACACCGGCATCTGCCATCAAGTCAATCTCGAATATCTCGCTCGCGTGGTTTGCGGCGTGCCCACCGGCAGCAGGATGCAGGCCTACCCCGAGTCGCTCGTCGGCACCGACTCGCACACCACCATGGTCAATAGCCTCGGCGTCTTCGGCTGGGGCGTCGGCGGGATCGAGGCCGAAGCCGCCATGCTCGGCCAGCCCTTCTCCATGCTGGTTCCCGAAGTCGTCGGGTTCAAGCTCCACGGCCGCCTCCGCGAAGGCGCCACGGCCACGGACCTTGTGCTTACCGTCACCGAAATGCTTCGCAAAAAGGGCGTCGTCGGCAAATTCGTCGAATTCTACGGCTCCGGTCTTTCGAGCCTCAGCGTTCCCGACCGCGCCACCATCGCCAATATGGCTCCCGAATACGGCGCCACCATGGGTTTCTTCCCCGTGGACGCTGAGACCCTCGCCTATCTGCGCTTCACCGCTCGCCCCACGGAGCAAATCGCTCTTGTGGAAGCCTATTCCAAAGAGCAGGGTCTGTTCCGCACGGATGCGACGCCCGATCCCGCCTTCAGCGACACTCTCGATCTCGATCTCTCAACCGTCGAGCCTACTGTCGCCGGCCCCAAGCGCCCGCAAGATCGCGTGCCTCTGCGCCAGGCAAAAGCCTCCTTTCAAAAAGCCATCGAGGGCGCTCCCAACAAGCATGTGGACGTGCGCAACAACGGCGATCACTTCGACCTCTCGAACGGCTCCGTCGTCATCGCCGCCATCACCAGCTGCACCAACACGTCAAATCCTTCGCTCATGCTCGGCGCCGGCCTGCTCGCCAAAAAAGCCGTCGAACGCGGCTTGCAAACCAAGCCGTGGGTCAAGACCAGCCTCGCTCCCGGCTCGAAAGTCGTCACCGACTACCTCGAGAAAGCCGGCCTCACTCCCTATCTCGACAAGCTGAAATTCCATCTCGTCGGCTACGGCTGCACCACCTGCATCGGCAATAGCGGCCCGCTCCCCGAACCCATCGGCGCCGCCATCAAGGAAAACAACCTCGTTGCCGTCGCCGTCCTCAGCGGCAATCGCAACTTCGAAGGCCGCATCCACCCGCTCGTCCGCGCGAATTATCTGGCCTCGCCGCCGCTCGTCGTCGCCTACGCCCTCGCCGGCCGCATGGACATTGATCTCACATCGGAGCCCCTCGGCGCTGACCCCGGGGGCAAGCCCGTTTATCTGCGCGACGTCTGGCCAAGCCCCCAAGAGATCGAGACGACCATCCGCTCCTCCGTCTCCACCGACATGTTCCGCAAGGTATATGGCGAAGTCTTCGATGGCGACGCCCATTGGAAATCCATGCCTGTCCCAGAGGGCGACCTCTACCAGTGGGATCCCAAGTCCACCTACATCAAGCTGCCTCCCTTCTTCGAGAACATGCCGAAGTCCCCACCGCCGCTCGCCGACATTCACGGCGCACGCGTTCTGGCCCTGCTCGGCGACAGCGTCACCACCGACCACATCTCTCCCGCCGGCTCGATTCCCGTGGATTCTCCCGCCGGAAAATATCTCATCGCCCACGGCGTCAAGCCCCACGAGTTCAACTCCTACGGCGCCCGCCGCGGCAATCACGAAGTCATGCTGCGCGGCACGTTCGGCAACATTCGCCTGCGCAATCAACTCGCTCCCGGCACGGAAGGCGGTTGGACGCTCCATCTTCCCGATGGCCAGAAGTCGACCGCTATGCGGTCGCCCGAAAAGATGACCATCTACGACGCTTCCGTGAAGTACGCCGAGGAAAACACCCCTCTTCTCGTCATCGCCGGCAAGGAATACGGCTCCGGCTCCTCTCGCGACTGGGCCGCCAAAGGCACGCGCCTGCTCGGCGTTCGCGCCGTCATTGCCGAAAGCTTCGAGCGCATTCACCGCAGCAACCTCCTCGGCATGGGCGTCCTGCCCCTCGAATTCTCACCCGGCCAGACCCGGGAGTTCCTCGGCCTGACCGGCCACGAACTCTTCGACATCGAAGGCGTCTCAGGCCTCGCGCCGCGCAAGGCCCTCACCGTCAAAGCCTATTCCACGAAGGGCGACGCCAAACCCGTGAAAACTTTCTCCGTCATCGCCCGCGCCGACACTCCCGAAGAAGTCGCCTACTACCATCACGGCGGCATCTTGCAGTACGTCCTCCGCCAAATGCTCTGACGGGGTAGCACAGCCACTCCTGGCTGTGCTCTCACTCCCGCGCGTATCGAAGCTGCAGCGAAATGAGGCACAGGCGTGTTGCCCTCGGGAAGGGTGCTTTAAGCCGTTTTTGGCAGTCGGCGGGCCGACGCTGGATTGGAAACAAAGGACTTACGAACGGTGATGGAGCAAATCATAGAAAAATGAATTTTTCTTGACAAATTCATTTTTCTATCCGCGCGGATCCGCATTCCGCGCCTTGTCACTCGTGCCGTTGTGCGGCCTGCTTCATTTCTCTCGGGACAAGCGTGACAAAAACGGTGGGCGAAAGGGCCGCGCGGCGAGCCTTGGCCTGCCTCGCGCGGATGTGACCATGATATAATGACCATGATCAAGGAGTTGGGAAATGAAAAAAGTGCCTGCGGGCTTCTTCAAGGCGCATTGTCTTGCGGTCATGGATGACGTTCAGGCCAAGAAGGAAACCGTCGTAATCACGAAACGCGGCAAGCCGGTGGTGAAGCTCGTCCCAGTCGAGCCACAAGGCGATGATATTTTCGGTTTTCTTCGCGGGAAGGTCACTATTACAGGCGACGTCGTTTCCCCCGCGTTATCGCGGCGCGAATGGGGCAATCTCAAGTGATTTTGCTCGACACGCATGTTGTGCTTTGGCTGACGTCTGATCCTTCCAAGCTGTCGCGCAAAGCCAAGACGGCAATCGAAGATGCGAGGAAGTATGGGGACGGTCTGGCACGGCCCCTTTATTTTTGACTCTAGGACGTGTGGGCCGCTGCCGCCGAGGCGTTGCGGATGATTTTGGAAATTAAATCCGCGTCAATTAGACAGCGTTCATCTACCACATTCAGAAGTTCATCGCTGATGGCGGAAGGGTGGTAATAAAGGCGCACAATCGCACCTTCTTCTTTGCAGGCTTCCACAGCCGGAACTAAATCGGCATCTCCGGCAATTAAAATCACATGATCAATTTGCTTTTTTGAGGAAAGGCGAACCATATCCACCCCGAGCAATACATCAATTCGTTTTTGTTCAAATGTATTCGGCCCTGTCTTACGGAGCCTTCCTTGTCGAAATTGAAATCTTTGGACAGAGCGTTGCACTGCATGAATAAACCTGGCTTTCGATGCGTGTTTTTCCCTCTCTTGAGCAGTTGGCGGGTTGCCCTGATAGGGCATACAATCGTAAAAATATGTGCGCAATCTTGGAGCGGGGCCGCTCAACACGTCGCTCAACCGTTGAAAATCAATTGGAGGACGATTGAAGTTTTGCTCCGTGACTTTGGCAAGGTAACCTCCGTCAATGAAGACCGCGCATTGTTCCATAAAAACTCCTCCTAAAAGCAAAAAAGCCATCGGTTTCGATGGCTATCACAAACTTTTTACTTTTACTGGCCTCCCAAAATTGGGAGGCCAGTGATAATAACTACTTGCGTCCGAACGGGACACAAGTGAGTATCACTGTTTGAAGTATAGAGACTCTCAGCGAAGCTGTCAAGTGTTTTTTACCTGTTTTCCACAAGGGGTAGCTGTCCTGGCACGGCTCCCCGATCTTATCCTAATTCTGTGTCAAATGTAAAATTGCCCTTTAAGTCCTTTATTTGCCACCGTTGTGAGACCATTCTCCGCAGCTCCTTTGACATCACACTCTTGCAAACTCCTAGGGGGGTGGGGGGTAGTTTTCCACAGGGACCCTGGCTTCGATCCGGCTCACTTGTCTTGTCTAATCCTTGCCTCTTTGCCGCCTCTTGCTCCGCGAGTATCATTCGCCCCTGGCAAGTCTATCCGCATCTCTCAG
>QHYP01000186.1 GCA_003224195.1 Acidobacteriota bacterium | reverse complement strand
CTAAAGCCGTGCCCTCCTGGAAAACACTGGCTGTCACACAGACTCTAAAGCGCGGGCTCTACAAAAGGCGGCGGACAAAGAACCGGGCTCCCGACAAGGTCGGGATAAATTCCGCCCGGCCTCTACAAAAGCGGGCTGAAAAGGAGAGCTAGGAGTGGTCGATCAGGCGGTGGTGAATGGCGTCCCGCAAAGGCATTCAGGATGCAATCAAGAATGATCGATTAACCGATGGTGGATTGCATATAAGGCGAGTTCGAGGCGGTCGGAGACGCCGAGCTTGTCGAAGATGTTGTGGAGGTGATTCTTCACCGTCTGCTCGCTGATGAAGAGCTTTTCGCCAATTTCCTTGTTGCGGAAGCCCTGGGCGACGAGCTGGACGATTTCTTTTTCGCGGTCGCTCAAAAGCGGCTTTTCGCGGCGCGGGCCGGAATCGGCGGACTTGGCAAAGGCCTTCATGACTTCGGCGGTCATGCGATTGTCGAGCCAGATTTCGCCGGCGAAGACGCGATGGATGCTCTTGACGAGGAGGTCGGTGGCGGACTGCTTCAGAACGACGCCGCGGGCGCCGAGGCGCATGGCGCGAACGACGTCGCGGTCGTCTTCGGCGGCGGTGAGGACGACGACGCGCGTGGGGAGCGAATCGAAGTTCACTTCTTCGAGGACGGCGAGGCCGTCCTTGTCCGGCATGCGCAGATCGAGAAGAAGGATGTCGGGCTTGAGCTTGGAAAGAAGCTTGATGCAGTCGCCGCCGTTGGAGGCTTCGCCGACGATCGTAATGTCTTCGTCGCCCTCGAGAAGCTTGCGGAGGCCGTCGCGAAAGATGGCGTGATCGTCGGCCACCAGGACGCGGATTTGCTGTTTTGTTTTCGCCATATCAGCCGAGGGGGACTTCGACCGTCAGACGCGCGCCATGACCCGGGCTTGACTCCACGGTCAAAAGCCCGCTCACGGTGCGGGTACGCTCCTTGATGGAAATCGGACCCAGCCGCAAGCGGTCGAGTTCGTCGCCCGTGAATCGTCCGGCAAAGCTGAAGCCTTCACCGTTGTCGTCCACGACGAGGACGATGCGGCTGTCATCCTGGGACAGTTTTACCACGACATGGGAAGCCTTCGCATGCTTTTTTATGTTGTTGAGTGCTTCCCGGTAAATCTGAAAAATCTCGCGGCAGACGCGGTCGGAAGCGTGAACTTCCACCGAGTCAATGATGAGATCGAGGGCCAGAGGGGACTCGTTGCGGAAGCGCTCGGCGAAGCCGCGCATGAGATCGACGAGGTCGGCGCTCTGGACGCGGAGGGGGCGGAGATCGGTGACGAGATGGCGAAGCTCGGCGGACTCGTTCCTGACGGTTTGCTGGAGAGTGGCGAGGCCGGAGGCGACCTGGTCCGGCGCGGCGGAAAATTTGCGGCGAAGGACGTCGAGCTGGATTTCGATGCTGAGGAGAGTCTGGAGAATGCCGTCGTGGAGGTCGCGGGAGATGCGGCTGCGCTCGCCTTCGATGGCGCGGGCGCGCATGTGGCGAAGCAGGAAAAGATTTTCGAGCGAGGCGGTGAGATGAATGACGATGCGGTCGAGCCAGTCGAGATCTTCGCGGGTAAACGGTCTGCGGCCGTTGAGAACGAAAAAGCGGCCCACGGGCTGGCGATCCTGTTCATAGGTGACGGACATGAGCGAGCGAAGCCGGAGCTCCTGCTGCGCGGGGCCGGGGAGGCGCGGAAGAGTTTTCAACGGGCGGCCGTTGCGGCGGTCCCAGCCGAAGCCGGTGCCGGTGTTTTCCAGGCTGTTCCAGCAGACGGTGGCGTCCATGTCGTCGAGAAGAAAACCATCGGCGCGGGAGAGCGGCAGGTTTTCCGGAATGATGCGTTCGCTTTCGCCGGATTTGACGCGCCAGAGGAAGATGCGCTCGAGCTCCTGATCGCGATAAGCGAGGAGAGCTTCTTCGGAATGGAATTCGGCGGCGAGCTCGTCGAGCAGGAGGCGCAGGGATTCCGCGAGGCCCTGATCCACCTGGAGGGTGGAGCTGATGCGGGCGAAGAATTCGTTTTCAGACGCGTAGCGGCGGTTGCGGTCGCCGAGGAAGGCGAGTCCGGCGCCAGCCGCGAAGGTGGCGGCGACAAGGCTTACCCAGCCGATGACACGCATCCAGTGGAGCTGGCCTTGAAAGGCGGTGCGGAAAACGAGAGCGAGAGAGAGCACGCCCAAGAGAAAAACGGCGGGACGAATCCCCCAGCGGCTGCCGGTGGCGTAAGCGACAAAAAGATAGGGAAACCACACGGCGACCTGCGAGGGGCTCAGATACAGAAAAACGGCGAGGGCGAAGAGATCCAGCACCAGGGGGAAAAGCCAATTGCGGGATTCGAGGATGCGCTCGGCGACAATGATGAGAAGCGCGAGAAAAAAATAGGTGACGATGAAGACGAGGGCACGGGAGCCGGGCTTGGTGCCGGGCCATTCGAGGAGCGCGAGCAACGACAGCAGAACAATCGTTGGACGCGCGAAGGCTATGTGCCGCTCAAACGAGCGGCGATCGGACGTGTGGAGGCTCATGCGCGGGGACGCAGTTCCTACTGGCTCAGTCTAACAAGCCGCACGTGAACCGCAACGGGGCGTGACCAGGCTGCTACCATTGATTCGCGGGTGCCGGCGCGGGGCGGCACCGGGCATTTTCAGCAGGGCGGCGGCGTGCTACCATGAGGGCAAGTGGTGGGCGTAGCTCAGCTGGTAGAGCATCGGACTGTGGCTCCGAACGCCGTGGGTTCAAATCCCATCGCCCACCCCAAATGATCTTCTGGCCTTCGTTCTGTCCTCTATCCATCCCTTCCACGGAGTCTTACCTGATCCAAACGCTCGCTCGCATCTCCGGGGACGCGTTGAGGTGGCGCACTGCCAGCAAGCGAGCATTGCCGAGCGGAACTGCAAGGTTGCGAGTAGCCGGCCGAGGCCAGCGGGACTGCCGGGGAGGCGACCGCCCAGCGGCGGAGGGGTTGGCTGATGGGGATGTTCGGAAATGGGACGGCACAATCCCACGGATGGTCAAGACCAACCCTCAAACAGGCGGGAGCCTGCTTATATATGATTGAATGCAAAGGTATTGTGTGAAAATGGTGGCGGCTTCCGAATTGCGGCTTAGTGGGTGAACAAAAGTTATGGATATACAGAGACCACAAAACGTAAGGGCCAAGATGATCCGTCGGATCGTCTATGGCGTGGCAACGATCATCATTCTTGGGGGCGTAACGCTGGGCCTTTCCCGGCTGCGGCCCGCGGCACCGACCGTGGATGCGGCCACGCTATGGCCGGATACGGTGAAGCGAGGACCGATGCTGCGGGAAGTCCGCGGCCTGGGGATGCTGGTTCCTGAAGACATCCGGTGGATCCCGGCGCAGACGGACTCGAAAGTGGACCGAATCGTTCTCCGGCCAGGGGCCATTGTGAAGCCCAACTCCGTCATATTGGAATTGAGCGACCCGCAGTTACAGAGGGACCTGCTCGACGCGCAATACCAGCTCAAGGGGGCGGAAGCGGACCTGGCCAACTTAAAAGTGCAGGTCAACAGCGAGTTGATGAACCAGAAGGCGGCGGCGGCGGCCGTCCGGAGCGACTACGAGCAGGCGAAGCTACAGCATGAGGTGGACGAGAAGCTGTGGAAAGAAGGAATCGGAGCGGACGTGACCAAGAACCTTTCCAAGGTGAAGGCGGAGCAACTGGCGATTCGTCTGCAACTGGAGGACGAGCGAACGCGGATCGCCGCGGACTCGGCGGCGGCGCGGCTGGCGGCGCAGGAAGCGAGGGTCGAGCAGCAACGGGCGCTGTACAACCTGAAGCGCAGCCAATATGACGCGTTGCACGTACGCGCGGGAATCAACGGCGTGCTGCAACTTGTTCCGGTGGATGAGGGCCAGCGAGTGACGCCGGGACAAAACCTTGCGCGCGTGGCCGATCCCAAGAAGCTGAAGGCGGAAATCAAGATTGCAGAGACGCAGGCGAAGGACGTGGCGATCGGACAGAAGGCCACGATTGACACGCGGAACGGCGTGGTGACGGGGCACGTGTCGCGCATCGATCCCTCGGTGCAAAGCGGGACCGTGACCGTGGATGCAGCCATTGACGAGGCGCTGCCGCAGGGCGCGCGGCCCGACCTGAGCGTGGATGGAACCATCGAGCTGGAAAACTTGAAGGACGTGGTGTACGTGGGAAAGCCCGTGCACGGCCAGACGGACAGCACGATCGGGCTGTTCAAATTAACCTGCGCGAGCTGCCCGCTGAACGATAACGAAGCGGTGCGGGTGAACGTCAAACTAGGGCGCAGTTCGGTGAACACGATCGAGGTTCTGGACGGGCTGAAGGTGGGCGACAAAGTGATCCTCTCGGACATGTCTCAGTACGACAACGTGGACCGCATCCGGCTGAGGTAAGCCCAAGGCGGAGGGCAAAGCGGTTGAAGAGGGTGTTCCTTGAACCTGGCGGCACAGGAAGAAATGACCGAAGCGGCGGTCTTGCAGGCGCCGCGGACCTTGATTGCGGATGACCAGCCCGACGTCGTGCGGGCGCTCCGACTCCTACTGAAAGCAAACGGACACCAGATTGAGGCAGTCCATTCTCCCGCGGCGGTGCTCGATGCGGTGCGAGCGCGCTCGTTCGATCTGCTCTTGATGGATTTGAATTATGCGCGCGATACAACGTCGGGGATCGAAGGCCTGGAGCTGCTCGAACAGGTCCAGGCGGTGGACAGCAGGCTGCCCATCGTGGTGATGACGGCCTGGGGCAGCACAGACCTCGCGGTGGAAGCGATGCAGCGCGGAGCTTGCGACTTCATCGAGAAGCCCTGGGAAAACACGCGGCTGCTGGCGAAGCTGCGGAGACCACTGGAACAGCGGAACCGGCACCGCGCGAGCGGACTCGAGATTACGCGGGAGCTCGAACTCGCGGGCGAGATGCAGCGGGAGCTGGCGCTCGGGCAGATTCCGAAGTTCAACGGGTTGGAGATTGCGGCGGCGTGGCAGCCGAAAGGTGCGGTGAGCGGAGACGCCTTTGACGTGTTCCAGTTCGGCGCGGAAAGCGGGGCCTTCTTTATCGCTGATGCCGTGGGAAAGGGGATGCCCGCGGCGCTGCTCGCTGCGCACGTGCACGCGACGGTGCGGGCGCTGGCATCCGAGGATGCCTCGCCGCGGGAACTGACGGAGAAGGTGAACACAGCCGTCTGCGAGAGGGTCGAACACGGGCGGTTCGTCAGTTTCGTTTACGCCCGGATGGACAGCCAGAGGCGGAGATTTACTTACACTTGCGCCGGTCATCCAGCGCCGATGCTGATGCGCCGGGACGGCACCTGGATCGGTTTGACGAAGGGCGGGCCAGTCCTCGGAGAGTTCGAGGGAAGGCATTTCGAGGAAGGAGAAATTTCGCTCGAAAGCGGCGACCGGCTCGTGGTGTGCACGGATGGATTGTTGGAAGCCGAGAAAACGAGCGGGGAGGCATTCGACGCAAGGGGAGTCATTGGTGTTCTGAAACCGAACCGCTCGCTGGGCGCAGAAGAATTGCGGAACAAATTGCTGGAAGCTGTGCGTACCCATTGTGGCGACCGGCTGAACGACGACGTGACATTACTAGTTCTCGCGGTGGCGTAACGCGGGCCTTCGCACGAAGTTCTTTCCCGGCCGGGCGAAGTGCCTTTTCGGAAGGAGCACGATGCAGACGCTGTGGCAGGACGTGCGGTACGGCCTGCGTATGCTGGGGAAGAACCCCGGCTTCACGGCGGTGGCCGTACTGACGCTGGCGCTGGGCATAGGAGTGAACACGGCACTCTTCACCGTCTATAACGGAGTGGCGCTCAAGGTGCTGCCGGTCCAAGATCCAGCGCGCATCGTCAGGTTCGCACGTTGGTTTGAAAGCCGGGCCGCCGGTGACATCCAGCTTTGGTTCTCGAATCCCGAATACCGCTATTACACAGAGCACAGTCGCGCCTTTTCCAGCCTGATTGCAACAACGAATCCGAGACGCCTTTCCGCCCTGGTGCCGGCTCGGGGCAGTTCGGGGGCAAGCCAACCGGAGTTCGTGCAAGGCGAGCTCGTCTCGGGGAATTACTTCTCGACGCTTGGCATGCAGGCGGCGCTTGGCCGCACCTTTCTTCCCGAAGAGGGTCAGGAGCAGGGTGCGTACGCGGTGGCAGTGCTGAGCTATCCCTTCTGGCAGCGACGTTTTGCCGGCGACGCAAGAATCCTGCGAAAAACGATCACGGTGAACGGCACGGCATTCACCATCATTGGTGTCGCCCCAAGCGAATTCATCGGCACGGGTGCGCCGCCGGAGGTCCCCGACCTGTGGGCGCCGCTCGCCATGCAGGCTGCGTTCGATCCCGGAACGGATTGGCTGAACAACGCGAGCGCCGCCAGAGTGCAGATTCTTGGACGCCTAGCGCCGGGCGTCACTGTGAAGCAGGCGCGGGCGGAGATGGTGGTCCTCACCAGCCAGCTTGGGAAATTGTTTCCCGCTAAGGATCGCACGATCACGGTCACTCTGAAACCCGCAACGTATTTCGGAGACACCGATGACCCACGCTTCCAAGCCTTCGTGGCCCTTGTGATGGTGATTGTCGGCATGGTGTTGATGATCGCTTGCGCGAATCTCGCCAACATGTTGCTGGCACGCGCCGCGGGCCGACGAAAAGAGATTGGCGTGAGAGTAGCGCTAGGCGCCAGCCGCGGCCGCCTGATCAGGCTTCTGCTGACCGAAAGCGCAATGCTTGCGCTGCTCGGCGGCGCGGCAGGACTGGTGCTGTGTTTCTGGACGACGGGCATTTTAGGTACGGCCACTGAAGAGCTGATCCGAGAGGTTTGGATCTTCAATGGGCCTTCGGTCGCGCTACGGATGAACCCCGATCTTCGCGTATTCATTTACGCACTGGTTCTTTCGCTGGTCACGGGTGTCGTTTCCGGTCTCGCGCCGGCGGTTCGAGCTTCGCGAGGGGATCTCTCGGCCGCCCTGAAAGCAGAAGACGCCGCTATCGGCCCGCGACTCGCTCGCTCGAGGCTGCGCAGCATTCTGGTGGCGGGGCAGGTAGCTGTGTCGCTGGTTCTGCTCGCCACGGCAGGCCTGCTCTTGCGGGGACTGTTAAAAGCACAGACCGCCAATCCGGGTTACGAAACGCGTAACGTCTTTGTTCTTGGGCTCAACTTCGGGAGCGACGTGGCCAGGTCGAATGCGCTACGGCAGCGTGTAATCGCGCAGCTAGAGTCGCTTAACGAGGTGATGTCCGTGGCTGAGGCGGCAAGACCGCCCATGACAGGCACGTTCACCCCGCGAGTGATGGTTGAGGACAGCCAGGCCGATCCACGAAGCGTTCCTCCAGGAGTCCTCGCGAACCCAGTTTCGCCAAGCTATTTTCAGACGCTTGGCATCCCGATTACCCGCGGGCGTGATTTCACCACACAGGAGTCAGACCAGGGCGATTCCGTAGTCATCGTGAGTGAGGCCACGGCGCGAGACTTCTGGCCGGGTGACGACCCGATAGGCAGGCGGTTGAAGCTCGACATGGACTTTAGCGGAAAGTTTGCGACGGAGCTTCAGGTCATCGGCGTAGCCAAGGATGTGCGGAACACTCATCTTTCACGCGGTGATCCTGCGTACCTTTATCTCCCACTCCATTTCAGGAAGTTGCTGTTCGGCGGGCTGCTCGTGCGCACACAGGGCGATCCCAGGAGCGCCGTCGCCGCGGTGCGATCTGGACTAGAAATGGTGGACAAAGGCCTGCTAGCGGGCCTCTGGATGACTAGCCTCGAGCAAGGACCTCTTCGGGCTGAGAGGTTCATTACACAGGCGACTTCAATTTTTGCGGCGTTCT
>QHYP01000185.1 GCA_003224195.1 Acidobacteriota bacterium | reverse complement strand
ACGGTGCCGCCATTTGCGTACTCGAAAAGACCCGGCCGCGTGTCGGTCGCTCCTGTGAACGACCCGCGCACGTGTCCGAAAAGCTGGCTTTCCATCAGCGTGTCCACCATTGCGGAACAATTGCAGATCGCCAGCCGCTGCTGGCCCACTGGGCTGAGCTGATGAATCGCGCGCGCCACCAGCTCCTTACCTGTGCCGGTCGCCCCGACCAACAGAACATTCGTGTAATGTTTCGCCACCTTGCGGGCCAGGTCGAATACTTCCAGCATGGCCGGACTCTTTCCCACGATGCCGTGAAACTCCAGGTCCCGCAGAAGCTGTTCCTCGAGCTCGCGCACCCGCCGCCTCTGGTCGTAGAGCACGGCTGTTTCATCGAGCGTCCGTTTCAGCCGTACGCGGTCGACCGGCTTCGGCAAGAAATCGTAAGCCCCGCGCCGGATTGCATCGATGGCGGACTCCAGGCTGTAGTCACCGGTCGTCAGAATGACGTTCACGCCCGGATCCAATTGCAGCGCCTCGTCGAGAAATTTGTAGCCGTCCATCCCCGGCAACCGTATATCGGCCAGCACCAGACGGCAGCGCCCCTGCCGCACCAGCTCGAGCGCCTTCAGCGGGTCCGCAGTCGCGATCGGTTTGTATCCCATCGATGCAATCACGGCGGACATCATCTCCAGTTGATCGGAATCGTCATCCAGAATGCAGGGAATGAGTGCGACTCGAGAGGGTGTGGCTGCTTCCACCGGGACCACATTTGCCATGCCTGCACTTCACGCAATGCCTGTGCCAGAACAACTCATTTCTGGCACAGATCCGTAGCTGCCAGGGCGTTCTGGGCTTTGCAAAGAGAAGCAGGCCTAACCTGTTGGAGATTTAGGAGTTAGCAGAAGGAGAGGACATAGCCAGGTTTTGCGGATCGCCCCCATATGGACGGACGAAGACAAGTTCGGTAGCACTTACGTTCCAGATTGGTTCACTATCCCATTTTGGCCCTTCCTGGAACAGGCCCGCCAACTTGGTCCGCATTCGATCCTTCGCCGGCCCAGCTAACTCAGCGCGGTTGCGAGGCGCCTTCGCTTGATCGCGGGCTCATCTGTTTCAAACGGAATTCATTGGGCCTGTTCCCAACGGGGGCAACTTCATAGGCAATCGGACGACTTTGCTCCACATCCACCACTTGGAGCAACCGCACAAACACGACACTGCCTTTGCGCAGCGCGTGACTGAGTCGCGTATGTTTCCCGTGCGTCTCGTCCCAATGGAGCTCAGTCTTCTCGACAAAGAAGTTTCGGTCCGTATCCCAACCAGACACTTCGACGCGATACACACCGTTCACAGGCCATTTGCCCGAAGGCTCCATCGCCAGCCTCCTGCAATTGAGGATGCAGGTGCCAAGCCAATTGAACTCCCCATGTCCCTCTGAAAGGACAGGACTTACAGGATACCTTCTGCACAGAAGTGTACGCGGGCGAGACACCTGTTCCACCACCGCACAGGCCGTTTTCCCGCAGAGACGCACCCAGTCTCCCGGACTCAGTTAAAGTCCGTGGGTCAAGATTTGCTGGGCAAATGTTTGGACGTAGGGGAAGATCCGCCCAAAGAGCAGCATGGCAATAATCAAGCCGAACATGCGGAAACCGCTCTGCTGAATCCAGTCCAAATAGCGCAGAGCGCGGGCCTCCGGCATGAGCAGCGTGATCGCGGAACTCCCGTCGAGCGGCGGAAATGGCAGCAGGTTAAAGGTTCCCAGGAGCAAGTTCAGCGAAAAGAAAATCGCCAGCGCGGTGAGCACAAAGCTTTCGCCACTGCTGCTGGACCCGCCACGATGTAGCCAGCCGTACCTGAAGTTAAGCCGCAGCGTGATTCCGGCAATCAACATCAAGGAGAAGTTCGCCGCCGGGCCTGCCAGGGCCATCCACGCCGCGCGGCGTGGATAGCGCCGCTGCCACAACGGGTCGTAGGGCGCGCTCGCCCAGCCGACCATGGATCCAAGAAAAAAAGAAACGATGGGAACGATGACCATGCCGAATGGCTCGCGCCGTATGTGCGGAATCGGATTCAGCGTCACCTGCCCGCCCAGGGCCGCCGTCGGGTCGCCCCCCAACCTCGCGACCAAGGCGTGGGCCGCCTCGTGGCAGGTCGTCGAAAACAGAAACACCACGTACCACAAAAAACCGATGGCGAGTGCGTCCGGGCTCAGGTCAGGGATCATCGAGCAGTAGCCGAGTCCAGCGCCGGTCGATGGACTTGGCTCCGGGGCCTGGACTCGAACCAGGATAGCCAGATCCAAAGTCTGGAGTGCTGCCGATTGCACCACCCCGGAGCCGTTCTTCTCAGTGTAGCAGACCACCCAACCCTAGCACAGGCTTCCGCGTTCGCTGCCATACGCAATCCAAGTCTTGTACGAGTGGATTTTTGCGCTCCACGTTTATCCTCCATGCCACCCTTGCATACGCAGCCTCCTCATCGGGTAGTCGGTCAGTTTCCGAGTCGCCGACCATTCGCCCAGATAAAGAAGGAGCGTGAGGGAGCGACTGCCTAAGTCAGACGTACATCAAATAGGGCCAGCCAATACTGAATGGATTGCAGAGCAAAACCGCAAAGAACCAGCCCGATGCCGAAGGCCCCCAGCCGCCGCTCCGGGAGATTATCGGCGTAGTATTCGATATATGGATTGACCGTCGCTCCCACGCCGGTGACAATGCCGGTCACCAACCCCACCCGAATCGCAAAGGACCAAGCGTGGTCCACGTGGTGGATGAAAGCGCTACAGATAAGCGCCGTGGCAATATAGCCCAGGGTACGGGCGACAGTTCCCCAAAACTGACGACGCGTAAGACGTGGACGACGCGATGCTGCATAATCCATGCCGGGACGCATGCCGCGAGAATAGGCCAATACCTGGCCGGCTGTGATGAGGATGGCAAACGAAGTTGCGAATCCCAGGCCCAAAGTCCTGTAGAGCCCAGCTCCAAAACCGAACGCGCGAATTGCGGAAAACAATGCTTCCCAAGACAAGGAGTAATGATCTAGCCCGCGAGCTGCTCGACTGAGTTCAATCGAAACGGTGATGCCGGTCGCGATACCGGAAGCCAGCCCAAAGAAGAGACCAAGGCCGAGGCCGTAGCCGATGCCGAAGACAACGGAGTACGTTACCGCGCGGGTAAGCAGCCGCAACGGCCCGTGTTGTCCACCCAATAGATCGTAGGCCAGATAGAGACTACCCAGCACATCAAGACAGGTACCCGTAATGCTGACGACCGCGACTGTATGGTGGTCCACCCAACGATTGTAGACCTAAAATTTTGGCGACCATGCCCGGATAAGAGGCTACTCGGAAACTGACCCCTTACCGCTCATCGTACTCTGCTGCGACTCGTCGGCGTTTCTGCTAATCTGGTGGCGTTTCACGCTGTTCAGGAGAGGTGTCCGAGCGGTTTAAGGAGCACGCTTGGAAAGCGTGTGTAGGAGAAATCCTACCGTGGGTTCGAATCCCACCCTCTCCGCCACACCGCAGATTCACCCGCGCACGTGATTTTTTGCGCGTCACGCCTCGCGGAGAGTCTTCCCACCACAGCATCCAACACTTGATATAGTCTAGTGCCGCTCCAACTATTTGGGCCGACCGCTGGATTGGCGTTAGTGGGCCGAATCCGAGAGGACGCGCTCATAATACTTGGTCGAAAAGTTGCAACGGCGCTAGGAAATCGCCGCCCAGCTCGATCGCTGCATTGCTTCAAGGAGGGCATGGCCATGAACATCGGCTTACTGGGACTCGGCCGGATGGGAACCGGCATCGCGCGCAGCCTGCTTCGCGCAGGCCACCGCGTCACCGTTTACAACCGCACGCGCGAGCGCGCTTACGCGCTGCAGCCGGAGGGCGCCATCGTTGCGAAGTCAATTGCGGACGCCTGCAAAGCCGAAGTTGTGCTGACCATGCTCGCAGACGACGCCGCTCTCGAAGCGGTTGTCTTCGCCGAAGAAGGTTTGCTCGCCTCACTGCCGCGCGGCGTGCCGCACATTTCCGTCAGCACGATTAGCGTGGCTCTCTCCGAAAAGCTCGCGGCCGCGCACGCCACCGCGCAGCAAGAATATGTCGCCGCGCCGGTCTTCGGCCGGCCCGAAGCCGCCGAAGCCGGGCGTTTGGCCGTTGTTATTGCCGGCTTGAGTGACGTCGTTGAGCGTTGCCAGCCTCTCTTCCAGGCTCTGGGGCCAAAACAGTGGATCGTTGGCGAAGTTCCGGCGCTCGCCAACGTCGTGAAGTTGAGCGGAAACTTCCTCCTCGCCAGCGTCATCGAATCGCTCGCGGAGGCCATGGCGCTGATTCGCAAGTCGGAAGTAGACCCGGCAGCCTATCTCGAATTTCTCACCAGCACGCTTTTCCCCGCGCCGGTTTATAAGAATTACGGCGAGCTCATTCTGCGCGACAAGTACGAGCCGGCGGGTTTCGCCGCGCCGCTCGGCTTGAAGGACATGCGCTTTGTTATGGCCGCGGCCGAAGCTCAAACCGTGCCGATGCCTTTTGCCAGCGTCCTGCGCGACCGTTTCTTGGCGGCCATCGCCCGCGGCAACGAAGCGAGCGACTGGGCTGTACTGGGGCGCCTGGCGGCGGAGGATGCGGGACTCGCCACGCGTGCCCCTGCAGCGGCGAGACGCACCGCCGGTGGGCAACATGGTTGACCGCACCGCGATCACACGTGAATTTGATCGCTGGCGCGGCAAGTGGGCTCTCGTGACCGGCGCAAGCGCCGGGATCGGCAAGGCATTCGCCGAGGAGCTCGCCGCCCGGGGCGCAAATCTCGTTCTCACCGCTCGGCGCGGCGACCGCCTGGAGGAACTCGCTCGCTCACTCTCTGCTCGGAATCGCGTTCAAACGGAAATCATCATAGCCGACCTCGCCAATCCCCGCGCACCTGAGGCGATCTTCGCCTTCACGACGCAGAAAGCAATTCAGATCGATCTTCTCATCAATAACGCCGGCTTTGGCGTCTACGGCGAGTTTTACATGCTCGATTCTCAGCGCCTCCTCGACATGGTCCAGGTGAACTGCACCGCCGTTGTTCTTCTCACGCGGCTTTATCTTCCTGCGATGGTCGAACGCTGCCGCGGCGATGTGCTCATCGTGGCCTCCACGGCCGCGTTTCAGGCCGTGCCCTTCATTTCTGTCTACGCTGCCACGAAAAGCTTCGATCTGCTCTTTGCCGAAGGCCTCGCCGAAGAGGTCAAGCCCTACGGCGTGCGCGTCTGCTGTCTTTGCCCTGGATCTACCGCCACGGAATTCCACGACGTTGCCGGCCAGCCCGCCCACACGAGGCGCCGGCAGGAATCCGCGGCAAAGGTCGCCCGCACCGGCCTCCGCGCTCTCGCCGCGGGAAAAAGCTACGTCATTTCGGGCTTGGCAAACTATCTCGGCGTCCACGGCCAGCGTCTGGCCACGCGCCGTTTCGTCACCGGTGTTGCCGCCTCCATGTTTCGCCCCCGCGCGTAGCGGAACCGCCAGCCTGCGCTTTCGTCGGTTTATTCTTCGTCGCGGGCTTGCTGTTGAGTCAGTTTCTCGATTGCGGAAAAATCCTCGAGCGTGGATACGTCTCCGGCGACGGAACCCTTTTGCGCCAACTCCCGCAGCAGTCGCCGCATTGTTTTTCCGCTGCGCGTTTTCGGCAGCAGATCAGCAAAACGCACTTCCGCAGGCCTTGCAATGGTTCCGATCGTTTGCGCCACGTGCTCGCAGAGTTGCAGGCGCAGCTCTTCGCTCGGTGTGCTGCCGGTGCGCAGCGTACAGAACACAACGATCGCTTCGCCCTTGATCTCGTCCGGCCGCGACACGACCGCCGCCTCGGCAACCGCCGTGTGGCTCACCAGTGCGCTTTCGATTTCCATGGTGCTCAGTCGGTGCCCGGCAACTTTGATGACGTCATCCACCCGCCCCAGCACCCAGATGCAGCCGTCTTTGTCCCGTTGCGCCGCGCCGGGAACTTTTTTCCAATTTGCGGGGAAGTACCATTGGAAGCCGCGCAGAACGTCTAATTAGGAGAGATGCCCAAAACTCCGCATGTTGGTGAGGACGAGCTGCTGCGGCGGGCCGTCCGAGGCGACGAGGATGCCTTCCTCGAAATCTACCGGGCGCACCAGGCGAGCCTGTACCGCTACGCCGTGCGCATGTCCGGCAGTCCTTGGGCCGCCGAAGAGATTGTCCAGGAGGTCTTTTTGACTTTGCTGCGCGCGCCATCCAAATTCGACTCAGCCCGCGGGCTTCTGGGCGCGTATCTCTTCGGCATTGCCCGCAATCGCGTGCTCAAGCATCTCGAGCGCGCACCAAGAGAAGTTCCCCTCGAACCGGACAGTGAGGCGAACGCGGAGGTTCACGGTTCGCAGGCGGATAAACTCGCGCATATGCAGACGCCGGCCGCCTGGGCGGAGCGCTCGCAGTTGACCGAGCACGTGCACGAAGCGGTCTTGCGCCTCCCGCCCGATTTTCGGGAAGCCGTAGTCCTGTGCGAATTGGAAGAGCTCAGCTACAAAGAAGCCGCGCGCTTGCTCGATTGCCCCATCGGCACGATCCGCTCCCGGCTGCACCGCGCCCGCGCCTTGCTACTCGCCAAGCTCGAGATGTGGCGCAGCGTTCCCCGGCGAGCCACGGCGCGCTGAGCAGGTGGTGTTAAAACGATGATGACTTGCCAAGAGTTCGAATCCCTGGGACCTGATTTCGAGCGCCGTCCCGTTTCCCGGGCGGCAGCGGAGGAGCACCTCCGCAGTTGCCCGCGCTGCTCTGCCTTGCTTGGTTCGTGGAAGGATCTTGACGGAGAGCTGCGCGCTCTCGCACGCGAAACTTCTTCCGCCGCTGCTCCTTTACGCGTGGAACTTGCTCTCCGCGAAGCCGTCCGCGGGCTGCGCCCACAGCCCCGTGCTGGCAGGCTGGTTCCAGTGTGGCTTTTGGGCCCCGCGGCCACGGCCGCGGTCGCTTTCTTCGCTGCTTGGTATGTTTTGCGTGCCCCGCACGCGCCACAGAAGCTGGCGAACCCTTCTTCATCGCTCGCCGCTCAGCCGCCCGTTGACCGCTATGCGGTCACAAATAACAAGGTGGATCCTGCGGCCAGCGAAGAACTTTCGCAGAAAGCATCTGGGGCGCAGAAGCAGGGACCTCGCAGGAATCCGTCCGCGCCTGCCGCAAAAGATTCCGCGGGCGAATTTCTCGCGCTTCCGTACGCCCTTCCGGTTACGAGCGCGGACGATGCATCGGTCATTCGTGTGCGCTTGCAGCGCGCCGCTCTCGGTGCATTCGGCCTCCCCGTGAATGAAGAGCGTGCCGCCGAATGGGTGATGGTCGATCTGTTGATCGGTGCGGACGGGCAGCCGGAGGCTTTTCGACTGGCCCGCTGACGTTGACCGCTATGCGGTCACAAATAACGTTGACCCCGACCGGGTCGGGGTCACAAATGACGTTGTAGCGCTGAGATTTACTGAGAGCTTGAGAGAACGTCTCTGGAGAGAAAAGGAGAAACGAGAATGCTTCGAATCACGGGAATCTTTCTGATTGCATCCGCCGCGATCCTCCTGCTCGCTGGCGCGTCGCTCGCGCAGGAGCCCGCCCCGCCTCCTCCCCCGATGGGCATGCACCTGCAAGCCCCGGAGCCTGGGTTTATCGGCGAGCGGATCGAACTTCTCGGCTTCGAGGGCGACAGTCACCACTTGGTGAAAGGCGCGCCGTTTTCTGCCGTAGCCGTCTCCGAAACGACGCAAACGCTCGCCGACGGGAATCGCATCCATCGAACAACACAAACGGCCCTTTTTCGTGACAGCCAGGGGCGCACCCGGCGAGAAGCAACTCTCCCGGCCATCGGCCCCCTGGCCTTCGAAGGAAACGAGTACGCTCTGAAGCGCAGCTTCACCTCGATTCACGACCCAGTTTCGGGAGTGAGCTACATACTGGAGCCGGAGCAGAAAGTTGCACGCAAGCTTCCCGCCCCGGTTGCCGGGGAAATCAATTTTCGGAAAGAGGGATTCATTGCCAAAGGCATGACAGCCGCAACTTCCAACGATCNCAACGGCGTCACCGCCGAAGGTACCCGCTACACCCGGACGATTCCGGCCGGCCAAATTGGCAACGAGCAACCAATTATCATCGTTTCCGAGCGCTGGTATTCCTCGGACCTGCAGATCGTGGTGATGAGCAAACGCAGTGATCCGCGCTTCGGGGAGACGACTTACCAACTCGCGAATCTACAGCGCTCGGAGCCGGCGGCGTCTCTCTTCCAGGTCCCCGCAGATTACACGATTCAAGAGGAGGGACCGGGAAGGCGCGGCCACCTGTTCCACAGACCCGTGCCTGCTCCCGCTCCTCAGCCGGATTTCTGAGCGGCGGCGAGTTCGCTCAGCGATCTTCTCTCCTGAAGAAGGCGGCACGCCCTTCCCGTGGCGGATCCGGAGCCGTGGGGAGGGCGTTTCCGTTTTTTGACTTGCGTCGGACCGATCAGACGTAGAGAAGCGCTTGGTCGAGGTCTGCCTGGATGTCCTCGACGTCTTCAATCCCCACCGACAGGCGGACCAAACCATCTGTGATGCCGATGCTGCGGCGAATATCGGCGGGCATTGACGCGTGTGTCATCGTTGCCGGGTGCGAGATCAGCGTCTCGACGCCGCCCAGGCTTTCCGCAAGTGAACACAGTTTCACCTGATCCAGCAGCCTTCGAGCAGCTTCGAGCGAGCCCACGTCGAAGGACAGCATTGCGCCGGGCCCCCGCTGCTGCCACCGGGCCAGCTCGTGCTGTGGATGAGAGGGGAGCCCGGGATAGAAAACCTTGCGCACTTTCGCATGCGCGTCCAAATGCCTCGCCACGGCTATCCCGTTGGCATTGTGTTGCAGCATCCGGACCACCAGCGTCTTGATTCCGCGCGACACAAGAAAACAATCCATCGGCGCCAGCCCTGAGCCGGCCGACCGCTGGATGAAATAGATCTTTTCCGCGTCTTCCTCTCTCGTCAGGATCACTGCGCCGCCTGTCGCGTCGCTGTGGCCGTTCAAATACTTCGTCATGGAGTGCACGACAATGTGGGCCCCAAGCGTGATGGGCCTCTGCAAATACGGACTCATAAACGTGTTGTCCACGACGAGCGTGATGCCGCGTTCGTTCGCAAGTCGCGCCGTCGCCGCAATGTCCGTCAGGATCAACGTCGGGTTGGTCGGTGTTTCGACGTAAATCATCTTCGTGTTGTCGCGCAGAGCCGCGCTCATCAGCTCTATCGAAGACGTGTCCACAAAGCTGAATTCCAGGCCGAACTGATTCAAGAGCTGCGTCGATAGGCGGTACACGCCGCCGTACACGGCCTCCGAAACCACGACGTGGTCTCCAGGCCGCAACAGGCGGAACACTGCATCGATCGCAGCCATTCCGGAGGTGAAAACGTAAGCGTTCTTGCCTCCTTCAAGCTGCGCCACACACCGCTCCAGAGCCTTGCGATTCGGATGATTCGTTCGCGCGTAATCGTAGCCCTTTGTCTTTCCGAACTCGGGCTGAACATAGGTCGAAGTTTGGTAGATCGGCGCAACGATTGCTCCGGTGGTCGGATCAGGCTCCTGGCCAACGTGAATCGCGTCTGTCGCGAAGCCCATCGAATTCTCCTCAAGTGGCGGCATCCACAACGCGCCGCTGTCCACTCGTGTTGCTGGAAATTGCCGGAGCGTCCGAAAGGAAGCAATCCGCCTGGGCGGGCATCACTCCGGACATGCGGGTCGCAAAGAACTTACAAGAGCCTATTCCTTGAGTCAATTGCAGCGGCCAGAGCCGCTCCGAGCGGCGCCCGCGTATCGCGTGTGGCGCTGCATCGAATCGCCGGAGCAGGCTCTTGATTCTTCGGGTCAACCAGTAGAGGATATTGATGCTTGCCATGAAACGTTTGCTGCTTCGGCATCTGGCGGTTCTTGCTTGCTTCTCGCTTTTGCTGACGCCGCTTTCGGCCCAAGAGCCGGCCAGCCCTCCGGCCAAGCCGAAGACTCAGGTACAAAAGCCGGATACGGCAAACCGGTTGACAATCGAGGTCAAGGGCGGTGAGAACAGTGTGCCGGTGGAGAACGCCAGTGTGTACGTAAAGTTTGTCCAGGCCCGCACGCTGCGCAAAGGCAAGAAATACGAGTTGAACGTCAAGACCAACCGCGACGGAATTGCTCACGTGCCCGATTCGCCGCTCGGGAAAGTCCTCATTCAGATTGTCGCCGAGGGTTGGAAGTCGTATGGCCATTGGTACGAGGTCACCGAATCTCAACAGACTGTCCAGATTCACCTCGAACGCCCGCCGAAGTGGTACTGACCCGGAGAATCAAGTTTTGATGAGCTTTGGAACCTGAAATCCCGGCCAAGTTCATCCCCATTCTACATTCCCGCCCCACCTCCGGTACTCGCTTCTTGCCTGCGGACATTCCTACGCCGATTCTCGCTGGTGCGTTGCCCATCTTTTGTGCAATCCGCGTCAGCGCATTGATCCCTGCGAAGTTAGACCGCATTCCAGCTTCTTTTCCACAAGCTTTTCAACATTTGTGTTGAAATCTTTGTCGAAGCGAAATTTTCGCACGATTTTCGGAATGAAGTTTGCTCGGAACTCCACGCTTCCTCCAGAAAGCTCCTTTGACCCGCTGGAAATAGGAGTGTTAGAGTACAGTTCGACTTTGCAAAAATGCCGGAAACTGCTCCAATCTATTTTTCTCGCGCGCAAATGCTCTGGGGTAACCTTACTGCCCGTCCCATCCGCTCGGCTCTCACGGTCATCGCGATCTCCATCCAGGTCATTCTCGTGCTTATGGTTGTTGGCCTGACGTCGGGGGTTATTTCCGAATGGGGCAAGCGCGTCGAAGGCGTTGGCGCTGACATCTTGGTGCAGCCGCCCAACTCGTCTATTTTCTTTGCTTTTTCGAGCGCGGTGATGCAGGAATCGGTCGGGGACGCGATTTCGGCGCTGCCAGGTGTGGACGAGGTCGCCCCCACCCTGATCCTGATGGACCAGCGCAATTTCGTAGTCGTTTATGGAATCGACTACAAACGCTTCAACGGGCTAAGTCAGGGATTCCTCTTCTTGGCTGGCCGAGCGTTTGAGTCGCCGGACGAAGCGATAGCTGACGATATCGTGGCGCAATCGAGGCATTTGCGCGTCGGCAATACCGTCTCTCTTCTCAATCACAATTTCACTATTTCTGGAATCGTGGCCCACGGCAAGGGCGCCCGCTTCTTTATCCCTCTGGGGACGGCGCAGGAAATTGCCGGAGCGGAGAGGCGCGTCTCCATGTTTTACGTTCGCAGCAAAGGAGATACGGAAGGCACGCGCGAGCTGATCGTAAGTCTCCTGCCGGAAGACCGCGTCCGCACCCTCTCCGAATACTTGACGTTGATGAACTCCTCGAATCTGCCCGAGCTGAAGCCTTTCATCCGCACCATGCTAGGGCTGGGCATCGTCATCAGTTTCCTGGTGGTCTTCCTGACGATGCACACCATGGTCATGGAACGCACGCGGGAGATCGGTATCTTGAAAGCCCTGGGCTCTTCCCGGTTGGACATTGCCGAGTTTCTTTTGAACGAGATGCTGGTCATCGCGCTCGCCGGCAGCTCCCTGGGCATTGGCATCACCTTTTTGATGAAATCTATATTGAAGGTGACGACTCCGAGCCTGATGATTCTCATTCCGCCCGGCTGGGTTTTCTCCTCCATCGGTCTGGCGCTGATTGGCGCGGGACTTGGGGCTATTTATCCCGCCATGCGGGCCGCAAGTTTCGATCCGGTCGTTGCGCTGGCGTACGAATAGCTCCTTTCTCATTCTCTCCGAGTTTGAGTATGCAGAACAGACGGTGAATGCACATGGCCGGCGAGAAGCACTACGAAGCGGCGATTGTTGATCGGCGGGAGCTCTCCTCGGATCTGTGGGTAATCCGCGTTGATCCGGGAGGGCCTTTCCGCTTTGTGGCTGGCCAATACGCCACACTCGGCGTTCAGAACGAGAGCAAGAAGATCGAACGCGCGTATTCCATTGTCTCCTCGCCCTACGAAGAGACCCTGGAGTTCTTCATCGAGTTGGTTCAGCAGGGCGATCTGACGCCCCACCTGTACCGGCTCCAGACGGGTGACAAGATTATGTGCCGGAAAATCGCAAAGGGGCGGTTCACGTTAGACTTCCAGAGCGGGCACGCCCACCACCTCCTGCTGGCCACAGTCACCGGCATCGCGCCGTTCGTCAGCTACGTGCGAACCCTCTACCGGGATTGGAAGAAGGGCTCGATGCCGGGGGGTGACCACCGGCTCTATATCGTCCACGGCGCCAGCCGATCGTGGGAGTTCGGCTACCGCGAGGAGATGGAGGGCGTCGCAGCGGAGGTCCCCTGGCTGAAATATGCGCCCACGGTCAGCCGGCCGTGGGAGGACACCGCTTGGACGGGCGAAACCGGCCGCGTCGAGGACGTCATCCGCAAGTACAGCGATCTGTGGGAGTTGCACCCTCAGCAAACGACAGCGTATCTCTGCGGGCATCCGCGCATGATCGAGAATGGCCGCGGGATCCTCGAGCGGCGTGGCTGGGACAAAAAATCGATGCGCGAAGAGGTCTATTTCCAGCCCGAGAAGCAAACCGCGCCAGAGTAGGAATATTCCTACGCGGCCGGCAGCCGGCTGGCAAGTTCCTCCGCTAAATCCTCGATCGTGACCAACGGGCAACTCACGTGGACGGTCTCCTCAGGGGAATCCACATCTATCCGGAGCATGCCGGCTTCGGTACGGAGCTGGACGTGCTGGCGGTCGTCGCGAATTTCGACCAGGTCGGCGTCTGGCATTCTTCGCAATTGCTTGGCGAACTCCCGCAGGGCGGGCAGCAAGAGGGCGGCTTGTTCCGCGGCGCGCTGAATTTCCCGATCCGGAACGAAGCGTGCCGCGAGGGGGATAGCGGCGGCCGGAACAATCAAGTGGTGGTGTTCCCCGTTGAACTTATGTTCGTCCACGGAGATGCGTATCACGCCTTCCCTGAACGTATAGGCGCCAGCGAGAACGACCGTGCAAGCAAACCCGCAAGCAATCTTAGCTAAGAGCATGCCATCCTCCCTCAGTCCGACGAATTCTTCGAGTCGATCCAGACGCGGATGGTGCTTTCATCGTCTTTGACGGCGACAAGTTCAGTGTCTCCCTGCGCGGACAGGGCGTGGAGGGCGGCGACGAGGTCGAGTTCGTCCTTTCCGGCGGAGAAGAGG
>QHYP01000394.1 GCA_003224195.1 Acidobacteriota bacterium | reverse complement strand
GCATGAAGTAGGCCATGATCAACCCGGCCTTGATCACCGAAAGACCGACGAGAACGGTCAGCATGATGCCGGGAGCGACCTGCTCATAGGCCAGCAACACTTCGATCCCGGTGATCGCCACGAGGCCGATCCAGACTATCACGAACAAGCCTGCTTTTGCGGGGACGTGCCCGGCAGCTTCCGCGTCAGCGTGTGCGCTCATCGGATCGCTCCTACTTGTAGTGCACCGACATGAGATAGACCAGCGGGAACACGAACATCCAGACCAGGTCCACAAAGTGCCAGTAAAGACCGCTGACTTCGACGTCTTCCGGCTTGAATTTCCCGAGGCCAAAGCCGGTGGCCACGATGCCGAGATAGATCACGCCGATGGCGACGTGGGTCATGTGCAAGCCGGTGACGCCGAAGAAGACGGCGCCAAAAAGGGGCGAGCCCCAGGGATTCGCGCCCGGCCGCAGGCCTGCCTCAATCAGGTGCATCCACTCCGTGAGGTGCAGGCCGATGAAGGCAGCCCCGCCTGCCATGGTGCCCAGAATCCACTTCACCGCCGTGCCGCGCCGGCCGCGCGCCGCGGCGGCGACGGCCATGACCATGGTCAAGCTGCTAAAGAGAAGCACGACGGTCATGATTGTGGAGAAGATGATGGAAGGAGAAAACGGAAACGGGCGGGGCCAGTCTGCGTTCGCGAGGCGCAGGTAGCTGTAGCTTAGCAACAGCACGGAAAAAGTGAGCGAGTCCGAAATGATGAACAGCCACATGCCGAGCTTCTTCGAGCCCATGGCGAACGGCCGCACGCCGCCCGCCCAGGCCGAATTCACCGCCACATCGCGTTCACCATGCGCCACGGATCACCTTCCGAGATAGAGAATCGCGAGCAGGAAGACCCACAACCCATCCATAAAGTGCCAGTAATACGAGGTCACTTCCGCGGCGAGCGCGCGCGTCACTTGCGCCCCGGCGAAACGCCGCAGCGTGACATAGAGCAACGCGAGGATGCCGCCGAGCAGGTGCACGCCATGCGCCGCGGTCAACACGTAGAAAAAGCTGTTTGAGGGATTCGAGCTCAGATATGCGCCCGCAGCGACAAGCTGGCGCCAAGCAAGCAACTGTCCGGCGAGGAAGAGCAGACCCAGCCCGGTGGTCACCAGCCACAGAGTCTGAAAACCGGATGGATCCGCCTGCGCCAGGCGCTTGCGCGCCAATTCCAGGGTCAGGCTGCTGACGAGCAGGATGACCGTATTCACCCAGAGAATGGGAGGCAGCGAGTCGTTGCCCGGCGAGCCCTTGCGCACGATATAGGCGCTGACGAGCGCCATGAAGAACATCAGGATGGCGAAGATGCCGAGCATGACACCGGTGGTGTAGCGGCGAGGGGTCGGCGCACCAGGCCGGCGGCTGCGGTCGCCGTCGTCGTCGCCACCGCCCGCAGGTGGCTCTCCACCGCCGCCTCCGACGCGGTCTTCGATGACGAGTTCGAGGTCGTCTATTACTGGTGCGCCTGGCATGGTCACGATTCCCGCTCAGCGCGCCTTGGCCACGCGCTCGGGAGCGATGTGCTGGGGAACGTAATCCTCCGCCGCACCGGGCACGCTGAATTCATACGCGGCGCGATAGACGACCGGCTCGCGCCCGCCAAAATTGTCGAAGGGCGGCGGCGAGGGAACGCTCCATTCGAGCGTGGTGGCATGCCAGGGATTTTCTTCCTTGCACGTGCGGCCCTTCCAGAGGCTCCAAATGAAGTTGATGAGGAAAATGAGCTGCGCGGAGATGGTGATAGCCGCGGCAACGGTGATGAAATGCTGGATGGGCATAATCTGCGCCCGAACAGAAGGGCTATACGCTCCGAAGGCCGCATAGCGCCGGTTGATCCCCAGCAGGCCAAGCCAGTGCATGGGCATAAAAATCAAGTACAGTGCATGGGCATAAAAATCAGATACACGCCGACGAAAGTCATCCAGAAATGGACTTTGCCAAGCGTCTCGTTCAGAAAGCGGCCAAACATCTTAGGAAACCAGAAGAAGAGCGCGCCAAACATGCCGAAGATGGCCGCGACGCCCATGACGAAATGGAAGTGAGCGACGACGAACCAGCCGTCGTGGAAGTACAGATCAATCGTTGGCTGCGCGAGGAACAGGCCGGAAAGACCGCCAGTGACGAAGAGCGAGACGAAGCCGATGGCGAAGAGCATCGAAGTGGTGAATTGGATCTTTCCGTTCCAGAGCGTGCCCAACCAGTTGA
>QHYP01000393.1 GCA_003224195.1 Acidobacteriota bacterium | reverse complement strand
ACGGTCCCAGGACGCGCCCGATTCCTCATGGAGCTTGGCAGGGGGATGGCCGGCGACCATGATGAGTTCGCCCCAGTTGTTGGTGAGCGGGTTATAGAGGGCCAGCCCGGAGCCCTGGACGCCCGGCAGGCGATTGAGTTGTTCTTCAAGCTGGCGATAGAGCGCCTCTAACTGGGGCAGCGTGTAACTGGCCGGCGGATTGTTCATATCCACCACGACGCGGCCCGGCACTTGATAACCGAAGTCCTGATTCTCGAGCTTGTTCAGGCTTCGCGCCAGCATGGTGGCACCGGCGACCAGGACAACCGACAAGGTGGCCTGCACAACTAGCAGGGCTTTACGGGCGAAGGAAGAGCGATCCCTGGTGCCGCGGCCCGATCCGCGCAGCGCATCCGCCATCGGTACGCGTGGCAAGCCAGGCGGGCGCAGCCCCGAAAATGATTCCCGTCAGCAGCGCCAGCCCGAACGCAAACGCCAATACGATGAGCGATGGCGTGACGCTAATGGGAAGGAAATGTGAGCTGTGGAACGCAAGCGCGAGAAGCAGCCGCGCCGCGGCCATGGCCACCAGAAGCCCGACAATGCCACCGCCGATGGCGAGCAGGACGCTCTCCGTGAGCGCCTGCGTAACGATCTGCCTGGGCGTGGCGCCCACGGCCAGTCGAATTGCCGTTTGCCCACGCCGCGCTACCCCGCGAGCCAGCAGCAGATTCGCCACGTTGGCGCAGGCGATCAGCAACACCAGGCCGCACACCGAGAGCAGGATCTGCAGGCTGCGCCCGTACTCCTCTTTCATCACTGCCACGCCCGCTCCGGCAGGTACGACATTAACTACCTGCTTGGGAAGTATGCGGATGACGTCCGCCATCCAATTGGCGGGATACCCGGAATCGTTCTGCAACCATTGGCGTAGCAATCCGGTGAGACGCGGAGCCATGCCCTCAATCGAAGCTCCTGGCCGCAATCGGCCGATCATGCGCAGCCATGCCGAGATTGGCTGATGCAATAGGCTGCCTTCGCCATTCATCATGGGTTCTTGTTGAAGGGGGACCCACATATCAGGAGGATCGCTTTCCAGCGTTTCGCCGAAAAATCCGGCGGGCGCAACGCCAATCACGGTCAGGGGATGGCCCTCCACGACGAATGTGGAACCCACGATTGAAGGATCGGAGGCATAGGTGGTCTGCCAGACACGGTGGCTGAGCACGGCAACCGGGGAGGCGGCTGGCTTGTCGTCATCAGGGGTAAACACCCGTCCGCCGAAGGCAGGCACT
>QHYP01000184.1 GCA_003224195.1 Acidobacteriota bacterium | reverse complement strand
GCTCAGCAGGCGGATATCGTCTTCCCCACCGCTTCCGCGTATGAAAAAGACGGCACGGTTACGAACACGGCGGGCGAAGTACAGCTTCTGCGCAAAGCTGCGGAAGTGATGGGCGCGCGCACGGATTTCGATCTGCTGCGCATCCTCTCGCATCAGCTCGAAAAACTCGGTGCGGGTAGGGCGTTCCACTATCGGACGCCCGCAGACGTGTTTGAGGAGATTCGGAAGGCCGTTCCCGGCTACGACGTCTCCCAAACCGGCTTGCTCACTGGAGGCGCGGAACTCGCGCGGATGAGCGCGCCGCACAACGGCCATGCGCCCTCCTACGTGCCTCCCGGCCTGATTTCATCGGCGCGAGACACGCTCTTCACCAGCGGCACGCTGGGGCGCTACTGCGCGATGATGGAGTCTCTCCCGGAGGCCGGAGTGAAACCGTGAGCGCGTTTTTCGCCCAGCACGCGTTCTGGATTGTGACGATCCTCAAGATCATCGTCCTGCTGTTTGTAATCTTGACGCTCGACGCCTATCTGACCTGGTTCGAGCGCAAAGTGGTCGCGCACATTCAGTCGCGCTGGGGACCTTATCGCGTGGGGCCGCACGGCCTGCTCCAGCCGCTGGCCGACGGATTGAAATTTCTCTTCAAGGAAGACCCGACGCCCGCGGGCGTGGACAAGTTTGTCTATTATCTCGCGCCGTTCTTGGCGCTCTCGCTGGCGCTGACCTCGCTGGCGGTGATTCCCTTCGGCCCGGATCCGATCCGCATTTTCGGATACGAGACAAACTTTGGCGTTGCCGATCTCAATATCGGTCTCTTGATCCTGTACGCCATCACTGCGCTTGGTGTCTATGGCGTCGCGCTCGCCGGCTGGTCCTCGAATAGCAAGTATCCGCTGCTCGGAGGGCTGCGCAGTTCGGCGCAAATGATGAGTTACGAGCTCGCGCTCACGCTTTCCGTCGTCGGCGTGCTGCTCATGGCCAACAGCTTCAATCTCAGAGACATCATCGCGGCGCAGGGCAGGCATCCGAACCTCGGACTGCTCGGCTGGAACATTTTTCCGCAGATTCTCGGCTTTTTTTGTTTTTTTGTAGCCGCCGTGGCAGAGACGAATCGCGCTCCGTTCGATTTGCCGGAAGCCGAATCGGAGCTCGTCGCCGGTTTTCACACCGAATACGCGAGCTTCAAGTTCGCCATGTTTTTCATCGCGGAATACACAAGCATGGTCACGGTTTCCTGCCTTTGCACAATTCTTTTTTTCGGCGGCTGGCTCTCCCCGTTCCCCTCCGGACCGATTTGGGGCTGGACGCATTTCCTCCCAACGGTATTTCTCGGCGCCTTGGGTCTATATTTGATCTGGGACGGATTCCACTACGAAACCGTGTTCGGCCGGATTGTGCTCCCGGGCATCGGCACGGTGTTCTGCGCGCTCGCAGCGCTCCTTGCGCTCTCTCCCGCTGTGAACGCGTTTATCCAAGGACCGTTCTGGTTTTTCTCCAAGGTTCTTGTTTTTCTGTTTGTGTACGTCTGGGTGCGAGGCACGCTGCCGCGCTTCCGCTACGACCAGCTCATGACCATCGGGTGGAAATTGTTGCTGCCGGTTTCGATCGGGAACGTGCTTCTGACGAGCTTTGCCATCCTGAAGTGGGGCGCTTCTTGAGGTCCCTGAATTCATGACAGCCCAATTGATCATTTTTTTTGTTCTCGCGGGGCTGGCCGTGATTGGCGCCGTAAGCCTGATATTCCAGCGCCATCCGATTCACAGCGCGCTGTCGCTGATCGTCGTGATGGTGGCGCTCGCCGGCCTGTACCTTCTCCTTGGCGCGGAATTCGTCGCCGCGGTGCAAATCATCGTGTACGGTGGCGCGATCATGGTGCTCTTCGTGCTCGTAATCATGCTGCTGAATGCGGGCGTCGAAGAGCGCACGAATTTCTCCAAGCTTGCCGCTACCGCCGGGATTCCGTTGGCCGTTGCGCTGACTGCATTTCTCGCCGCGACAATCGCCAAATCAGGACCGGTGACCACCGGGGTGCGGCCGGGCAGCGTCGCTTCCACGCAGGGTCTGGCGACGATGCTGTTTCGGGAATTCGTGTATCCGTTCGAGCTGACCTCGTTCCTTATTCTGGTCGCAATCCTGGGCGCGCTGGTGCTCGCGCAGCGAGAGAAGGGGAGCTGAGGATGGTCCCGACGCACTACTACTTGATCCTCAGCGCCATCCTGTTCGGGCTGGGCGTCGTTGCGTTTGTCTTCAAGCGCAACGTCATCACGATTTTCATGTCCATCGAGCTGATGCTGAACGCTGTGAATCTGGCGTTTGTCGCCTTCAGCCAGGCTTTCGGCAAGCTCGATGGCCAGGTGTTTGTTCTGTTTGTGATCGTGGTGGCGGCGGCGGAAGCGGCCGTGGGCCTGGGAATCATCATCCTGATCGCGCGCAACCGGCAGTCGCTGAACGTTGAACGCGTGAACCTGCTGAAATTGTGATGCTCCTTCTTCATGGACTGTGGGTGATTCCGGCTCTTCCGCTGCTCGGCGCGGCGGTGAACGGCCTCTTTGGCCGCAAGTGGCCCAACAACATCGTCAGCGCGGTGGGGGTGGGGTCGACGGGCCTCTCTTTCCTCGCCTCGCTCGAAATCATGCGCGAGTTCCGGCGCCTGCCCGCCGAGCAAATCCCCTGGATGCGGCAATACTTCACTTGGATCACCGCCGGAAATTTCCGCGCGGGATTTGATCTACAAGTCGATCAGCTCACCATTGTGATGCTGATGGTTGTCACGGGCGTCGGCTGGCTCATCCACATCTACTCAACTGGCTACATGGCGCATGAGGGCGGCTACTACCGCTTCTTCAGCTACCTGAACCTGTTCATGTTCTTCATGCTGATTCTGGTGATGGCGGCAAATTACGTGCTGCTGTTCGTCGGCTGGGAAGGCGTCGGCCTGTCGAGCTACTTGCTGATTGGTTTTTATTTCCTCAGGAAGTCCGCCGCGGACGCCGGAAAGAAGGCGTTCATCGTCAACCGCATCGGCGACTTCGGCTTCATGCTCGGGATGTTTCTGCTCTTTCGCACGTTCGGCTCGCTGGACTTCGGCCCCATTTTCGCGAAAGCCAAGGACATGCCGCCGGATGCGATCGGCCAATTCGGGGTCCTGACCATCGCGAGCTTGCTGCTCTTCATGGGCGCGACGGGAAAGTCGGCGCAGCTCCCGCTGTACGTCTGGCTCCCGGACGCAATGGAGGGGCCAACGCCCGTCAGCGCGCTGAT
This sequence comes from Acidobacteriota bacterium, assembly GCA_003224195.1. Lineage (GTDB taxonomy): Bacteria > Acidobacteriota > Terriglobia > Acidiferrales > UBA7541 > Acidiferrum. The sequence goes on along the minus strand of QHYP01000184.1, from coordinate 4,860 downwards.
TCATGCGGCGACAATGGTCACTGCGGGTGTGTACGTGGTTGCGCGGTCGCACGTGCTCTTTACCCATGCGCCGACGGCCATGCTGGTGGTCGCGGTTGTCGGCTGCGCCACGGCCTTTTTTGCCGCGACGATCGGGCTCGTGCAAACCGATATCAAGCGCGTGCTCGCTTATTCGACCGTCAGCCAGCTCGGTTACATGTTTCTCGCCTGCGGCGTCGGCGCGTTTTCTGCGGGCATCTTCCACTTGATGACCCACGCTTTTTTCAAAGCACTTCTCTTCCTGGCTGCCGGGAGTGTGATCCACGCCATGAACGGCGAGCAAGATATGCGGCGGATGGGCGGGCTCGCAGGCAAGATCAAATGGACATACATCACAATGCTCGTAGCAACCCTTGCTATCGCAGGCGCGCCGGGCTTTGCGGGGTTCTTCAGCAAGGACGCGATTCTCTTCAGCGCGTACCAGAGCGAAACGGGCGGCCACATTCTGTATGCCTTTGGCCTGTTCACGGCGCTTCTCACATCGTTCTACATGTTCCGGCTGATCTTTCTGACGTTTCACGGCGAGCGGCGCTACGACGGGCGTCGCGTCCACGCGCACGAATCGCCCAGCAACATGCTCGTGCCGCTCGTGATTCTCGCCGCGCTTTCAATTGTTGGCGGATGGTTCGCTGCTCCATCTTTTCTTCCCGGTGGAACGGACTACTTCGCGCGTTTTTTGGGGCCGGTCTTCGGCGGCGCAGAGGGTACCGGCGGCGAAGCTGCCGCGCATTCACTTGAGATTACGCTGGCCGGAGTAGCGGTCGCGACGGCACTCGCCGGCTTTTTCGTTGCGCTCTGGCTCTACATCCAGAAGCCGGACAAACCCGAAAGCCTCGCCAAGTCGCTGCGCGGGGCGTACACCACGCTGTTGAACAAATACTACGTGGACGAACTCTATGCAGCAGTCGTCGTGAATCCGCTCGTTTGGCTATCGCGCAAGGTTCTCTGGCAGGGTGTGGACGTTGCGGGAATCGACGGCGCGGTCAATGGCATCGCCGAAAGCGCCACCGCGTTTGGCGATCGTCTGCGCCGCACGCAATCCGGCAATACCCGCAGTTATGCGGTTTGGGTGGTGATCGGCGCGCTCGCCATAATCGTAATTCTGTTCTGGCCCTTGATACGGCCGGGCGCGGGAGGATTGCGCTGATGACTCCCGCCACGCTCCATTTTGTCTCGGGCGGGCACTTGTTGACCGTTGTGATCTTCTTTCCTGCGCTCGGCGCGCTCGCACTTCTCATTCTCCGCAGCGAGGATCACGAATGGATTCGCCGGGTGTCGTTCACCGTGGCAGCGGCTGAGTTCGTCCTCTCGCTGCTGCTGATTCCCGGCGTTCCGCTTGGCTCGGGCACTTACCACCTCGAAGAATTTCATCCCTGGATCGCGTCGCCGCCGATCCAGTATCACCTGGGAGTGGACGGGATCAGCCTGTTTCTCGTCATCCTGACGACGTTCCTGACACCTATTTCGATTCTAGCCTCATGGACGAGCATCCACGCGCGCGTGAAGGAATTCTTCGTGATGCTGCTGCTCCTCGAGGTCGGGATTGTCGGCGTTTTCCTTTCGCTGAATCTCTTCCTCTTCTTTCTCTTTTGGGAAGTGATGCTCATTCCCATGTATTTCCTGATCGGCATCTGGGGCCACGAGCGGCGCATTTACGCGGCCGTCAAATTCGTGTTGTACACGATGGCCGGCTCGATCCTGATGCTGGTCGGCATTCTCTGGCTATACAACGCCACGGGGACATTCGACCTGCCAACCATCCAGCAGATGCTGCAAGGCGGGCTGCTGGCGCTGAGCCCGCGCGCGGAGACTCTGCTCTTCCTTGCCTTTTTTGTTGCGTTCGCCATCAAGGTGCCGCTCTTCCCTTTCCACACGTGGCTGCCCGACGCGCACGTCGAAGCGCCGACGGCAGGCTCCGTGATTCTGGCGGGCGTTCTGCTGAAAATGGGCACCTACGGCATGATCCGGTTCTGCCTGCCGCTCTTTCCGGATGCTTCGCGCCGCTACGCGCCGGCGATTGCCGTGCTCGCCATCATCGGAATCATCTACGGCGCCCTCGTTGCGCTCGTCCAGCCGAACTTGAAGAAACTCGTTGCATATTCTTCGGTGAGCCACCTCGGCTTCGTCGTCCTCGGCATTTTCGCGCTCCAGAACATCTCCATGCAGGGAGCGGTTTTCCAAATGCTCGCCCACGGCATTTCGACCGGAGCGCTCTTCCTGCTGGTGGGCATGCTCTACGACCGACGGCACACGTTTGAAATCGACGACTATGGCGGACTGGCCACGCCGATGCCGCGGCTGGCGGCGTTTTTCCTGTTCGTCGCGCTCTCTTCACTCGGCCTGCCAATGCTCAATGGCTTCGTCGGCGAATACCTGGTTCTGCTGGGCACCTACCAAGTCCACTGGAAATGGACCGCGTGGGCCGCAACCGGCGTGATCCTTTCGGCGTGCTATCTGCTGTGGTCCTACCAGCGCGTCTTCTTTGGCGAAGTCACCAACGACAAAAATCGCGCGTTGGCGGACGCTTCGGCGCGCGAGCGATGGATTCTCGCGAGCATGGCCGTGGTTATCCTCTGGATGGGGATTGGCTCGCCCTTCTTCACGCGGCGATTTGCCACATCCTGCCAGACCGTACTCGACCAGATGCAGCGCCCGTGGGCTTACGAGGCGGCAGCGCCGAGACCGACTGCGGCAGGGCCACACGCGAGCTCCAGCGCGCTTGGAAGTTCGCTCGAAAGGTTCGGAAGCCGTTAAATGTCTCCCCCAGTCGAAGACATTCTCCGCGTAATGCCCGAATTGATTTTCTGCGGATTCGGCGTGCTGTTGATGTTGCTCCAGCCGTTCCTGCGCGAACGCAACGGTATGGCGTTTCTGGCTCTGTGCGGCGCAGGGCTCGGCACGCTCGCGTCGATTTTCCCGCTGGTGAATGCCGGTTCGGCATTCGGCGAACTCATTCGCGCGGACGGCTTCAGCGGCTTCTTCCATCTGCTCGTGGGACTTGTCGCATTTCTGGTCATCCTCGCCTCGGCGCCGTATCTCGAACGCGAGCGGCTGGCCCCGGCGGAGTTCTATGCGCTCGTGCTCTTCGCGACCGCAGGCATGGGCGTTCTGGCCTCGGCGCAGGAGTTGCTCACAGCATTCATCGGACTCGAAATGAGCTCGATTTCAAGCTACGTGCTGGCCGGCTACCGGCGCGAGTCGCTGAAGGCCGGCGAGTCCGCGATGAAGTATTTCCTGCTTGGCTCATTCGCCACCGCGTTTTTTCTTTACGGAATTGCGCTGGTCTACGGCGCCACCGGCACGACGCGGCTCTCGCAAATGAGCGCGGCGGACCCGGGAGGCATCCTCCTAAGACTCGGACTGGCGCTGATCCTGATCGGCCTGGGTTTCAAGGTAGCCGCCGCGCCGTTCCAAGTGTGGACGCCGGACGTTTACGAAGGCGCGCCGACGCCGGTCACGGCGCTGTTCTCCGCAGGACCGAAAGCCGCGGCGTTCGCACTTCTTCTGCGGATATTTTCGACCGTGCCCGCCGCGAACGAGTTCTGGTTCTGGGCGTTCTGGATACTCGCGGCGCTGACGATGTTTGTGGGCAACCTCGGCGCGCTCGTGCAGACGAACGTCAAGCGCATGTTGGCGTACAGCTCCATCGCCCATGCCGGTTACATCCTGGTGGCTTTTTGCGCGGTGGCGTTCACACGAGGCGATGACGAGCGCCTGACCGCCGGGGTCGCCGCGGTGCTCTACTATTTGCTTGCGTACGCGCTGGTGAAGCTCGGCGCGTTCACCGTCGTGTCGCACCTGGGCGGCGCGGGCGAAAAGCGCCTCGACCTGAACGACTACGCGGGGCTGGGGCAGCGCCAGCCAGTCGCGGCAGCAGCATTGAGCCTCTATCTGCTCTCTCTCCTGGGATTGCCGGTCACGGCGGGCTTCCTTGGCAAGTTTTACATCTTTAAGGCGGCGATCCATTCCAATCTGATTTGGCTTGCCGTTCTGATGGCCATCAACAGCGTGATCGGCGCGTATTATTACCTGCGGCTGATCGTAATCATGTACATGCGCGATTCGCAGCCGGGCGTGGATCGCATCCCCTTCCCCGCTTCTGTGAATCTGGTGCTGATGATCACGGCATTCGGGACTATCTATTTTGGTCTCTTCCCCAACTTCTTGATCGGCTTCACTTCGCATCCCGGGTTTATTCTGGGAAGGTAACAACAACGAGCTAACCGGAGTTACCCGTCTTTGACGACATGGCTCTCGGGCGCAAGCTGATAGACCACGTCAAAAAAAAAAGAAGGTCCGAAGGCTTTTGCTTCTCCGGACCTTCAAAGACCCATTCGTCTGGCTCTCAGATCTTGACGAACACGATCAGAAGCGTGAATAGCAAAAGCGTTTCAATGAAGACGAGCCCGAGAAGCATGGCCGCGCGAATCGCCCCCGCGGCTCCTGGGTTCCGCGCCATTCCCTCGCATGCCGCTGACGCCACTCTCGACTGCCCCAGCGCGCAGCCGAATGCCGCCACTGCCATGCCGAATCCGGCTGCAACAGCCAGCCAGCCCCTGGTGCCGGCCGCTGCTCCTTCCGTAGCCCCCTGCGCGAACACGGATGGGGCGATCAGCAGCACCGCCACGATCGCACCCACTACCTTTGCTGTTCTCTTCATCGCATCCTCCTTTGGAATTGCCGACCGGAGGTGGTGCCCGGACATCCCTCGTGCAGCCGGGCTCACACGGAGCGGCGTTGAAACCCGCGTCTAGTGCTGCTCGGACGTGGCGATCCCCAGGTAGACGGACGGCAGGATCGTGAACACGTACGCCTGGATCA
>QHYP01000392.1:606-2538 GCA_003224195.1 Acidobacteriota bacterium | reverse complement strand
GCCCGAAGCAAGGAGCGACCCGACGAGCATGATGATGTACCCCGACCGCCGTTCGGCGAGCACCAGCGTTCCGTACAACCAGACGACCAGGATGGGCACCGCAATGAGGGTTGAGCCCCCTGCCTCGGCCGTCCCGACCCTGGCGTGGACGGTATCGCTCGTCAGGTGAAGCGTCATGAAGAGGATCGAGAGCAGAGACGCGATGGTCAACATGAGGTTGGGTTTCATTGGATATTCTCCTTGTTAAATGCGTGTGTGCTGGGTGGCGCGCCCCACGGTTTTCAGGGTGCGGGTTTTTGTTCTAACGCCTTTGAGCGTGTGTGGCCCATCCTTGCGGGTAGCGTTTACCCCGACCGGGTCGGGGCAAGGGTGGGGTCTTTCTCTTGTCCCTTTTCTAATTTCTATTTTCAATCCCGACCCCAAGATGCCAGCTCGCATACAGCTCGACCTCGGCTTTGGTTGCTCTTTTGCTGCTCAGCGGCCCACCATTTTTTGCAGCTCTTCGGGGTACCGAGCGCCTTGCACCGCGATCTTTGAGGCTGCGGTCTCCAGTTCGCGGAGATCTTCGGGCGAAAGTTCGACGTTTACAGCTTCGATGTTTTCTTCGAGGCGCGCCAGCTTAGTTGTGCCAGGGATGGGAACAATCCACGGTTTCTGGGCGAGCAGCCAAGCGAGCGCGATCTGAGCAGGTGTCGCTTTCTTCCGTTGCGCAAATCTGCCAAGCAGATCCGCCAACCCCTGATTCGCTTTCCGGTTCTCCGGCGTAAAGCGAGGGACGATGTTGCGGAAATCGCTTTTGTCGAACTTCGTATCTTCGCTGATCTTTCCCGTGAGGAAGCCCTTGCCCAAAGGGCTAAATGGAACGAATCCGATCCCGAGTTCCTCGAGCGTCGGGATCACCTCCGCTTCAGGTTCTCTCCACCACAGCGAGTATTCGCTTTGGAGCGCGGTGACGGGCTGAACCGCATGTGCGCGACGGATCGTCCGCACCCCTGCTTCCGAAAGTCCGAAGTGCTTCACCTTGCCTTGCTGAATCAGCCCTTTCACCGCTCCCGCAACGTCTTCGATCGGCACGTTGGGGTCAACGCGGTGCTGATAGAACAAATCGATGACCTCGGTCTTGAGGCGCTTGAGCGAGCCCTCGGCGGCCTCCTTGATGTGCGCAGGCCGACTATCCAGCCCGGCCTGTTTGCCGGTGTTCGGATCAAGTTTGAACCCGAACTTGGTGGCAATCATGACTTTCCGACGGAACGGAGCGAGAGCTTCGCCCACGAGTTCTTCGTTTGTGTAGGGGCCATATACCTCTGCCGTATCGAAGAATGTTATGCCGCGTTCGACGGCTGCCCGGATGACCGAGATCATCTCCTGCTTTTCTCCCGCCGGACCGTAGCCAAAGCTCATTCCCATGCAGCCGAGCCCGAGAACCGAAACTTCCAAGTTGCTTTTTCCAAGTTTGCGCTTCTGCATCGTTTCTCCTTCGAGCAGTCACCTGTAGCCCGCGTACCTCATGCGCGGCCGCTCCGAATGTCGGCGCGGCAGGTGAGGCTGCGAAACTCCCGCTGGCCTCAAGGTAAAGCAGTATAGTCTGCTACGGGTTGGTGGGGTGAAGTGGCGGGCGGCCGTGGCGAGGAGAGGCGGGAGCCTTGCCAGGCTTGCGGCAACGCAGAGAAAAAGCCTCAGGCCTCCCGGTTTCACCGGGATGAATTCCGGCCTGAGCTACAGCTCTGAGAAGAGGGGAATCTTAAGCGTGTGCGCGCGTATGTTTCCGAGACGACTTGCGCCGTGGATGCTTTTCAGGCAGATGGGGGAGTACGATCGGCGAGCGGTCGGGAAATTGAGCAACAATGCGCACGTCGCCGCCCATCGCTTTGACCGTTTTTCGCAGCGTCGAAAGGAGCAGGTCGCTGCGTTTTTCAAGCCGCGAGACGCTGT
>QHYP01000392.1:0-498 GCA_003224195.1 Acidobacteriota bacterium | reverse complement strand
TCAGTTTCCGAATTATTTCATTCACGTTTACGGGCATGGTTACGTCCCCTTTCTGATCCGGGCAAGATGAGCGTCAAAACGCTCGTCGGCCTTCCGTATCAGTTCGCGGTAGAAGCGCCTTTCGCTCCCGCCGGATTTGTCTCCCGCAACCAGTAAAATGGCCTTACGCCTGGGATCAAAAGCGAAAGCTACTCGCCATTCGCCGTCTGCCGCGCTGAAGCGCAATTCCTTCATGTTGGCGCAGCGGGAGCCTTTCAGAGTGTCAACGCGGGGCCGGCCTAATTGTGGCCCAAACTCCTGTAGCACGCGGGCCAACGCCAGAACCTCTCTGCGGACACCCTGGTCAAGCGCGTCGAATTCCGGTTTAAATGCGTCGGCCATCTCGACGGCCCATTTCACACTGACAGTATGGCATACGATCCATATGATGTCAAATCCATGTCCAGGCGATACCGGACACGGGCCGGGCGGCGCGGGATGCCGGCGTTACGGGTTTGC
>QHYP01000021.1 GCA_003224195.1 Acidobacteriota bacterium | reverse complement strand
CGGCATCGTAGCCCAGGCGGCTCATGATCAGGTGATCGCCGATGAGGAGCGTGTTCTCCATCGAGCCCGAGGGAATCACGCGCGCCTGCCCAATGGTGCCGTTAATGAGCAGAAATATCAGCGCCACCCAAAGCCACGCGATGATTTCGCGCTGGACGCGTTTGTTCAATGGCTCTGCGCCGTTTCTCGTTTTCTTTTGCGGTTCAGTTTTCACGGTGCACCGTCACCGGCGGCTGTCCGGGATGCGCATCTCCCGCCCGCTCGGAGTTTCTCCCGTTAGACGTATTCTCGCGAACTTCCAGTTGCACAAGACCGGTCGGATAAACGCCTGTGTAGCACGCGGTACAGAATTTTCCTTCCGTGTCCTGCACCGCCTGTTTCAGGGACGCATAGGACAGATATCCCAAGGAATCGGCGCCAAGGAAGCGGCAGATCTCGTCCGGCGCGTGCGAGGAGGCGATCAACTCCTCGCGCGTGGGCGTGTCCACGCCGTAGTAGCAGGGCGAAATCGTCGGCGGGCAGGAGATGCGCACGTGCACTTCGCGGGCGCCGGCTTCGCGCACCATGCGCACAATTTTGCGGCTGGTTGTGCCGCGCACGATGGAATCGTCCACGAGGACGATGCGCTTGCCGACGAGCAGCTCGCGCACAGGGTTGAGTTTGAGCTTCACGCCGAAATCGCGAATGGCCTGCGATGGCTCGATGAACGTTCTCCCAATATAGTGGTTGCGGATGAGCCCCATGCGGAAAGGGATTTTCGATTCGAGCGCGTAGCCGACCGCGGCAGGCACGCCGGAATCGGGCACCGGCACAACGAGGTCGGCCTCGACAGGATACTCGCGAGCGAGCAAGCGGCCGAGCATCTCGCGGCTCTCGTTCACCGAGCGGCCGAAGATGATGCTGTCCGGGCGAGCGAAATAGACATGCTCGAAGATGCAGTACTGATGCGGCTTTGGGGGAGCGAAGCGGATGGACTCAATTCCGGCGCGGGAGATGCGCACCATCTCGCCCGGTTCGATTTCGCGTACGTATTTGGCGTTCAGAAGATCGAAGGCGCAGGTTTCCGACGCGACAAGCCACGTTTCGCCGTCTCCGGAAGAGTCCGGCATCGGAGGCAGTTTGCCGAGAACGAGCGGACGGAAACCGCGCGGATCGCGGACGGCATAGAGCTCATCGGGCGTCAGCACCAGCAGCGAGTACGCGCCTTCGACTTGATTGAGCGCGTCGCCGAGCCCGCCGGAGAGGTTCCGCGCGGCGGAACGCGCGATCAGGTGGACGATGACTTCGGTGTCGCTGGTGGTCTGGAAGATCGAGCCGCGGTGCTCGAGCTTGCGGCGCCATTCGGCGGCATTCGTGAGATTTCCATTGTGGCCGAGGGCGAGCTTGCCCTTGTTGCAGTCGATCAGGATGGGCTGGGCGTTGAGCAGCGCCTTGTCGCCGGCTGTCGAGTAGCGCGTGTGGCCGATGGCCAAGTTGCCCGGAAGTTTGGCGATCACGTCGGGCTGGAAAATTTCTTCGACTTTGCCCATGGCGCGGTGCGCATGCAGGTCGGCGCCGTCGCTCGAAAAGCTTGGCCGCCTCGGGATGGCCGAACACGCCGAATACGCCACATTCGTCGTGGAAGTGATCGTCGTGAAGATCGTAAGGATTCGTCACTTCGTCACCGGCTTGAACTTTTCTCTCACCGCAGGCAGCCATAGCCAGACCAAACAGAGTAACCACAGAACTAAAATGAATCCGTCGACTCCAGGATGCGAACTCCGGGAAAATCCCCTGATCCCGTAAAAAATGGAAGCAACCGCAACGAGTATACCCAGCAAGTACGCCCATGGCTTCCATCGCACTATCCCCACTGCCGCGCAAAGATAAATGAGAATCCATGCCACGCGTGGCACAACGTTCCCGGATACCGCCGGATCGTGAAAGTGCAAGATGAGCAACTGCAGGGCAAAAATACACCCAGATCCGGCTAGGACAAAGAACAGCCATCGCCCGGCCATTTCGATATTTGTCATCGCAAAGCGATCGCCTTTTCGAGCGAATTGGCCCAGGCGTCGCGCAGAGAGTCGAGCGGCGACCGAATCACCGCGCGCCCCTGAATGTCGATGCGGAAGTCTCCACCGAGAGTGATGCTGCCGATCTCGCGCGCCGCCACACCATATTGTCTCGCAATCTCGAGAACGCGGGCAATAGAACTTGGCGCGGCGGAGACAACGGCACGGCCGCCACGCTCGCCGAAGAGGGCGCATTCGGCGGGGGCCGTGTCATCCAAGCCGACGCTTGCGCCAAGCAGGGGCGCAACATGCTGCGCCCCTTCGGAAGAGCATACGGAAGTGAAACAAGATTCGGCTAACGTAACGGCGAGACCGCCGTCGCTGATGTCATGCGCCGAGTGCACCGCGCCCGCTGCTGCCAGGGCGACAAGGCAATCCTGCAGGCGCTTCTCGGCGGCAAGATCAATCGCGGGCGGGTCGCCGGCGACGATGCCGGCGATGGTCTTCGCGTATTCGCTGGAGGAGAATTCGTGTTCGGTGCCGAGTAGGGGCGCAGCATGCTGCGCCCCTACAACAGGGGGCGATCCGTCGAGGAGAACAATGACATCTTTTTCTTCGCGAAAAGCCATTTTGAGCGTGCGGTCCGCGTCTTCGATCACGCCCAAAATGCCAACAATCGGCGTTGGGCAAATGGATTTGCCTAGCGTCTCATTGTAGAAGCTGACGTTGCCGCCGGTAATGGGAGTGCCGAGCGCGGTGCACGCTTCCGCGAGTCCATCGATGGACTCGCGGAATTGCCACATCACTTCGGGCTTTTCCGGGCTTCCAAAATTCAGGCAATTCGTCGCGGCAATCGGCCGAGCACCGCTCGTGGCGACGTTGCGCGCGGCTTCGGCCACGGCGTGCATCGCGCCGAGGCGCGGATTCAGTTGGCACCAGCGGCCATTGCCGTCGGTCGAGAGCGCCAGCGCGCGCTTTGTGCCCTTCACGCGGACCACGGCGGCATCGCCTGCGCCGGGCACGACGAGCGTGTTCGTGCGCACCATGTAGTCGTACTGCTCGATGATCCAACGCTTCGAGGCGATCGCGGGCGAGGCGAGCAGTTTGCGGAAGTTTTCCGTGAGGTTCGCGCCCTCGGGCGAGAACCGAAACCAATCCGTAGGCGTTTCTTTTCGCGGGGCGGGCGGAGCCATCGGCCGCTGATAAACCGGCCCTTCCTCGGCGAGGGGATGCGCGGGAATTTCGGCGGCGAGTATGCCGTGGTGTTTCACGCGGAGCATGCCACCGGCGGTCACTTTGCCGACGACGACGGCGTCGAGTCCCCATTTTGCGAAAATGTCGAGCACTTCGCGCTCGCGGCCCTTTTCGGCGACCAACAACATGCGCTCTTGGGATTCGCTGAGCATGATTTCGTAGGGCGTCATGCCCGTCTCGCGCTGCGGGACGCGCGCGAGGTCAATCTCGATGCCCGTGCCGCCGCGCGAGGCCATCTCGCACGTAGAGCAGGTCAGTCCGGCGGCGCCCATGTCCTGAATCGCGACGACCGCGCCGGTGTGCATGGCTTCGAGGCAGGCTTCGAGCAGCAATTTTTCCATGAACGGGTCGCCGACCTGCACGTTCGGCCGCTTCTGCTGCGATTCTTCGGTGAATTCCGCCGAGGCGAGGAGCGACGCGCCGTGGATGCCGTCGCGGCCGGTCTTTGCGCCGACGTAAATCACCGGGTTACCGGCGCCGCGAGCGCGCGCGAAGAAGAGCTCTTCGCGTTTCGCAATGCCGAGCGCGAGCGCGTTGACGAGCGGGTTCGCGGAATAGCACGGCTCGAAGCCGACTTCGCCGCCGACCGTGGGCACGCCGAAGCAGTTCCCGTAGTTCGCGATGCCGCGCACAACGCCGTCGAGGACGCGGCGGTTTTTCGCTGCGTCCGCTTCAGAGCCCCCATGGCCCGCGACAATCGGGCCGAAGCGCAGCGAATCGAGGACGGCGATGGGCTGCGCGCCCATGGTGAAGATGTCGCGGAGGATGCCGCCGACACCGGTGGTCGCACCCTGGAAGGGTTCGACGTAGCTCGGATGATTGTGCGATTCGATCTTGAACGCCGCGACGAGGCCGTCGCCGATGTCCGCCACGCCGGCGTTTTCGCCCGGCCCCTGCACGACTTGCGGGCCGCGCGTGGGCAGGCGCTTCAAGTGGACCTTGCTCGATTTGTAGGAGCAGTGCTCGCTCCACATCACGCTGAAGATGCCGAGTTCGGTGATGTTCGGCTCGCGGCCGAGGATTTGCTGGATGCGCGCGTACTCTTCGGGCGTGATGCCGTGCTCGGCGGCAATCGCCGCCGTCACCTTGATCTCTGTGCTGACCGTTGCCATTTCGCGTCTTTAGACTCGTAGGGGCGCCCGCCGCGGCGGGCGCCCCTACGCGAGATTCGCAATCGCCTGATGGATCAAGCCGTTGCCCTAGCTGAGCTCACGAGCGCTTCGATCATGGAGCGGAAAATGACGAGGCCGCCGGCGGAGCCAAGCGCGGCTTCGACGGCGCGCTCCGGGTGCGGCATGAGGCCAGCAACGTTGCGCTCGCGGTTGCAAATGCCGGCGATATTGTGCATCGAGCCGTTGGGATTGCCCGCGGTATCGCCGGTTCCATCTGCCGTGGTGTAACGGAAAATTATTTGTCGGTTCTTCTCGAGCTGCTCGAGAGAGGTTTCGTCTGCCGTGTAATTGCCGTCAGAATGCGCGATCGGAATCTTCAGGATATGACCCTTTCCGGCGGTGTTCGTGAACGGCGTGTCGGTTTGCTCTACACGGATGTAGACGTGGCGGCAGATGAAGCGCAGCCCCGCGTTACGCATCATCGCGCCGGGGAGCAGGCCTGCCTCAAGCAGGATTTGAAATCCGTTACAGATGCCGAGGACCAGCCCGCCCGAGCGCGCAAATCTTTCGACGCTCTTCATCACCGGGGAAAACCGCGCGATGGCTCCCGTGCGCAGATAATCGCCGTAGGAAAAGCCGCCGGGCAGGATGACGGCGTCGCAGTTTGCGAGGTCTTCCGATTGATGCCAGATGAATTCGACGGGCTGCTTCAGGACATTTTCGATGGCGTGGTAGGCGTCGTGGTCGCAATTCGACCCGGGAAAGACGACGACTCCAAATTTCATGCGCTTGCGGCTCCCAGCAGCATTTGCGGAAGTCCCAGTTTAACACACGCTCGCTGCGTTGCAGCTCCCTTCGAGGCGCGAGCCATCGCGCTCCTACAATTATTTCTTGGCCGCTGATTGATCGGGCGGCGGGGCGCCTGCACCGCGGAAGATAACACCCGCGCGGCATTGGTTCAATGAGAGTATTGCGCGCGGGAGATCCGCGGTGCGGACAGCATCGAGTGAAACGCGGAAGGGCCATTGTTCGTCCAAAAGGTGCTCCGCGGAAATGGCCGCAGGGTTGTTCAAACACGGCTGGTTGCCCGCGACTCGCTTTCCATCGGAAGGAGAAGTGCGAAATGAGGAGATACCGGTTTCTCGTCGGAGGAGTGGCCGCGCTGCTGTCCGCGTGCGTTGCGGCGGCGCAGGGTGATCCGCAACGTCCGGCTCCCGGTGGGACGCCCACGCAGCAAATGACGATTCCCACGGCGCAGCAGCCGCCGCAGCGCCAACGCAGCCGGACGGCCGCCGAGCAACAGCCTCCACAAGCCGAAGCCGCGCAGGGGAAGCAGGCTCACGCGCCGGTTCCGGAAGAGAAGACTTCGGTGACGCATCACAGCGCGCGCGTCGGTGGCCAGAGCATCAATTACACGGCGATGGCGGCAACGTACGTCATCAAAGCGGATGACGGCACTCCAAAGGCAACTATGTTCTACGTGGCGTATATGAAAGACGGCGTCTCCGAGATTGCGAAGCGTCCGATCTCATTCGTGTACAACGGCGGGCCGGGCTCGGCCTCGCTATTCACGCACATGGGCATGGGGCCGCGGCGCGTGGTGCTGACGCCGGACGGTCATGGAATGCCGGCGCCCTACACTATCGTCGATAACGAAGACTCGTTTCTCGATGCCACGGACCTCGTCTTCGTGGACGCCATCTCGACGGGTTACAGCCGGCCAGCGCCCGGCGAGCAGCCGGGGCAGTTTCACGGCGTCATCGCCGATGCCAATTGGTTCGCCGATTTCATCTACCAGTACATTACCCGCAGCGAGCGCTGGGCCTCGCCGAAGTTTTTGATTGGAGAAAGCTACGGCACAACGCGCTCGGCGGAACTTGCGGGCGTCTTGCAGGAGCGACACCAAATTTATTTGAACGGCATCGTGCTGCTCTCTTCGGTCGCCTTCTCGAACTGGGGCGCGGACAACCGGTTTATCTTCTTTCTGCCGACCTACACCACGACCGCGTGGTACCACCATCTGCTGGGGGCCGAGCTGCAAAGTCAGAGCATCGAGCAGATTGCGCAGCAGGCGCGCGAGTTTGCCCACGGCCAGTATGCGGCAGCGCTCGAGAAAGGCGACCGTTTATCGCCGGCCGAATATCAGAAAATGACCCAGGATTTGGCGCGATTGACGGGGCTTTCCCCAAAGTACCTCCAGGAAACCAATCTGCGCATCAGCGCCTTTCGCTGGTTCAAGGAACTCGAGCGCGACAAGCGCCGCACGATTGGCCGCTTGGATTCACGCTTCGAGGGTATGGACGCCGACGCGGCCGGGGAGCGGCCCGAGTACGACCCGAGCGAGGCTTCGTATGAAGGTGCCTTCGTGGCCGTGTTTCAGGACTACGTTCGCCGCGAGTTGAAGTGGGACAGCGACATGTACTACACGGTGAGCGCGAATGTGCGCCCCTGGGACCAGACGGGCAATACGGAAGTCGCCGAGGTCTTGCGCGCCGCCATGACGCAACAGACGCATCTGAAAGTGCTGGTCCTCTGCGGCTACTATGATGTCGCCACGCCCTTCGACGGCATTGAACACACGGTCGCGCACATGAACCTCGAGCCGCCAATTCGCAAGAACGTCAGCTTTGCCTACTACGAGGCGGGACACATGATGTACATCGACGAAAAGGAGCGGCATAAGCTGCACAAGGACGTCGATGACTTCATCAACGCGGGCTACCCCGCGTCTGGACGTTGAAGCCCGCTTCAGTCGCTTGGATCGAGTGTGCCCAGCATCGCGGTGCGGGGGCGAATTTCAAGCGCAAGCCCCGGCAAAAGCGCTGAAGATTCTCTTTCCTGGACAATCCTTTTCGCCGCTGCGTGTCCGCCCGTCTGCGGAATCACCGGCGGCGTGATTTGCGGGAGCGCCGAGGCTTTGTCTTTCGTTTGTGGGCATGGCTCTGCGGGTTTTCCGCAGCGCTCAACTCGCGGCGGTTCTTGGCCGCCCAGCCGGGCTTATTCACTTGTCGGCCTCGCGCCACGGCCAGAGCGTCGGGCGGCACGTTTTCCGTGACGGTCGAACCGGCGCCAACATAGGCGCCATCTCCCACGCGCACGGGGGCAACCAGCGCCGTGTCACTGCCGATAAAAACTCGATTGCCGATTGTCGTCGGGTACTTGTGAAAACCGTCGTAGTTGCAGGTGATTGTGCCGGCGCCGATGTTGGCCTTGGCGCCGATCCGCGCGTCGCCCAGATAGGTCAGGTGCATGGCCTTTGTGCCCTCGCCCACGACGCTCTTCTTCAGCTCGACGAAGTTTCCGATCCGCACCCCGGGCTTCAGATGATTTTCCGGGCGCAGCCGGGCAAACGGACCGATGATTACGTCGTTGTCCAGGCGGCTTGATGCCACGACGCAATGCGGCTCGATGGTTACGTTGTCGCCGAGTGTCGCGTCGCTCAGCACGCTGCCGGTGCGGATCGTGCAGCGCGCGCCGATCTTCGTCTTCCCGAGCAACTGCACGCAGGGTTCGATGACTGTGTCTTCACCCACGGCGACGTCGGGATCAATCAGCACCGTTTCCGGCAATTGAATCGTTACACCCGCGTTCATCAGCGCTGCTCGCTTGCGTTCGCGGAAGATGCGGTCCACCTCGGCTAGGTCGGCCCGTGTGTTGCAGCCCAGGATTTCCTGTGCGTCGGTGGCGATTTGAGCGAGCACTGTGTCGCCATTCGCAACCATGTGAGCGACCACATCCGTGAGATACAGCTCGCGATGCTTGTTGTCGGGCGTCACTCGCCCCAGAGCGGGCCAGAGCTTTTCCAGGGTGAAGCAATAGATGCTCGAATTGATCTCATTGATGGTGCGTTGCTCGTCCGTAAGCTGCGTCTCCTCGACAATCGCCGCCACTGTGGTCGCCGACTTGCGCAGGACCCGGCCGTAACCGATAGGATTGTCCAGAACGGCGGTCAAGAGCGTCGCGGCGGCATTGCCTGCGCGATGAGCCTGGACAAGGGCCTTCAGCGTCTCTGTATGGATGAGCGGGGCATCACCGGGCAGAACGAGCGCCAGCTTGACCTTGCCGATGGCCCGCCGCGCAACGAGCATCGCATGGCCCGTGCCGCGCTGTGGGTCCTGCAGGACCGTCTCGACATCGAGCGTGCTCACCGCCGAGGCAACGTCGTCCGCCTGGTAGCCTACGACCACACAAGTCTTCTTGGCGGCAAGGGCACGGCACGCCCGCACAACGTGCTCCACCAATGTCCGCCCGCCAGCCCGGTGCAGCGCCTTGGCCAGGCCGGACTTCAGCCGGGTGCCCTTCCCCGCGGCCAGAACGACGATGGCGAGATCTGAGTTTGGCATGGCGGCTTATTGTCGCCTGTCACTCCGGGTTTGACAATCGGCTGTACGGGGACGGTGCTGGAGGTCTAACCGAATGAATACTAAGATGAGGTCTCAACGAAGCCGGTAGCTCTGTCGGCGGCGGGGACGGGCGAAAGACTCGGCGCAGCGGCGTGGATCGGGACAGGGGCTTCGGCGGGTTCCTCGCTCGTAATCGTCCAGAGGGTAGGGTCCGCCAAGAGTCGGCTCACGAGCTGCGTGTGCAGCGCGTGCCCGGCTTTATATGCTTCCACGCGCGCCAGAAGCGGCAGACCGGCAAGAGCCAAATCGCCAATCAGGTCAAGCGCTTTATGCCTCCCGAACTCGTCGGCAAAGCGCAGCGGCCCGTTCATCACCCCATCGTCCGTCAGAACGATGGCGTTCTCAAGCGAGCCTCCGCGAATAAGACCCATGGCGCGCAGCGGCTCGACGTCCCTCTCGAAACAGAACGTCCTGGCGCGCGAGAGGAGGTGCCGAAAAGTCTCCGGCCGTACCACCATTTCGATTTCCTGCTGGCCGACAAGCGGATGTGCGTAGTCCACGTAGCAACGGATCCGAAATTCTTCGGCCGGGTAAATTCCGATTCGGCGGGACTGGGCGGGGTTGGCGGCGTCGACTTCCGTAAACTCAAGCGGCTTCACAACTTTCAGATGCCGCCGCTTCCTGCGCAGTTTGCGGATTCCGGCTTGCTCGAGCATCTCCACGAATGGCTCTGCCGAGCCGTCGAGAATCGGCACCTCTATGGCATCAATGTCGATGAAGACGTTGTCGATCCCCAGAGAATAGACCGCAGCAAGCAGGTGCTCCGTGGTGGAGAGCAATACTCCCTGTTTCATCAAGCTAGTCGCATAACTTACTCGCGCTACATTGTGACCCTGCGCCTCGATCGGAAAATTGTCGAGGTCCGTGCGCCGGAAAACGATGCCTGTGTTCGGGGGAGCCGGGATGAGCCGAACGTGGCTCTGCACCCCAGTATGCAGGCCGACTCCGGACGTCTCCATGGGGTGCGCAATTGTGGTCTGAAAGGTCATGAAATGCAACTTTATTCTAGCATTCCTGCGGCCGAAGCCGTTGCCTGTTTCTGCTTACTTTTCATATAGTTACGCCTGGCCGTACAGCTCCCTTTCGAACGGGTGTTGCAAACATGCAACAATTCGCTGCGTAGACGTGTCTGACTCCCATCACTCGCCGCTCGCAAACTCACCCTGCGCGACTTCCTGACTCGGACGCCTCGGCAGGAGCAAAGAACTTGCAGGCCTGTCCTTGCTCTTCTCGAAGCTTTCCTCGAAAGCTCCGGCGGGGCCCATAACCTTGAGGTGCTATAATTGCCAGGCGCACGGCGCATGGGGAAATTATGAATCGCTTCGCCAAAATCGGAATTCTCAGCCTTTCAGTAATCATTTTCGGCTACGCCGGATTGGGTCATGTCCTTGGCAAGACCGGAGACGAAAAGACCTATCGGTCGCTGACAGTGTATGGCGAGGTCCTGCAAAAGATTCAGCAGGACTACGTGGACGAGCCCAATATGCGCATGGTGACAGCCGGCTCGCTCCATGGTCTATTGGAAGCGCTTGACCCTCAATCCAGCTACCTGACGCCGCGTGAATACACGGAATACAAACAGAAGATCTCGAATTCCGGGACCGCCGAGACCGGTATGACGTTGAGCAAGCGATTTGGCTACATCGTCGTGGTTTCCGTGGTGCCGAATAGCCCGGCGCAGAAGGCGGGCTTGCATGGCGGAGATATCCTGGACTCGGTTGCCGGCTTCACCACGCGCGACATGTCGGTCGGTCAGGCGACGAATCTGCTCAGTGGCCAGCCTGGAACAACGGTGAGGGTTGCCATCATTCGTCATGTCGGCGTCGATCCGCAACCCGTTGACCTCGTTCGAGAGAAGCTCGCGCCACAGAAGATCCTCAGCGAGAAAATCGATCCGGATATCCTTGCTCTCCGCCTGCCTTCGCTCGATCGCGGACGAGCGGACGAAGTGCACGATCGCATACTGCAAGCCGAAAAACAGGGCATCCGCAAGGTCGTCCTGGATGTGCGCGATTGCGGCCGCGGGGAGATTTCTGAAGCGATCGCGATGGCGCGCCTCTTCCTGACCAGCGGCACGGTTAGCACGCTTGCGGGGCAGACGGTCTCGCGGCAATCCTTCGCCGCCGACTCCGCCAAAGTGATTTGGCGGAATCCTGTCTCCGTGCTGATCAATGCGAGCACTTCTGGCGCTGCGGAGGTTCTTGCCTCTGCGATTGCGGATAACCGCCGCGGAGACATTGTGGGAGAGCGCACGTTTGGCCTTGCCTCGGAACAAAAACTGATCCCTCTTGAGGACGGAGCGGCGATCATTCTGACGGTCGCCAACTACTACAAGGCGGACGGCAAATCGATTCTCGACGAAGGTGTTACTCCGACGGAAATCGTCACCGCCCAATCGGCTGGGGAGGACAGCGACGTCGGCGATGACGACACCACCGGCGTTTCCAACAGCAGAGAAGTGCCGCCCGAACCGCGGCCGCTCTCTCCTGACGATCCCGTTCTGCGGAAAGCCATTGAACTGCTGAAGGCGCCTGCAAAAAAGGCCGCCTAACCCAACCTGCCGTGCCTGGGGGCATTGCTTCTTCCAAACCGAACCGGATTCGAGCCGCGTCTTGCGGGGCGCGCAATGTCGTCTGCCAAGCCTTCTTTCTGGCTCTTCTCGCCGCCGTCCTCGTGCTCACGGCCGGCTGCAAGAAGGAACAAAGCCGTCTCGCCGCCGCAGAGATCCACGCCATCACCCGTGAACTTGGGAGCGCTGCGGCCAATGCAGCGCCGCCGGGTTCGGACATCCGCAGTGAGGGCCGCGCCTCCGAACAACGGCCAGAGGAAACCGATCATCTCTACGTGACATTGCCCGCGGAATCCTCAGACGCTTCGCGGCGTGCCGAGCTCACGCGGCTGCTCCAGGCTCTTGCAAAAGTGGCCACGCGCCACGGCTTGACGCAGGACGCGACCACGCGCAGCAGCGGCTTGCTGCGATTTGCCTACCGTCGTGCCGGCGCCCCAACGCATGTCATCCACGTCCTTGCTCCGATTCCCGGCCTCGCAACGGCTTCGGACACCTCTTCGGACCGCGCGCGCTTAGCCATCATTCTGGATGACTTGGGGAGCGACCGCGCCGCTGCCGATGCGATCTTCGCGCTGCCGTACCCGTTGACGATTTCGGTTCTCCCTGACCATCCGCATTCCGCGGAAATCGCCGAAGAAGCCCACTGCCGTGGCTACGAGGTGCTGCTACACCTACCCATGCAATCGGTGGCAAACGAAAAGCCGGAGCCAACCGAACTGCGCCCGGGGTTGTCGCAGCCGGAAGTGGCGGAGATGGTTGAGAGAATGCTCGCGTCCGTCCCCTACGTTGCCGGGGTAAACAACCACCAAGGCTCACAAGCCACTGCGGACGCTGCGCTGATGGACGAGCTGATGCCGGTCCTTCGCGAGCGACATCTCTTCTACATCGATAGCCGGACCACGGCCGCCACCGTCGCCTACGACACCGCCCGGCGCGACGGCGTGCGCTGCACGTTTCGCAATGTTCCATTTCTCGACGATGTTGTCGAGGTGTCGGCCATACGGAAGCAGCTTGAGCTCGCCGCGCGCGGCGCGCGCACAAAAGGCGAGGCCATCGCCATTGGTCATCCTCATCCTTCTACTCTCCAGGCGCTGACCGAGGTTTTGCCGGCGCTCGAGGCGCAGGGCGTCCGCCTTGTCTTTGCCTCCGACCTGGTTCGGTGAACAACGTTCGCCGCATCTACTCGCGGGTCGGCTCAGCTTTCGCGGGATACCAACGGTGAAAGAGGTAGAAAAGCAGCCCGATGATCACGAAATTGAAAATGCTGGCTTCAGGTCCGACCGCTCCGCCGGTCAGCCAAGCTGCGCCGTGCATCGTTGCTTTCGATAAGTGACCTTCAAAGGTGACGCCGCTGTTTGGCACGGAAAAGAGGAACGTTTCGCCAAAATCGAAACTCGCGTGCATTCCCACGGCGAACCACAAGCTCCCGGTTCGCCGCAGGGTTAGACACCAAAAGAGCCCAATCACGAGTATACCCAGCGCTCCCACCCAGTTCTCTCCGGCATTGCCTTTTCCTAAATGCGCTGCTGCGAAGAGTGTCGAGAGAAAGACAGCCGCAGGCCAAAAGCCAATTCCTTTTGCCAGCGTGAACTGCACGTACCCGCGGAACAGAAACTCCTCCGAAAATCCGACAGCAAGAAAAAAGAACGCCCACGTCAGACCCCATCGCAAAAGCCCTGCCCCATGAATCGCCAGCGGACCGAAGCGATAGGCCCCGAACACCGCAATCAGGCTCATCACTGCGCAAAGTTCCGCCAGTCCCAGCAGCGCGCCCTGCCAGAACAACTTCCCGAAAGCGTTCCGCACGGGAAGACCGTATGCGCCAAATGAGCGGCGCTCCGCCCTCGCCATGATGAGCGCCGTGCCCGCAGCCGCGGAGAAGCTCAAAACTTCCTGTATCAGCAGCCCTGCAACCGACTGTGCTGCAGTCCAAGGAGCCATCCTTACCAGCAGAGCGGAGAGCCCGTAGCCGATCGTTTGAAAAAGAGCGAGGTACAGTACGAGCCGCAACAAGACAAACGGGATGGAATCGCGGAGAAAAACCGGGAAGCCGGCACCAGGAGGTTCAGCGGGTGGGCCCGCCGCAGATTCGGCGACTTTGGCCGCGGAAAGGTCCCGTTCCTCCGTCATTCGCCGCCGCGTAGTGCGCGACCTTTGCGCAGGGTGCTACCGATTTTCCGCCAGGCGCTTCAGCCGTGCAAGGTGTTCTCGATCGCGCTTCGCAACGGCGTGCCGGGTAATAAGCCAATCGAACAAGCGTCCGAACGCGCCCGGCTGCTCATACTCATCGTACAGCCGCAGCCGCGAGCCGTCCGCGGCGGGCTGGATCTCCCACCGCTGCCGGCCCTTCACTCCGTATGCATCCTGAAATCGCCACTCCAGCACCCGCGCAAAATCATATTCGGTGACCACGGCGGTCAGAGCAACCTCTCGCTTCCCGAGCGTCCCGCGGACTTGCACCATCTGGCTGGCGCGAAAATCCGGCTCGCCACCCAGCAGCGTGAATTCCGCTTGCATCTCCGCCCCGTACCAGTAAGGCATCCTCTGGGGAACGAAAAAGACGCCCACGCGGTCCGGAGGCGCGGCAATCTCGATGCTCATCGCCAGCTTCGCCATGCGCGTTGCACTCTACCATGCTCGCGTACAAGCTTCAGCTCCCACTCATTTCCTGCAAATGCTTATTTCTGCTTTATGTAAGCGGCAAGGAAGCCGCTCCGATGATTCGGCGGCTCTTGCGCTCCTGCAAAAACACAACCGCGCGAAGGTTCTCGCGCTTCCACTTGGCCTGGAGCTTCAATTCGGGCGCAGCGGAGAGCCCGATGTCCGCGCGTGGGTCCGCCTGACCAAGCTTTCGCAGCGCGCGCACGACAGCCGAATGACCCACGTCGTGCCCCGCATTCTCTCCTGCCCTTACGTCGGAGTGGAGTCCCGTCTCCGTGACCGCTAAAAACACTTCCACGCGATCGTCCGGGGTAGCCCCCGAAAGTTTCCCCACCGTGACCTGCAAACTCGCGCGGGAGCCGTTCCCGGCCGCAAATGCCAGCCGCACGGGCGTCTTGGTCGTCTGTGCGGCCTGCGTGATTACCTGCCGCGCCTGGCCCTCGCGACTGCCCACGAACTCCACGCTGCCATCCACGACCATCTGCGGCGTATAAACGCTCCCGGTGCGAAACTTTTCCTCGTACTCTTGCTGTCGGAAGGTGAACTCCTGCGAGGAGAACGGATCGATCCAGCCGAGGTGGTTCCAGTAATCCACATGCTCTTCGAGAGCGATGACCTCCGCGCCCGCAATCCTTTGGTCGCTTACAAGTTGCGCTAATAGCGCGTCCGCTGGCGGACAGCTCGAACAGCCTTCCGACGTGAAAAGCTCCACAACCACCGCTGGCCGCGGCCTCTCATCTTGCTCTTTAGCTGCGAATGTGAGGCTTTCTTCCGGAACCGTGGTGCGGCGGAACATTCCTGCCAGAGCGAACAGGGAGAAGAAAGCGACACCGAGAGCGGTAATGAACGACTTCACAGCAGCCTCCAGAACCTTCATCCTACGCCTGCATTGGATGGTAAGGAGCCAAGAACGGTCGCAATTCATGCATTTCGACTGGTCTGCCAGCTCTAACTTGTGTATGCTCGTTTACCGGTTAGGCGAAAACCGCCCAAACCTCGATGGCCATCCGAAAATCAAGCTCTTCGCCTGGCGCCAGTCACCGCGTACCTTCCCGGTCTGCGCCACTTGATGGTCGTCTGGCCGTAGAATTCGCCAACACGGCCCATCCTTCAGCCGGCAACCAAGATCCGCTTCGCAGTTGGGACGGTCTGCTGGCGTTTCTTTCGGGCACCGGTGTAATCTCAGCGGAGCGCTTCCGCAATCTTCTCGAGTGGGAGCACGCCTCGGCGCCTGCCATCCAGCAGCTCCTGCAGGCTGCCGTGCGTCTGCGGACGGCCGTTCGGGAAGCGTTGCTCGCCGTGGCCGGCGGCGGCACAACCCGCGAATCCTTCATTTCTCCCATCAACGAAATCCTGGCCATCACCGAGGGCCACGACGAGCTGATGTACGAAGCGGGCAATTGGCAATTGAAATTCCGTGCGAGGGAAGAGAGCCTTGAATGGCTCTTGGCAGCCATTGCGCGCTCGGCGGCGGAGATTATCGCCGAAGGCTCTCGCGCCCCGCTGCGCCGCTGCGCGAATCCCGCCTGCGGCCTGCTTATTTATGACACATCCCGCACCAGACGCCGGCGGTGGTGTTCGATGGCGCTTTGCGGCAACCGCAGCAAAGTAGCCGCTTTTGCGAGACGGCATCATCCTTCCAGCAGCTCCCAAGCCTGACCGCCGAGCCTCCCCGCCCGGGCACTTTCACATACTTCGGGGTTTCGTGTTTCGACCAGGGATCGTAACTATGGCAAAGACCAGCCGGCCTCCGGCAGCAGGCGGCAAAGATAAGAACGCCCCGGAACACCGGCGGCAGGCCTTGATTCATTCGCCTAGCCTCGACCAAGCCGGTTGCCGGACCCTCTGCGTGGGCGTATTCTTTAAGCTGGTCCCCCTGGGAGAGGAATCATGAAAACCGCGGCTTTTCTTCGCCTGACTCCGTACCTTGTCTCCTCGTTTTTCGTCTTCGCGCTTGCTGCCCTGCCACTCCTCGCGCGACAGCCTTCGGGCCAGCAGGATTCTGTGGCCGAAGCCGCGCGGCGCGCGCGCGAGGAAAAGAAAAAGGCGGCGAAGGAGCCGAAGAAGGTCATCACCGATGACAACCTGAAGCCAGCAAGCCCCGAAACCGTGACCTCGGCAACAGCGGAAGTGCCGAGAATCCCGGGCTCAACAGCAGACCAAGCGAAGGGCAAAGAGCAAGGTGCCCCGGCGGCGAATGCTGCCAGGCCCGAGGACGCGTCCAAGGCCGCCCAAGAATTGGCCAAGGCGGAAGCTGATCTCGCCCAGCTAAAACAGCAACTCGCGATCGCGGAGAAGGATCTCAATATCGCTCAGCGCGAATTCGCGCTCGACCGCCAGACCCATTATTCCAATCCCGACTATCAGCACGACGCGGCCGGAAAGGCAAAACTCGACGACCTCGAGAACCAGATCAGCAGCAAGAAGCAGGAAGTTGACACACTCAAAAGCAAATTTGCCGCCCAGCAGGAGTTGGTCAAGCGCCTGAAAGGCTCCGCATCTGGGTCAGCTGCGGGCACAGAAACGAAGCCTCCTTCACCGCGACCTTAAAGCCTCCGCAACGCCGGTTCCTTTCTGCGCCGCCGTTTTAGTCCGCGAGCGACGCTGTCACCTCGGTTCCAGGACCAGCGGCAGGCCGTTCTTCGGATTGCCGATGATCACCACTTTGGCGTTTCCGCTCGTTGCCAGATGTTCGGTCGCTTCTATCCCTTTCCATTCCAGCAACTGCGCGCTGATCCCCTGCGCCACGATGCGCTGGAAATCCGCGATGCCTTGCGCTTCGATGCGCTTGCGTTCCGCCTCCTGTTTTTCCTTCTGCAGGATAAAGCTCATGCGCAAGGCGTCCTGCTCCGCCTGCTGCTTCGCTTCGATGGACGATTTGAGCATCGCCGGCAACTGCACGTCGCGCAGCAGCACGGCTTCGACAATCACGCCTCGCGGGGCGAGCTGTGCGGTCAACTCGTCCTGGATTTGCTGCTGCACGATCTCGCGCGCATTGGTGTAGAGCGCATTTGCCGTGTGCGCTGATGTCGAGGCGCGAATGGCCGCCCGCAGCGTCGGCTCCACGATCTTTTCCGCATAATTCTCACCAACCGTCTGGAACACCTGCGCGGCCTTGGTGCGGTCCAGGCGAAAGAGCAGCGACGTATCAAGCGCCAAGATCAATCCTTCATTCGACGGGACGCTGGCGCTCTCCTTCACTGATTGCGTCTGGACCGAGAGCTTCTGCACCGACTTGAGCGGGTTGATCATGTGGATGCCTTCGCCGAGCGCCTCGCCCGTCACTCGTCCGAACAGCGTGAGCACGCCTACGTGCCCGGTCGGGATCGAAGTCACCGACGAAAAAAGTAGAATCGCAACCAGAATTACAACGCCGATGCCCAGCGCCCGCCGTCCCAGGTTTCTGAGGCCCGGAAAGGGCGGCAATCCGCCGAGATCAATCGTTCTTCCTGAGGGATTTACCATGCAATCCTCCGTCGCGCGGCCGCTTGCCCTGTCTGCCCTGAACCCCGCTAGGGGAGCGTCGCAAAGGGTCACCTTCCGCGCGAGATCATTCTGCCCCGGTCCGCTCGCCCGTCACAGCGCCTGGCGGCCGGTTTTGCTGGCCGCAACAGTACCACAACCTATGGTAGCTTTCCTCTTGACACCACATGGGCCCTGCGGCACAATCCGCGCTAAGTTCATTTTTCCGATCGCCACGCACGGGTTGCCTTTTGTAGCCGCGGTCTTTAGACCGCGGGAAGTTCGCGAACCGAGCCCTGAGGGGCAATTCAGGAGGAAATATGCAGTATCTTCCCGGCTGGACCGTGCAATGCATCAATCCGCAGTGCGAAGCGCGCGGCCACTGGCTCCGCGCCAATCTCACCGGCCCCTTCGGCGGCGACCGTTGCAGCAATTGCGGCGCGCCTCTGCAGAACGTGCCGCCGCCGCTCGGCTCGCGCCTCCGCCTGCGCCCCCGCCCGCTCACCACTTATCGCCCGCCCCTTCGCCCCCGCTGAGCGATACCCCCACTGTGCGGCTTGCACAGGGAGACGGTTGCCCCAGCAATCTTCGCAATTCTAGGAGTTTCGGAAGTGAGGCTTAGTCCTCGACGAGGCCCTTCTCGATCATCTCCTCGTTACTGAGCCATAGGTCGGGGATGTTGGCCGAACCGAAGCGCAGAATATCTTCGAGCGCGCCGCGCACTTCGCCCCGGCGAAAGTCCACTCCGATTTTTTCGAGGAGATCGATCAGCGCCTGCGCGCCCTCGGCCAGCACCGGTTTCGGCAGCGCCCCTTCGAGGTCGAGACGGTGATAGGTCACGACGTAAATCGATGACGCCGACGCGCCGTGTCGCACGACGCGCAGAAACCCGTGCGCTCTCGTCGCGGCTGGCGCTAGCTTCGAGGCCTGGGCTGGGCGGGAGGGGCTGGCGCTCACCGGGGCCGCTCCTCAGCTACACCCCGATGTGCTCCCGCAGTTTTCGCATTTGAAGCACCCGCCGTTCGGCACCATCAGCATGCCGCATTCCGAGCAGGTCGGCGCGCCTTCGTACACCTTGCGCAGAGTCGCAGAAACCGCGTCCCCAATGCCCGCAGCGAGCATCATCTCCCGCTTTGGCGCAAGGGAGGGCGCCCCAGCACCCATTCCACTCTCCGCTGCTGTCCCGCCATTCAGTTTCAAGTACTCAGCCGAGATGAACCGCCCGCCGAGCCACCGCGCAATGTAGTCCAGGACCGAGGAAACGAAACGGATGTTCGCGTTCTGCGTGTAACCCGATGGCTCGAAGCGCGTGTTCACCAGCTTATCGACGAACACCTTCAGGGGCACGCCATACTGCAAGCCGAGCGAAATGGTGAGCGCCAAACCGTCCATCACGCCCGAGAGCGTCGAGCCTTCCTTGGCCATCTTGATGAAGATTTCGCCCGGCCGGCCGTCTTCATACATGCCCACGGTGATGTAGCCCTCGTGGCCGCCCACGCTGAACTTGTGCGTCACCGACGCCCGCTCGACAGGCATCTTCTCGCGCTGCTGTCGTCCAAACAGCTCGCGCTGCTCCGGCACGGCCACCCCGGTTTCCGTCTTCATCTCTTCTTTCTTCCCGGCGGCGGAAAGCGGCTGCGAGCGCTTTGAATTGTCGCGATAGATCGCCACGGCCTTCAGCCCCATTTTCCACGATTCCATGTACGCCTGCATGATGTCTTCGACCGTGGATTCCTCGGGCATGTTGATCGTTTTCGAGATCGCTCCCGAAAGGAACGGCTGCGCCGCCGCCATCATTTTCAGGTGGCCCGTCCACGAGATCGAGCGCCCCCCGCCCGCCGGCGCCAGCGAACAATCGAACACCGGCAAATGCTCCGCCTTCAGATACGGCGCGCCCTCGATCGCACCCATCTTGTCGATATGCGAAACGATTTCGCTCGTTTGCTCCGGCGTGTACCCCAGCCCCATGAGCGCCTGCGGCACCGTGTTGTTCACGATCTTGATCAGCCCGCCGCCGACCAGCTTCTTGTGTTTCACCAACGCCAGGTCCGGCTCGATCCCCGTTGTGTCGCAATCCATCATGAAGCCGATCGTGCCCGTCGGCGCCAGCACCGTCACCTGCGAATTCTTGTATCCATGCTTTTCGCCGTGCGCCAGCGCCGTGTCCCACGCGTTCTGCGCCGCCAGCATCAGTTGCGGTTGCACGTTCTCCGGATGAATCGCCCGGAGCGCCTCGCGGTGCATGCGGATCACGTCGAGCATCGGCTCGCGGTTCACTTCGTAGCCCGGAAACGCGCCCATGCGCTCGGCCATCCGCGCCGACTGCGCGTACGCTTCGCCGCACATCAGCGCGGTGATTGCGCCCGCCACGTCGCGGCCCTCTTCGGAATCGTACGGCAGCGCCATGGACATCAGCAGCGCGCCCAGGTTCGCGTAGCCCAGCCCGAGCGGCCGGAAATCGTGCGAGTTCTCCGCGATCTTTGGTGTGGGGTAACTGGCATTGTCCACCAGGATTTCTTGCGCCGTGATGGTCACGTCCACCCCGTGCCGGAATGCCTCCACGTCGAACTGCCCGCTCGAATTCACGAACTTCATCAGGTTCAGCGAAGCCAGGTTGCACGCCGTGTCGTCCAGGAACATGTACTCCGAGCAGGGATTCGACGCGTTGATCCGCGCCGTGCTCTTGCACGTGTGCCAGCGGTTGATGGTCGAATCGTACTGCATGCCGGGATCACCGCAATGCCAGGTCGAATCCGCGATCCTTCGCAGCAGCTCGCGCGCGCCGTGTTTCTCGTATGGCTGCCCGTCCGCGATGTTCTTCGTCCACCAGTCGCGGTCGTCCTCCACCGCCCGCATGAATTCGTCCGTCACCCGCACGGAGTGGTTCGCGTTCTGGAAAAAGATCGAGCTGTACGCGTCCCCGTCAATCCCGGAGTCGTAGCCCTGCTCGATCAGCACATGCGCCTTCCGCTCTTCCTTCACCTTGCTTTCGATGAACTCGACGATGTCCGGGTGGTCGATGTTCAGGATGACCATCTTCGCCGCGCGCCGCGTCTTCCCGCCGCTCTTGATCACGCCCGCGAACGCGTCGAAGCCCTTCATGAAGCTCACCGGACCGGACGCGATCCCGCCGCCGGAGAGCGGCTCCTTGCTCCCGCGCAGCGTCGAAAAGTTCGTCCCTGTTCCCGAGCCCCACTTGAACAGCATCCCCTCGGTCTTCGTCAGGTTCATAATCGAGTC
This sequence comes from Acidobacteriota bacterium, assembly GCA_003224195.1. Taxonomy (GTDB): domain Bacteria; phylum Acidobacteriota; class Terriglobia; order Acidiferrales; family UBA7541; genus Acidiferrum. Next base: position 6,990 of record QHYP01000021.1, on the reverse strand, counting down.
CATGCTGTCCTGGACCGAGTTGATGAAGCACGCCGAGCACTGCGGCTTCGGCTGCACGCCCACGTTGAACCACACGGGCGAATTAAAAGCCATCTTCTGTTCGAGCAGCAGGTGGGTCAGTTCATCCTTGAAGGCGTTGCGCGATTCCGCATTCGCGAAGTAGCCGCCCGCTTCGCCCCAGCGCACAATCGTATTCACGACGCGGCCGATGAGCTGTTTCGCGGAGCCTTCTCTTGCGCGTGTTCCCGGTTTCCCGTGGAAATACTTGCTTGCGACGATGTTCGTCGCCGTCTGCGACCACGCCTTCGGTACTTCGACGTTTTCCTGGCGGAAAATCGTCGCGCCTTTTTCGTTGGCGATCTGCGCCGTGCGCAGTTCCCATTCGACCGCCTCGAACGGGGAAACTGTCCCATCGGTAAAGAAACGTCTGAACGTCAGTCCAGTCCGCGCGCCCGCCGCACGCGCCGTCGGCTTCGTTCCCGTCTCCAGCGACTTCCCATTGAGAACCGGCTTCACCGTAGCCATCCGTTCCTCCGCAATAGCGGGTCCCGCACCCAGGCTTGCGGGGGAACCCTTTTATTTTACTCCGTTCGGGCACGGCAGGGGTTGGGGTCGCCGTTGCGTGCAATGCGGTGCGGAAAAACGCGGCTTGGCCGGGAACGCGGTCTAAAAAATGCGAACCGGGCCGTGAGCCGATTTGCACAAACGGCGTCACAGCCGCGCTTGCGCCTCTACTTCGGGCGCAAAGCAAAACTTCGCGCTCGATTGTCGCGTTGGAATCCGGGCCGGCCTCGTGGCTTCAAATCCCGCCGCCGTATCTCCTCGACGCGGCCGGCTTGGCGCTACCACGTTCCCCCGAACCTAGTTGCGCAGTATCAACGTCTGCGAAATTGCTGTCAAGCGAAAAAAACACAACCTGTAGTTGACTCTTACGCGCCATGTCAACAACTAGTGGTAAGGTTTCTGCGCTTTTTTTCTCGCCGCGCGCGCATCGCATCGCCTTCGGCCGCGTGCGGCTGTCGTAAAATAAAAGAAGAGGATCGATCCCGTGCCTCGGCACATTTTTCTTCGCCTGGCTCTCGCTGCGGTTGTTCTTCCCATCGCCGCGCGAGTTTCACCGCTCGTTGCGCAATCCGCCCCGGCAGGCGCCCAAAAATCCGCGCCACCCGCGGAAAAAATCACCATCCCTGGCGTACACAACGCCGGCAAAGTGACCAGCCTTTTCTTTCGCGGCTCCTCGCCAAAACCCGAAGCCTTCGCCGAGCTCAAAAAACTCGGCGTCTCCACCGTCATCGATCTCCGCTGGGAGCGTGGTCAAATCGAATCCGAGCGCAAGCGCGTCGAAGCCCTCGGCATGAAGTTTGTCAGCCTTCCGCTCAGCGGCTGGTTTTCGCCGAAGAACGATCAGGTCGCGCAATTCCTGAAAACCCTCCGCGAGCATCCGGTAGAAAAAGTCTTCGTCCACTGCCATTTCGGGGACGACCGCACCGGCGTACTCGTCGCCGCCTACCGCATCGCCGAGCAGCATTGGACCGCCGAGCAGGCCATCAAGGAGATGGACCAGTTTCACTTCCACGATTTCTGGCATCCCAACATGAAGTCCTACGTGCGCAAGTTTCCCGCGGCTTTCGCCTCCGATCCTGTCTTCGCTTCTCTGCGTTCCCCGCAAACGCCACCGCCTGCCTACCGTAGGTAGGCCGGCCTCGCGCTAATCGCGCCGCCCCGCAGGGCATTCTCGTCCAGTACCAAAGTACGTCTCCCTTGGGACGACTGCTCCATTCCGAGCCCCGCTCTCGCTGGCTATCCTGTACTCGAACGCATGGCTCTGAGGGGTGCCTGTGCAAGTCGGTCGTTACGAAATCCTTGAAATCATCGGCCGGGGAGCGTCCGGCCAAGTCGCGCGCGCCCACGATCCCCTGATCAACCGCATCGTTGCCGTCAAGCTTTTGTCCTCGGAGTTCGCCCAAGGCATGGCTCGCGAAGAATTCATTCGCGAGGCGCGTGTCGTCGGCCAGCTTTCTCACCCCGGAATCATCACCCTGCACGACATGGGTTTCGAGGAATCTTCCTCCACTCCCTATCTCGTGATGGAATACGTCGAGGGCCAGCCGCTCGAGAAGCTCATCTCCAAAGGCCACATTCCCTATGCGCGTGCTTGCGCCTGGGCTGGCGACGTCGCCTCCGCGCTCGCTGCGGCGCACCGCAAAGGCGTCATCCACGGTGACGTGAAGCCGGCCAACATTCTGATCAGCGACGAAGGCCGCGTAAAGGTGAAGCTGACCGACTTCGGCATCGCCCGCCTGCAGAATCGCGACGCCAGCGGCGCGCCGCTCTTGGGCACGCCCGCTTACTGGTGCCCCGAACAAGTCCTCGGCAAGCCGCAAAACGCTCGCTCGGACCTCTTTTCTCTCGGCGTCGTCTTCTACGAAATGGTTACCGGGCAGCGCCCCTTCGAAGGCCAGTCGCTCCAGTCCATTTGCGGGCAGATTCTCTCCGCCACGCCGCTTCCGCCTTCCCATGCGAATCCGTCGGCTCCGGCTGCGCTCGACGCCATCCTTGGCCGCTGCCTCGCCAAAGATCCGCTCAGCCGCTACGCCACCTGTGATGAGCTTGCCGCCGAGCTTTACCCGCTCGCGCGCCGCAAAGCCGTCATCCCGCAGGCGCTCACGCCGCCGCCCGTCGTGGCCACCCACCGCCGCCTGCGCCTCTTCTGAAACTTCGCCTGGGCGTGCGCATTCAGGCGCAGCCCCGCTTCTCGGATACACAGGATCAATCCCGCAACGCCCGCGCTGGGTCCGTCCGCGCCGCGCGCCAGGCGGGCAAGAAGCACGCTGCCAGGGAGACGATCATCATCACCGCGAATGCCGACCCGAAGGCCAGCGGGTCGCGCGGGCTCACCCTGTACAGCATGTTCCCGAGCAATCGCGTGAGAGCGAGCGCCGCCGCGGTGCCAAGCAGCACGCCGCCTGCCGTCAACGCGAGACCACGGGACATCACCAGCCGCAGCAGATCGGAGGCATGCGCGCCGAGCGCCATGCGCAGCCCCAGCTCGCGTGTGCTCTGCGACACCGCATACGACATCACGCCATACAGTCCGATGGCGGCGAGCAGCAGCGCCAATCCGCCTAGGACCCCAACTAAAGTTACGGCCACGAGCTGCGGCGACGTCGAGCGATCCAACTGTTCCTGTAGCGTGATCACCTCGTAGAGCGCCAGGCCCGGATCCAGCGTGTGGACCTCGCGCGCCAGCGCCGTCGCCATCGTCTCCGCGTTTAGCGGGGTTCGGATAAACAAATCTGCACCTCGCGAGAAATTCTGGCGCAGAGGCACGTAGAAAAAGGGTTTCGGCGTTTCCCGAACGCTCTGGTACTTGGAATCTTTTGCCACACCGACCACCTGCATCCATCGGCCTTTGACTTGAACGCGCTCGCCAATTGGATTCTTGCCGCGCCAATACTTCCCGGCCATGGTTTCGTTCACGACGGCCACCAGAGCGGCCTTTTCGTCGTCCGCCCGCGTGAATTCGCGGCCGGACACCAAGGGAATACCCATCGTCGCGAAGTAGTCCGGGCCCACCTCGTTGTATTGCACGATGGGCTGCTCTTCGGGCGGAGCTTGATAGCCATCTACGGCAATCGGCGCGGAAGAAAAGCTTCCGTAGCTCAGCGGCGTCATTCGCCCAAATGCAGCCGACTCGACGCCGGGCAGCGCCTTCACGCGCTCCAGCAGCTCGTCCTGGAAACTCTGCGCGCGCGGCGCATCGTATCCTGCCGACACCAGAGGGACGACCGTCTCCAGCACTCCGTGCGTCGAAAAACCCGGGCTCGTAGTTCGAATTTTCTGCAGACTTTGCAGCAGCAGCCCCATCCCAACCAGCAGAACGAAGCTCAGCGACACCTGCATCACCACCAGACCCGAGCGGATCCATGCTCTTCCACGGCCCCCAACCACACCGGCTGATTCAGCTTTCAAAGCACCCGCGAGATCGATCTTGCCGGTCTGCATTGCGGGAACCAACCCGAGCAGGAGCGTCGCGATCAGGCAAACCCCGGCACTTAGCGCCAGAACGCGCCAATCGATTTCGCCCGGCAGGTGCATCGCCACGCCACGCCGCGCGGGAAAGAGCAGCACGAGCGCGTGACGGCACCAGTACGCCACGAGGATTCCTCCGGCTGCGCCAAAAGCCGACAAGATCAGGCCTTCCGTGAAAAGTTGCTTCAACAACCGGCCGCGACCCGCCCCGATGGCCAGCCGGACCGTCATTTCATGGCGTCGCGCGAACGACCTGACGAGCAGCAGATTGCCCACGTTCGCGCAAGCGATGAGCAGGACGAAAACGACCACGGCGAGCATGATCTCGAGCGTGGGGAGCAGCGTGCCCGCATTGTTGAATGGCGTCTGCCATAACGGCCACAGCTTGATGCCGCGGCCGCGGTTGGTTGCCGGATAATCGGCTTCGAGTCGCTGGGCCACGGCCGAAATCTCCTGCTGCGCCTGCGCGAGAGTAACGCCGGGCTTGAGCCGCACGTAAGCCTCGATCCATCGCGCACCGCGATCCTCCAGTTTGTACCCGCCCGCTTCAAAAGTTTCCTCCATCGACGCTGGGACCCAGAACTGCATCGCCCAACCCACGAAGGTCCCGTAAAACCCTTCCGGCGTGACGCCGGCAATCGTGTGCAGCACACCATTGAGCCGCTGCGTTTTCCCGATGATTTGCGGATCGCCCTTGAAGCGGCCTTTCCAGAGCTGGTAACTGATCACCGTCACAGGATGAGCGTTCCGCCCCGTGTCCTCGCCCGGCTCGAATCCTCGCCCAAGAATCGGATGTACTCCGATAGCATCAAAATAATTCGCTGATACGATGCTTCCAGTGGTGACCTCGGCGCGGTCGCCAATGCTGAGCGTCGTCCCCATAATTTTCGTTACAAAAAATGCGTCAAACAGCGTGCAACTCCTCTGCAAGTCGACGAAATCTGGCCACGAAATCGGCGTTCCGCGAGCCTCCCCGCGCTCCGTTCCGCCCAGAGCGAGCAGCCGCTCCTGGTGTGTTACGGCTGGGTAGGGACGGAATAAGATCCCTTCGATCCAGCTGAACACTGCGGCGTTCGCACCGATCCCCAACGTCAGACAGAGAACTGCCAGCGCGGAAAACCCCGGACTGCGCCGGAGCATCCGGAAGCCGAAGCGGAGGTCTTGCAGCGCGGTCTCGATCATGGGCAGTCCTCTCTGATCGCGGTAGAGTTCCTTGGTTTGCTCGACGCCGCCGAAGCTGCGCAGCGCCTCGCGGCGCGCGTCCTCGGCGCTCATGCCTTTGTGGAGATTCAATTCCACCGCCATCTCCAGGTGGGAACGAAGTTCCGCGTCCAGGTCGGCTTCGAGACCGCGGCGGCGGAAGAGCGCGGCTAGACGGCGGATAAAGATGCGCCAAGATTCGCGCATAGGTTAGCTCGTCCTCAGCACCGGCAAACCGATTGCGCCCAGCAGGACTTCGCTTTCGGAAGTTGGCATACGCTCCTTTAGACGATCAACAGGAGAAAGGGGGAGCTTACCACATCCCGATTGACCGTCAACTTGACCGTCAGCAGAAGTTTTGGAGAACGCCTGGAGGTCCCTGCGCCTGCGTGCTCGCAGCGTGGCAGGCAGGAAAGCCGGCGGGATTTCCGACGCTTGCCTCGATGCATTCCCCATCCCCCGCCGCGCCCCACACGCTTCGTTGCTATTCATTCTAAACAGCGCCGTAGGCGCGCTAGACGTTAGCCCAGCCCGTCAGGGCTGGGAAACGTGACAGAGAGAATCCCCAGCGCCGTAGGCGCGGCACCTATCCAAAAACAAAATTCGGATCAAATTCTATCCCGTGTTTTTTCAACAAGACGAGAAATTCCTCATCAAAGCTCATTTTTCTGTGATGCGCTTTCTGATCTCGTATGTATCGAACGACCGCGGGGACAATGGAAGCACTGACGCTGAACGCCGCGCAACCCTGCTGCCATGCAAACGTATGACCTTCCTCGTTCGCCCATCGTGAAGAATTCGATTTGATGGCGAGAACTGCTTTGGCCAAAGCCATGGTGGGCGGAACTTGGATCAGGAAATGAACGTGGTCCTCCATTCCGCCAACGGCATGGACGAAAATTCCTTGCTTCTTGCAAATGGCCGCCGAGTAGGCCCACATTTTGGGTTGAAATTCTAAGGAAATGCTTTTGCGCCGGTCTTTAGTGCTGAATACGACATGGATCATGTTTTGAGCGTAGGTGTGAGACATGTGTCGCGCCTCCGGCGCTTGACATTTTATACACCACGTACCCAGCGCTTATGCGCTGGGCTAGCAACTGACGCACCTCCGGCGCTAGCCACTGCATATGGCATAGACTGTGGACGTACTCACTTCCGAGCACCGCCGCCGAAGCAGGGCTCGCCCTGCCCGATCCGAGCGCCCGACCCCTGCCCGCCGCAGGAGGGACGGGCGCGAGTCCCGACTCTGATCGTGTAGCGCCGGGCTTTCCACCGATTTGCGGGGGTCCCGACGGTTTGCGTCGGGAAGCCCGGCATCTTTCGCCCCGCCGGCGGTCGCAGAGAAACTCTTCCGGGAATACCTTTGGCTATATGGCGTCTCGCCTGCCCCCCGCAGAGCGCTTCCTCGCCTCGCCCCTCTTTTCTGCAAACTCTTCATCACCTGTAAGGGCGGACTTCAGTCCGCCCTTTTATGCCGTAGCTTGGCGTCCCGGTCGCTCTCCACGCCGTCATTTCGAGCGTAGCGAGAAATCTCTCTTCCCCCGCTCCTTGTTATCCTGCCCCCACGCCGCCGTCACTGTAGCCGCCCTCTTCAGAGGGCGGGCTTTTGCCTGAAAATAATGGGCGGGTGGCACACTCTAAGTGCTTGGCACTCAATTGATTGGATGACGGCGTCGGCTCCTTCGACCGAGTAGACTTGGCGGCTGTTCAACGACCAAGGCTCGGGAAAAGGAGCCGAGCAATGCTGATTATAGGTTG
>QHYP01000183.1 GCA_003224195.1 Acidobacteriota bacterium | reverse complement strand
CGCACGTTCGAGACGGCCATGCGCAACACTCTTGATCTGGCCGCCGTGGCGCTGGTGAAGGAACTTTCGCACTTGCCGGTGATTGTCGATCCGTCACACGCCACCGGTAAACGCAGCCTCGTGCCGCCGATGGCGCGCGCCGCAGCGGCGGTCGGTTGCGACGGCTTGCTCATCGAAGTGCACCCACGGCCGGACGAGGCGCTATCGGACGGCGCGCAGTCGCTCGACCTGGCTGCCTTTGGGGCGCTCATGAGCGACCTCCGCTCTGAGGCCAAAGTTGCCTGCGCGTGACAAGCCCACCAGGGCGCCGGGAATTTTTCACCCGGGGCGAGTCAAAACTACCTCATACGCTGCGGAGGGCCGCTTACGCGCCGTGGCAGCCGCAGAGTTCGCCGCAATAGATGCCGTGTTCGCCGTGGCCGCATTCCGCGGCACCCTGGATGCGGCGCAAGCGCCGGCTAAGACGCTCGGCAAGCTGATGCCGCGCGCGCCACAACCGCGCTTTGAGCGTATTTTCGGTGACGCCGAGTTTCTTCGCCGCTTCATCAGTGGAATAGCCTTCCATCTCGCGCAGAACGAAGGCTGTGCGCAGCAGCGGTGAAAGCTCTTCCAGGTTCTCCTGAAGTATCTCGCGGAGCTCCGTTCCCACATAGAGCTGCTCGGGTGACGGACGGTTATCGGCGAAGCGCTCGGCGGCGGGCAGTTCATCCTCGCGCGTTGTGTCCTCGAGCGGGATGGCCGGGCGCGCCTTGGAGCTGCGGCGGCGCATTAGCGCCGCATTGATCACGATGCGCGTGAGCCACGTCGAGAATTGCGAGCGGCCCTCGAAGCGCTTCAAGTTGCGGAAGGCCGACAACATGCCGTCTTGCACGGCGTCTTCGGCCTCTTCCGGGCTGCCCAGCACGCGCAAAGCGGTCTGATAGAGCGGCCGCTGATAACGGCTGAACAGTGTTTCGAGCGCTTGCGTGTCGCCGCGCTGCCCCGCGCGAATCAGCTTCTCCTCGCTCGGCGGCATTTGCGTCGGGTTGACCGCTTCGCGGTCACCCCTAATATTGTAAGTCATAGCTTGCGTTGCCATGGTTGTGTCCCCCCTTTGAGATCAAAAACCCTGCCAAACTCGCGACCCGCTTACGTTGCGCAAAATCGCTGCACATTTCAGTGAACCGGCACCGCCCCCGCCGACACTTTCGGCTTTCTTAAAAGAATCAAAATCGGGATGACGGCGAAAATCACGACCCCCAACATTTTGTAGTTGTCCACAAACGCCAGCATCGACGCCTGCCGCGAAATCATGTTGTAGAGCATTCCGTGCGCTTGGGCGTTCGCAGCGGACGCGCTCGATCCATGCGAAACCAGCTTGAACGCCGTGCCGTGGATCATGTTCTGGTACGCCGGATTCATCGCGTTGACGTGATCGATCAACCGCGCTTGATGGACCTGGGCGCGGCGCTCGAGCATCGTGGTCACCGTGGCGATACCCACGCTCGCGCCCATGTTGCGAGCCAAATTGATGATCCCCGTGCCCATGTTCGTTTTTTCTCGCGGAACGTAGGCAAACGCGGCCACGTTGATCGGGATGAACAGAAACGCCAGGCCGAGCGACTGCAACATGCGCCCTTTGACGGCGGTTGGGAACGAAATCTCGAGATTCCAACCGGCCATCACAAACAGCGCTGAGGCCGAAATCACGCAGCCGGACACAATCAGCCAGCGCGTGTCCACTCGCGACACCAGGAGGCCCACGACCGGCATCATGCACATGATCACCAGGCCGCCCGGCGAGAGCGCCAGCCCCGCCCGCTCCGCGTTGTAGCCCATCAGTTCTTGCAGCATCTGCGGGATCAGCACAGTAGTGGCGTAGAGCACAAAACCCAGGAAAAACATCGCTGTCGTGGCGATCGCAAAGTTGCGGTCCTTGAGCATGCGCAGATCCACGACCGGCTCTTTCTGCCGCAGCTCCCATAACACCGCCGCCACCAGCCCGACGATCATCAGCACGAAGAATACGAGGATGAAATTGGAGCCGAACCAATCGTCGCGCTGGCCCTTGTCGAGAATGATCTGCAAGCTGCCGAGTCCCAAGCTGAGCAACCCAATGCCGATGTAGTCGATGCGGAAGCCTTCTTTCAGGCTAACGCGCTTCATGTACGGCGGATCGGAGACGAGCAGCGACGTCAGCAGGAGCGACAGAATGCCCACGGGCACGTTGATGTAAAAAATCCAGCGCCAGCTAAAGTTGTCCGTGATCCAGCCGCCAAGCCACGGTCCAATCGTCGGCGCCACGACCACGGCGACCCCGTACACGGCGAATGCCATGCCGCGCTTTTCGAGCGGAAACGTGTCGTTCAGAATGGCCTGCTCGCTCGGCTGCAAGCCGCCCCCGCCCGCGCCCTGCATAATTCGCAAAAAGACAAGCACGCCCAGGCTTGGCGCCAACCCGCAGAAAAACGAGCTGACCGTGAAGAGCGCGACGCATGACATGTAGAACCGCTTGCGCCCGATTAGCGAAGAAAACCAGCCGGAGAGCGGCAGCACGATCGCGTTCGACACCAGATAGGACGTCAACACCCACGTCGATTCGTCCACCCCCGCCGAAAGGCTCCCAGCGATATGCGGCAGCGCGACGTTCGCGATCGAGGTGTCCAGCACCTCCATGAAGGTGGCGAGCGTCACCGTGACCGCGATCACCCAGGGGTTGACCGAGCCATCCGGCATCAGCAATTTGGAGCGAATCCGCTGCAACATGTTCTCTGCTCGTTCCCTGCCCGCCACAGGAGGGCCTGCCCGCTCGGTCCCGCCTTTATTCCGTCACCACCGTCGCGACCACGTTCATACCCGGCCGGAGAACCGCCTTGCTCGTCCGCACCGGGTCCAAAACGATTTTCACGGGAATGCGCTGCACAACTTTTACGTAGTTGCCCGTAGCGTTTTCCGGCGGCAGCAGGCTCAATACCGCGCCGGTTGCCCCGGCAATCGAATCCACGCGTCCCGTGAACGTATTTCCATAGGTGTCCGCTTTGACGTACGCCTTTTGCCCCGGCTTCATCCGCGCGAGCTGTGTTTCTTTGAAATTCGCGGTGACGTACACCTCCTGAAGGGGCACGACGACCAGCAGTCCCTGCCCCGCCTGCACAATTTGTCCGGGTTCCACTTCCCTGTGGGTCGCTACACCGTCCACCGGTGCGACGATGGTCGTATAGCTCAACTGAAGCTCCGCTGCTTCGAGCGACGCTCTCGCCTGCGCGACCTTCGCTACCTTGGCCTGCGCATCGGCCTGCTTCATCGTGACCTGTTGCACGTTCCCTATCGCCGACGCAACGCTGGCGTGCGCTTCCTCCACGCGGGCTGTTGCCGCCAGCGACTGTGCTTTGGTGATTTCGACGTTGTGCTGCGCCTGCGCAAGCCGCTCTTCGTCGGCCTTCAGGGCGCTGCCCGTCGCGTCAGCGTTGGCTTTCGCGACGTCGAACTGCTGCTTCGAGATTTCCGCCTTCTCCATGAGCGGCCGGTAGCGCTCGAGGTCCAACTTGGCGAGTTCAGCGTTGGCGCGGCTCTTTTCCACGTTCGCCTGCGCCCACGCCAAATCTGCCGTCCGCGCCTGGTCGTACGCGGCCTGGGCGCGCGCCAGATCGGCTTCCGCGGCGGCGAGCTGCGCCTCCGCGCTCGAAGTTCGGCTCGCCGTGTTTATCTGCGTGCGCGGGACGTCCACGCCGGCAGACCGCGCCTCCGCCTCCGCCACGTCCAGCGCGGCACGCGCCTGATTCACGGCCGCCTGATAATCCCGTGCGTCAATCTTCATGAGCACCTGACCGGCTTTCACGGGCTGATTGTCCTGCACGAGAACTTCGGCCGCACGGCCGTAAATCTTAGAGGCCACGGGCGCGACGTGCGCGTCCACCTGCGCGTCATCGGTCGACTCGCGCAGGCGGTAAAATAAGTAAAGCCCTGTCAATGCTCCGAGCAGGACGGCACCCCCGGCGATCAGCAGGCGCCGCACCTTCGGATTTGCCAGCCCCTTGGGCGATTCCAGCTCCAGTGTCTCCTCGGTGATCCGAGGCATTTTTGCCGCGTTTTCCAAGCCCACTTCGATCTCAATACCCATACATCCCCCTGAATTTCACTTTGCGTACAGCTTTTCCATTTGGCCGATCGCTCGAGCCAGGTCGGCGCGCGCCTGATTGAAACGGTAGAGCGCCGCAATCTGGTTGTCGTTCGCGCGCGTGAGCGAATCCTGCGCGGAAATCACTTCAATGTTGTTGGCGACTCCCGCCTGGAAGCGGTCGCGGGCCTGGCGGACTTCCTCCTCGGCAAGCTTGACGCCGAGATTGGCCACCTCCACTTCATTCCGCGCGGAGCGAAGATTGAGCAGCGCGGTTTTCACATCGAAGGCGATCTGATTCCGCAGGTCTGCCCGTTGCTGTTCGAGTCTCTGTATCTCCAGGCCGGCCCGCACGATTTCGGCGTGAATGCGGCCGCCGGTAAAGAGCGGCACATTAATGGACGCCTGATAGTTGTAGGTCGGAATCGAAGTCGGCGCCGAAAGTCCCTGATAAGCCCAATTGCCGTCGAAGCGCAGCGACGGCAGCCGCGATTCGCTCGCCGCCTGGCGCTGGTGACTCGCGGCACGAATCTGCGACTCCAAGGCTTTCCATTCGGGCCGGGATACGAGAGCTTGCTCGATGCTCTGCTCCACATCGGCTGGGGGCATATCGAAAAAACTGAGCGAGTCTGCGAGCTCGATCGGCTGGCGCGGGTCTAGATTTAGCAGCCGGCTCAGGGCATACAACGATGTTTCCTGATCCGTCTGCGCCTCAATGAGCCGCTGCTTCTCGTTCTGCAATTCCACGTTGGCGCGGAGCGTGTCGATGCCCGTACCCACGCCTTCTTTCTGAAGATCCGCTGCCTGATCGTAGAGCGCTTGCGCGAGCGCCACGCGCGATTCGGAGGCCTTTACGTTGGCGCCCGCCCGCAGCGTGCCGATGTATTGCGAAACGACCAGCAAAATCACCTGTTCGCGCGTCGCCAGGCTGTTCGCGCGGCTGGCATCCATGGTTTTGCGCGCGGCTTGGTACCGCCGCCAGAGCGTGAGGTCGAAGATTGGCGCGCCGAACGACGGCCCGGCCGTAAAAATCTGAAATGGACCCGCGTGCTGCGGAAACCCGGGTACGGGAATCCTTCTGCCGAAACCCGTTTCTATATTGATGCGCCGCGCCGCATCGCTCACGCCGAGATTGGCTTGCGGGAGAAGGTCGGCGCGAGCGATGTTCTTGTCCTGCTCGCTCTGGGCTGCCTGAAGCACTGCGATTTGCGCCGTCGGATTCTGCTTCAGGGCCAGCGCCACAGCTTGATCCAGCGTCAGTCGGACAACGGCGGAAGCACCTGCGGACGGAGCTGCGCCAGCGGGTTGTTGCGCGCGCAAAGCAGCCGGCAAAAGTAGGGTCCCTAATAGAAAGCCGTAGAAAAAGATGTGCGGACCCTTGCTGCTTTTGCCGCGATCGTTCCGGCGCTGCTCTTCTTCCTCTCTCCCGACGATCTCTCGCACGATCGCTTGATTCAGGCAACCCTCGGCAACGAGTCGGCCACCCTGCCGATGAATCTCTTTCAAAAGTACTTTTCCAGCGGCGTCAATGAAGCTGACGCCGCATAGGTTGACGCTGACCTTCTCCGCGGAGGAGGCAGCACGGACCTCTCGCCAGCACTGTTCCAGGGCCGAGACCCAAGGCCCCGCCAAACGTCCCTCCACGCTCAGAATGCGCTTGCCCCGCTTCGTTTCCGTTGAAATCCTCAGCATTGATCGGTTCTCTTTCTGTCGGTTCCAGTGATTAGAGTGCAAGGAACTGTCCAAAGTCTCTGCAGTTCCATTGTTCTATATAAGAGTATATGGCTCAGTATTATACAAGTAGTCTGCTGTCGGCTCCTAGGCGGAGGATGCGCCCATATATTGCCACAAGTCAATATTTAACCTAAGAAGAAGTGACTGTATGTGGGCAGGCTGTAGGGACGGGGGCCCGGGGTCGGCTCTGAAGTATTTTGGTTGTGACTGCAGCGCAGGAGGCCCCCGGGGGTTCTCCGTTGCTGGCAACGCGCTCAGGTTAGCTGGGCCACTATTCCCAAGCAAACGCGCGTAAGCGTCAGCGGCGGACGGCGATGGCTTGAAGCTCAAAGTGGCCGCCGCGGAGGAGCGAGCCGGCGCCGATGAAGGCCCGCGCGGGAAACTCCTTCGCGAAGTAAGTGCGATAGACCCCGTTGAATTTGTCAAACAGGGACAGGTCCGAGCAGAAGACTTGCACGTAGACGAGGTCGTCCATGGTCATACCCCCCTCGGCGAGCGTCCCTTTGATTCCATCGAGAAGCAGATGAACTTCCTGCTCGATGTCGGCGGGGGCCTGGCCGGTCTTGGGGTCGAGACCAATCTGGCCGGAAAGATAGAGTGTGTCGCCGGTGAGGATGGCTTCGCTGAAGGGCGCCTGGACGGTTCTCCCGGGGCGGTTACTGACGCGGCGCTTGGTCTGCGGCGCCGGCGCGGACATGCCGCGGCGAACGGGGGGAAGCGCGACGAGACCCACAACGATGAGCAACGCGGCGAGCCAACGATTCATGGGCATTCTCCTTCTCATATAAGCTCCTTCTCCTTTGGGCTGCTTCGGATAAGATCAGGGATTATTCTTGGGTGACGGCAGCGCGGAGGGCCGGCGGTCCGCGAACCCGGCGACAATCTTGGCGGTGATGGACTTGCTCGTCTCACACGCGGAATCGTTGATGCGGCACTGCGCGAGAGTGAGCGTACAGCCGCAGGTGCAGGTTTCGGCATTGAAGCGGCGCAGCGCAATTTTCTTCTGATCGGGTGTCAACTTGGAAAGATCTACGCCAGGAAGTTCCGTGGCGCGGCTGGCGTTGGCGAGAAAAACCTGGCCCGTGTCTTCAAATGTTTCGACTTTTGCATCAACGGACAGGCCGAGCAGGGCGCGAATCTCCGTTTCGTAGAGGCCGGGATCATCGAGGCCGACGTGCTTTTGGACGACGCGCCCCTGTGTGTCCAGAACGAAAGTGGTCGGCAGCGCAGGAATGCCGCCGTAGCTGGTGCGCACGTCCGCGGAAGAAATCACCACGGGATAGTTCATGCCGACTTTTGCGGCGTATTGTTTGACCTCTTCGGCCGAGTCCACGTCCACGGCGAGGCCAATGACTTGGAGCTTGTCCGGGTATTTCTTTTGCAGCTCGATGAGACCGGGAATCTCCGCGCGGCAAGGGCCGCACCAGGTGGCCCAGAAGTTCAGGAGAACGACCTTGCCCTTGGCGTCGTTGAGCGCGATGGGTTTGCCGTCGAAAGTCGGCAGCTTGAATTCGGGAGCGGGATCGGGGTTGCGGACGAAGCGAATGGTTGGGGCGTTGGGATCGGCAGGATTGGCTTTGGGATCGGGCGGCTGCTGGGCGGAGCAGCCGCTGGCCAGACAGAGCAGAGCGCAAGCGAACAACTTTAGCTTGAGAACAGGGGGCTTGAAAATGAGGCACTGGAGAATGGGGTTTTCCAGGCGCATGGTTCGTTTTCCCACGCTGGAGATTGTACAACGGAGCAGGGAAAGGCAGTGACCCTTCGGCCGCGCTCAGGGCAAACCGGTGGCCAGTGGCCAGCGACCCTTCGGCTACGCTCCCCGACCAGGTCGGGGCAGGCAGGGCAAGCCCTTCGTAAACTGCGCTCTGCGTAAACCAACGGGAAAGCCCTCCTGCGGCGGGCAAGCATGGCGGATGTTAACATAGAAGTACAGGTATGTCAAACGATATTTCTATGTGCTTGAGGGGCAAGGGGA
>QHYP01000182.1 GCA_003224195.1 Acidobacteriota bacterium | reverse complement strand
CTTGCTCGGCATTCTGCCCGGGCGGCTCCACTTGTTCGGAGCTGGGGATGCGCGCGTGTATCTCCTTGGCGGCGATGGCTACGGCCGGGATCTGCTCTCGCGAATCCTCGCGGGCGGACAGATCTCTCTGCTTGCGGGACTCTTGGCGGCTGGGCTCGCGCTGTGTTTCGGGTTGAGTATCGGCGCAACGGCGGGTTATTTCGGCGGTTTGACGGATGACGTCCTCATGCGCGGCGCCGAATTGTTTCTAGCGTTGCCGTGGCTTTACTTGCTCTTTGCCCTGCGCGCATTCCTGCCGCTCGCCGTGAGCCCGCTTGAGGCCTTCCTTCTGGTGATTGCCGTCATCGGGACCGTCGGCTGGGCGCGACCCGCGAGGCTGGTCCGCGGTGTTGTGTTAAGCGCAAAGGAGCGCGACTTCGTCCGCGCGGCACGTGGCTTCGGGGCGTCGGGGGCTTACCTCCTGCGCAAACACATTCTGCCGCAGACCGCGAGCGTTGTTCTCACTCAAGCCGCGATCCTCGTGCCTCAGTACGTTCTCGCCGAGGTAACTTTGTCGTTTCTGGGACTCGGCGTGCCCGAGCCCGTCCCGAGCTGGGGCAATTTGCTGGCAAACCTGCAACAATTCAGCGTTTTGGCGTCCTACTGGTGGATGTACTTGCCCGCGGCGGCAATGGTGCCTTTCTTCCTCGGCTACCTGGGCCTTGCGAGCGCGTTGCAGGAACGCGCGGACGCGCCCAAGATAGGAGCCTAGCTAGAAGGGAGGAGTGACGCGTGAGCGCATGGATGCAAAGAAACGTAGCTTTGCGACACTGGCTTTTTGGCATGCTCGCTGCATCAGTGGCAGCTTGGGCAGCGGGGCAGTTCGCGCTTGCCGCGACTCCCCAGCACGGCGCTCGCGGAGAGTTCCTCGTCGTACCCGGCGAGATTGGGAGATCAGGCGGCCGGCTGGTTGTTTCGTTGCGCGCTGAGCCAAAGACATTGAACCCGATCTTCGCCACGGACGCACCTTCCCGGGAAGTGATCAGCGTCATGCAAGCCGACCTGGTGCATATCAACCGCGCCACGCAGCTCACTGAATCCGCTCTTGCGAAATCCTGGAAGGTATCTCCGGACGGCTTGCGGTACACACTCAAGCTGCGGCAGGGCCTGCGCTTTTCCGATGGGCACCCGCTCGACGCCGACGATGTTCTCTTCAGTTTCCACGTATATCTGGACGAAAACGTCCATGCGCCGCAGCGGGCTCTTCTGATCGTGGGCGGAAAGCCCATTACAGTGACCAAAGTCGACGCCCAGACGCTGGTCTTTGCGGTTGCAAAACCTTATGGGGCGCGCGAGAGGCTATTCGACGGCTTCGCAATCCTCCCGCGACATCTTCTGGAGAAGCCCTATCAGGACGGCAAGCTGAGCCAGGTCTGGAGTCTTTCGACACCCGTCAATCAATGCGCCGGCATGGGTGCGTTCCGATTGAAAGAATACGTAGCTGGCCAACGGCTCGTACTCGAACGGAATCCCGAGTATTGGAAGACGGACACGAAAGGGAACCGGCTGCCGTATCTAGACGAGCTCGTCTTCCTGTTTGTTCCCAGCGGGGATGCGCAGGTGCTCCGCTTTCAATCGGGCGAGACCGATCTCATCAGCCGGCTCGGCGCGGAAAATTTTGCCGTGCTTTCGCGCCAGGCGCGCGGCTACACCATGACCGACGCGGGTCCCGGCCTCGAGTACAATTTTCTTTTCTTCAATCTGAACGATCCCGGCGCGAACGCGTCCGCGGAAGCCGCGCGGAAGCAAAAGTGGTTCAGCAACGTGAAATTCCGCCGGGCCGTTTCCGCGGCAGTGGACCGCGAAGCGATTGTGAGGCTGGTCTACCAGGGCCGTGGAGTCGCGCTCTGGGGCCCGGTGACGCCCGGCAACAAGCTTTGGTTGAACGGGGCAATTCCGCATCCTGCCCGCTCAATCGAAAGTGCGCGCGCGCTTTTGCGCGAGGCGGGTTTTTCCTGGAAAAGCGGATCCGGGGGAGAAGCTGCGCTGTTGGATTCCGAAGGAGCGCCGGTCGAGTTCTCGATTCTCACGAGCTCCTCGAACGCTGACCGGAACAAAATGGCCACGTTGATTCAGGACGATCTGAAGCAGCTCGGCATGCGCGTGCAGGTGGTGCCGCTCGAATTTCGTTCGTTTCTCGATCGCGTGATGCAGACCAAAGAGTACGACGCTTGCGTGTTCGGTCTGGCCAATACCGATGCCGACCCGAATCCGGAAACCAGTGTTTGGCTTTCCAGCGGGGGCACGCATCTATGGAATCCCTCGCAAGCCCGCCCCGCCACCTCGTGGGAAGCCGAGATCGATCATCTGATGGAGCAGCAGCTCGGCGCCAAAACCTTCGCGGAGCGGAAGAAGCTCTACGATCGCGTTCAGGAGATCCTCGCCGAACAACAGCCCATGATTTTTCTTGCCAGCCCGGATATCCTGGTCGGCGCGAAGAACACGGTGGGCAACTTCCATCCCGCGGTCCTTGAGCCGTATGTTTTGTGGAACGTCGAGCAACTCTACTTGCGAAATGCGCCGGGAGGCGCGGGCCGGTGATACCCGTGGCGATCAGGGAGAAGAAAACACCTGCGGTGTCGTGGACCGATTCGCGGCTCGTGAAAGAATGCCTCGCGGGAAAAGAAGAAGCCTGGTCTGGCCTTATTGACAAGTACAAGGCCCTGATTTACTCCATCCCCGTGAGGTACGGATTGCCGCCTGACGAAGCCGCCGACGTCTTCCAGGCAACCTGCATGGAACTCCTCATTGGCCTGCCGGATTTGCGCGAGCCGCGCGCACTTCCCAAATGGTTGATGCAGGTGGCGCACCACAAGTGCTATCACTGGAAGCGCCAGCAGCAGCGCGTCGTCAGCCGGGATGCCGAGCCCAATCTTCCGGAACCCGAAGCGCCCGCCGTTGCGGAGAACCTTGTCCGCCAGACCCAGGAAGAACAGATGCTGCGCGAAGCGATGGCGTCGCTCGCCCCGCGATGCCGCCGGATGATCGAAATGCTCTTCTTTGAGGCGCCGGCGCGGCCCTATAGACAAGTGGCGGCCGAATTGGGCCTGGCCGTCGGGTCGATTGGTTTCACTCGCCAGAAGTGCATCGAACGATTGCGGCGCCTGTTGGAGGAGATGGGCTTTCAGTGACCCCTGTGGCTGCAAAGAAGACGCCTGCGGAAGAACTCTTTTCTGAATTGGCGCGCATCGGCACGGAGGCGGAGCGTCGAAAATTCCTCGCTCGGCACCGGGCGCTGGTGAAACCCGAGGTCGTCAGGCAGCTCTCGGAGCTGGTTGTCGAGCGTGCTCGGGTCAACACCGAGGATGCCCTGCGGCTTGCCGAAGCTGCGCTGTCGATCGGGCGCCGCCTGCGAGGCAAAGAGGAGATTGCCCTCGGCCTCCGCGCCAAGGCGAATGCTCTCTATGTCTCGGGCGACAATCGCGCCGCCGTCGAGCATCACGAACAAGCCTTTCAGATTTATGCCACGCTGGGCATCTGGAACGAGGCCGCCCGCACGCTGAGCACCTCCATCCAGCCGCTGATTCTTCTTGGCGAATATGACCGCGCCTTCGATGCCGCGGACCGGGCGCGGGATATTTTCACCAGGCTCAATGAGCCCCTCCGCCTGGCGCGGCTCGAAATCAACGTCGGCAACATCTATCACCGCCAGGATCGATTCGAGGAAGCCCTCGCGCATTACGAGCGGGCCTATGAGGGCCTTTCGCCGTACAAGGACGACGAGGCCATGGCTGTGGTTCTCAGCAACATGGCCGTCTGCCTCATCAGCCTAAACGACTTTCCCCGGGCGCTCGCCACCTACCGGAGAGCCCGCTCGGTCTGCGAACAGAACGGCATGCCCCTGCTGGTCGCGCAAGCCGACTACAACGTTGCCTACCTGTACTACTTGCGCGGGGAATACAGCCGCGCGATCGAGGCGCTCTATGCGGCTCGCCGCGCCTGCCAGGCCATCGGCGATGCGTATCATTTCGCTCTTTGCCACCTCGACCTCTCCGACATCTACCTCGAGCTGAACCTGAGCGAGGAGGCGCGCGAAATGGCGCACGAAGGATTTCGCCGCTTTCAAGAATTGAACATGGGTTACGAGGCCGCGAAGACCCTCGCGGACGAAGCCATCGCTTATGGCCAGCAGGGGAAGGCTGTGCAGGCCCTTGAACTGTTTGCAAAGGCGCGCGAAATGTTCGCGCAAGAAAAAAATCTCATCTGGCCCTGGCTTCTCGATCTTTACCAGGCCCTTCTCCTCTTCCACGAAGGGCGCCATTTTGAGGCGCGCCGCCTCTGTGCCGGTGCGGCTGCCTTTTTTGATACTTCCTTGCTTCACGGCAAGGCCGCGCTCGCCCACCTTTTGCTGGCCCGGATCGCCTTGCAAGTCGGCGATCTCGCAGAAGCTCAGAAGGAAACGCAGTCCGCTCTAGCCAGACTCTCGCACCTCCAAGCGCCCGTCCTTGCCTATCAAGCCCAGTTTCTCCTCGGGCAGATTGCTCAGGGGCGCGGCGACCGCAAGACGGCCTTCGCCGCTTTTCAGGAGGCGCGCAAAACTCTAGAGACGCTCCGCAGCCACTTGCGTGGCGACGAACTGAAGATTTCCTTCGTGAAGAACCGTTTGCAGGTCTATGAAGCGTTGCTGGCCTTGTATCTCAGTGCGCCCGATGGAGAAATCTCCCCTACCGAGGCCTTCGGTTGGATGGAAGCCGCGAAATCGCGCAGCATGAGTGAATTGATCTTCCAGAGCGGGCAGAGTCTTCCGATGGGAGACTCCGGGCAGAGCGAGTTGGTGCGGCGGATCCGCGACCTGCGCGAGGAACTCAACTGGTATTACCACCGCATCGAGCTGGAACAGCTTCGTCCCGAAGAAATGTCCCGCGATCGCCTCCAGCAATTGCAGCAGCAAGCCCACTCGCGCGAGCACGACCTGCTCCGCACGCTGCGCGAGTTGCCTGCTCATGAACGGGAGAACGCAACACTCGAAGCGGCGGGCGAATTCTCGCTCGAAAAAGTGCAGGCGGGCCTCCCGCGGAGCGCGACCTTGGTCGAGTACTTCACGGTCGGGGAGCGCGTCGTAGCGGCGGTCCTCACCCGCAGCGCCGTCGAAATTCATCCCGTCACGGTTCTTTCGCGGGTCACACATATTCTGAATCTGCTTCGCTTCCAACTCTCCAAATTCCGCATGGGCAAGGCCTATCTCCAGCAATTTGAAGGGCCCTTTTTCCGGGCCACGCAGAGCCATTTGGAATCGCTCTATGCGGAACTCATCGCCCCAATCCGCCCGCTCTTATCCGGAAAGCATCTGATCTTTGTTCCCCATGGACCTCTCCATTTTCTTCCCTTCCACGCCCTGCGGGAGGGCGACCAGTATCTTTGCGATTCTTTCAGCGTCTCGTACGCGCCGAGCGCCACCATCTTTCACGTTTGCCAGGAAAAGCCCGCCGCTCGGAATCCCGCATCTCTCGTTTTCGGCATTCCCGACGAGCGCGCGCCGCACATTCTTCCGGAGGCCGAATCGGTCGCCTCGCTGCTCCCCGGAGCGCAGCTCTTTCTGGGAGAACAGGCCACCTCCGCCGTTCTCCGCGAACGCGGCCCGAGCTGCGGCCTCCTCCACATCGCCACGCACGGCGTCTATCGCCAGGACAACCCCATGTTCTCCGCCATTCGTTTGGGCGACGGCTATCTGAACCTGTACGACCTCTATCAAGTGCGGCTCGGCGCGAGTCTCGTAACCCTCAGCGGTTGCGCCACGGGCATGAACGTTGTCGCCGCGGGGGATGAGCTCCTCGGACTGCAGCGCGGCCTGTTTTGTGCCGGCGCTGCCTCCTTATTGCTTACGCTCTGGGATGTTCATGATCGCAGCACGGCCAGATTGATGCGCAGCTTCTACACGAACTACATGGCATCCCGCGATATGCCGCAGGCGCTCCAAAGCGCCATGCAAGAAATCCGCCGGCAAACTCCCCACCCCTACTTCTGGGCCCCCTTTATCCTCGTCGGTAAACTCACTGATTCCACAGGGATTAACTGAACTCTCTGGACCCCTATTTTTTGCCCCTCTCCTTTCTCTTATGGACAGGGTATGGCGTGCGGGCCTGGCCCCATCGGACCAGGCGAAGTTAGGAAGATGGGGGAGTAATGATGAACCATTTTACGACAGAGGAATGGATCGACTACGCGAATGAAGTACTCGCGGAGCCCAAGAAAGTTCAGTTGCGAAAGCACCTGGATGACGGTTGCCGGAGCTGCCTGCGGATGGCCGCGATGTGGGGCGGCGTTCGGCAAGCACTAACTCGGGAAGCCAGTTACCAGCCTCCGGCCGACACGCTCCGCGTCGTCAAGGCCAGTTTTGTAACCTCCGGACTGGTGGCGAAAGGCAAGAAAATTCGCGGCGGAGTCAGGCTGCTCTTCGATAGCTTTCTCCAGCCTGGACTTGCAGGCCTCCGCTCGGCCGACATGAGTGCCAGACAGATGCTCTATCGCGCTGATCCTTATCAACTGGATTTGGAAATCGAGGCCACGCCGGGCACGAACCGCCTGGTCGTGACCGGGCAGTTGCTCGACCTGAGCCGTCCGGATGTCGTTGGACGCGACGTCCCGGTGATGGTGTCGAATCGGCGCGGCAAGGTCATTCATGCCGTCACCAATCAATTCGGCGAATTCCGCGGCGAGATCGAAAACAGCGGCGACCTGGAGCTGTCCTTCCCGGGTCCCAAGGACAAGCAAGTCCTCATCTCGCTCCGCGATGCGCTGGGCAAGCTCCATGGAGGTCCACGATGACAAAGACCTCCCCGGGGCGGTGCAGGAGAATTTCTTTCTTGGTACGCAAGTACCAGGAACTGGTAGTTCGGTTGTCTGGTTGGAGATACATACTCGTACCATTGGTGCATTCTGTCTGGTTTCGCAGACTGATTGGGTGAGCCTGCGCGCCAATGTTCGAGTAATTTCTAATTCGTTGTCCCCGGGAAGGGCTGTCTCAAAATGAAACGCAGGACTTTGATCCTGTTTGCGCTGGTTGTTCTGATGCTCGCCGGTTCCAATCCCGCCACGGCGCAGCAGCGTTACATCGTCGTTTCCACGGGCGGGCTTTCATCCGTTTTGAATCTTTGTGGGTTGCTCGGCTGCCAGGTACAAGGCAACTTGGACGGCACGGTTGGCCAGACGTTTCTCGTGACGTCTACCAACATCCTGAGCACCGTGGTGAATCTGGTCGAGTCGTTGTTAGGGATCGTCAGCATTGAGCCCGACAAGATTGTCCCCGCGCCACAAACGCCACTGCCAAACATTCCGGCGGGCCTCTATGACACGTCGCCAGTCAACTATTACGGCACGTCCGTCTGGCACGGTTACGCGGCCCAGCCCGCTGCCCAGATCATCCGCCTTGCGGACGCCCATAACGGTTTTGCCGTAGCTGGTAGCGGAATCGTCGCCGTCATTGATACGGGCGTAGACCCGAATCACCCGGTCCTCTATCCCGTTCTTTTGCGGGGTTACGATTTCACGCGGAACCAGGCCGGCGCCTCCGAGTGGCTCGATGTAACCGGCATACAAAATGGCAACAACAACGCTCAGGGTCAGCAACCTGCTTACGTCCAGCAATCCACTGCCGCCGTTTTGGATCAATCCACCGCCGCGGTCCTGGACGGCTCGCCCTACGTCGCCTTTGGCCACGGCACCATGACTTCCGG
>QHYP01000181.1:30916-33108 GCA_003224195.1 Acidobacteriota bacterium | reverse complement strand
GTAGTGGGGAGAAAACATGGCCACCTTCATTGAGCTTCCGATCGAAACCTACGCGGGCCCGGTGGATCCCGATTGGTGCCCGGGTTGCGGAGACTTCGGCGTCCTGAAAGCCGTCAAGATGGCGGCCGGAAAGGCCGGCGTGGCGCCGAAAGATCTGGTGGTCATCTCCGGAATCGGGTGCTCGTCAAACCTCCCCGGCTACGTGCATGCGTACGGCGTCCATTCCTTGCACGGTCGCGCGGTGGCTGTCGCGACTGGTGTCAGGCTGGCTAATATAGACCTGAAGGTCGTAATTACCGGAGGAGATGGCGACGGTTACGGCATCGGCATCGGGCATTTCATCCATGCCATGCGCCGGAATCTCGACCTTACCTACGTCGTGATGGACAACCAGATTTACGGCTTGACGACCGGCCAGGCCTCGCCCACCACGATGAAGGACATGCGGACGAAGTCGACTCCACGCGGAAACGTCGAACTACCCATCAACCCCATTGCGCTGGCATTGGTCTCAGGGGCGACTTACGTGGCCCGCGGCTTCTCCGGGGATCCCAACCACATGGCCGACTTGATCGCCGGCGGCATACAGCACAAAGGTTTTGCCCTGATTGACGCCTTTAGTCCTTGCGTGACGTACAACAAGCTCAATACCTATCCGTGGTTCAAGAAGCGCGTCTACAAGCTGGAAGAGGACCGGGCTTATAACTCGACGAACGTCCGGGTAGCGCTTGAGAAATCTTTTGAATGGGGAGACCGAATTCCCATTGGCCTCTTCTATCGCGACGAGCAGCCGACATACGAGGACAGCGAGCCTGCGTTCAAGCGTGGCCCGCTGACCAAGCAGACATTGGCTCCCGATCCTGCGCTCTTCGAAACACTCGTGGAAGAGTTGATGTAACTTCCGGCCTCCCCCGAAGGCTAGTGCCGTTCCAACTTTTTAAAGCTAACTTTTTTCTCCGCAGAGAAGAAGCGGCAGGGAGGTTTGGGCGGCGGGTATTTGGCTCGCCTGAGGCGAGTTGGAACGGCACTAGGAGAGCGTGCGGCCGCCGTCGAGGACTAGCACCTGTCCAGTCATAAATTCCGAGCACATCAAGAAGGAAACGCCAGCGGCAATTTCCTCCGGGGTGCCTGTGCGACCCAGCGGCGCGCGGCGGATATAGTCGGCTTCCCACTCGGGTGGGTCGCCGGGCATCAAGATCGTCCCCGGCGCGATGGCGTTGACGCGAATCTGCGGCGCAAGCGCTTTGGCCAAGCAGCGCGTCAGCATGATGACTTGACGATGACTCCCCTCCCTGATTGCCGGAGAAGCGGTGCGGCGGCCTGCGCGCAGAAGAATTGCGCTTTCAGATTGGTGTCGAGCGCGGTGTCCCAGTGGTCTTCTGTCGCCGTGTCCACGCTGGCCGGGTAAAAGACCGCGGCGTTGTTGACCAAAATATCCAACCGGCCAAACCGCTTCCCTGCCTCGTCGAAAAGACGCCGGATCTGGCCGATATCGCGCAGATCAGCACGGATTGCGACGGCGCTTCGTCCGAGGCGCTCGACTTCCGAGGTCACCTCCTGCGCGGCGCGGTCTGAACCTCGGTAATGCAGGGCGACATCTGCGCCATCCTGCGCCAGTTGCAACGCCACCGCACGGCCGATGCGCTTGGCGCCGCCAGTGACCAAGGCGACGCGGCCCGCGAGGGTCATCTTCACTTTAGGAGGTTGTTCCGCCATTGTGGCTGACGAGCGTAGCACAGGAGGAAGAGGCACAGCATGTCTTGCGTTGCGGTGGACGGCTTGCTGCTAGTGCCGTTCCAACCATTTCCACCTAATCGCAGTGAACCACGCGCAATGCCTTCCGCGCGGAGGCAACAGAAAATGACTTGCCCCATTGAGTTGGAACGGCACTAGAATCAGCGCCGCGAGGTGGAACGCAAATGAAACTGGACCTGCTGGCGATTGCAGCGCACCCCGACGACGCGGAGCTAACCTGCGGCGGCACGCTCGCCAAAATGGCCAAGCACGGCTACAAGGTCGGCATTCTGGACCTGACGGCGGGAGAGATGGGCACGCGGGGCACACGCGAAACACGCGCCAAGGAGGCGGAGAAAGCCGCGAAGATTCTCGGTGTGAAGTGGCGGGGAAACCTCGGCGTTCCGGATTCCGACGTGCAGCCCGCGCGCGCACACAAGCTGCGTCTCGCTCAAATG
>QHYP01000181.1:28343-30767 GCA_003224195.1 Acidobacteriota bacterium | reverse complement strand
GTCCCACGTTTGTCGTGGACATCACCGCCGAACACGACCAGCGCGCCCGCGCGATCCTCGCTTATGGCTCGCAGTTCCGCACCAAGAAGAAAGACCGAGCCGGCAAAGTATATATCCCGCTGGATACGCTTGAGGAGGAAATGAACCATCTCGCGCGCCACTATGGAAGGATGATCGGAGTACGCTACGGCGAGCCGTTTTTTCAGAAGGAGTTAATGCGGGTCGAAGACATTGTCGAGTTGTCTGTGCGGTCCATCTGAACAGCTATGAAGAAAACCAGCGCAATTCCTCTAAGTCTCTCTGTTTTGTTTCTCGCATGGCTACCCGGCGCTGGCCGCAAAGCCGCCATGCGGGAACAAACACCCGGGGAATATTTGAATGCCCGGCCTGGGGTTGCTTACGTTGGTGACGAAGTTTGCCGCGATTGCCACGAGTCTCAATACAACGATTTCAAGAAAACCGGCATGGGCAACTCGCTTTCCGTCCCGGGCCCCACCAACTGGCCGGAGTTTACCAAGCCTGTGACGCTCTTCAGCAAGAAGCTCGGTCTTAGCTATAGCGTCTCCGTCAGCGGCGGCAAGATGTATCACACGGAATCGAAGAGGCGCGCAGACGGCAAGCTGGAATACTCCGAAAGGCACGAAGTGGCTTACACAGTCGGTTCCGGAGACTTGGGGCGAAGTTACTTGGTGGCGAAAGAGGACGCGCTGTTTGTTTCACCGATCTCCTACTATAAGGGAATTCGCGGGTGGGACCTCTCGCCCGGGCATGAAGCCGGCCAGTTTCGGAGCTTTACACGGTCCGCCGGGAATCTTTGTGTTTCGTGCCACTCCGGAGTCTTTCGTCCCACTGCGGGCACGCGAAACCGTTATCAAGACCCGCCGTTCCCTTTCTTGGCCGTCAGCTGTGAACGGTGTCATGGTCCGGGCGAGCTTCACGTCCGCGAACGTCGGGAAAATGCACCGCTCAGAGGCCCAATTGATTTGTCAATCGTCAATCCTGCCCGCCTTCCGCAACATCTTCGCGACGAAGTGTGCATCCAATGCCATCTTGGCGGAGATGCGCGTGTCCTGCAGCCCGGCAAGACATACCTGGACTTCCGGCCGGGAACGCCGCTCGGAAACGTGGTTGCCATTCTTACTGCGCCCGTGGCGGCGAAGTTTGATCTCATTAAAGCGCTCAGTCACCCAGAACAGATGGAGATGAGCCGGTGCTTGATCGAGAGCAACGGCCGCCTGGGCTGCATCACGTGTCATGATCCCCACGTGCAATTGCGCGGAGCGGAGGCGGCGGCCTACTTCCGGAGGAAGTGCCTGACGTGCCATACCGTTCAAAGCTGCTCGTTATCCTCCACGCGCAGACAGGCGACATCTCCACCGGACAACTGCATCCGATGCCACATGCCGAAAAAGTCCGTGGTGAACATTGGCCACACCGCTTTGACGGACCATCGCATCCTGCGAATTGCCTCCCAGAGTCCGCCGCAGGTTGCCGCCGCGCCGGAATCCCCGGAAGATTTGATCTACCACACAAGACGCGCACAAGAGCGGGATGCCCCGCCGGACCTGCGGACCCAGGCGATGGCCTACTACGAAGTGAGTCAGGTCTACCCGGCATTCCGGCAAAGAGGTTTCGCGCTCTTGGAACAGGCGGCCCGAGAACTTCCGGACGATCCTGAGGTCCAGGCGGCATACGGGCTAGTCCTGTTGTTAGCTCGCCCCCAATCGCCGGCTGAGGCAGCCCAAGCACTGCAAAAAGCGATTGACTCTGGGTCTCCATCTGTCGAGGTTCGAACTCGTCTGGCGAGAATTCGGCTCCGAGAGGGAAAGGTGGCCGCGGCAAGGCAACTCTACAACGAAGCCGTCGAAGCCGACCCCTACTACACGCCCGCATACTTCGGACTGGCACATCTTCAGTCGATGACGGGCGATGTCCCGTCCAGCATTGAGACACTGGAACGCATTCTGAAATACGATCCAGGAAATGAAGAGGCACGCACAGCCCTGGCTGACGCCAAGGAGAGCCCGCGGTGAGTGCCGCCGTTCGAGTGCGGTCGATTTGATTGACGAGAATTCCGTCAGAGCCTTTCGTCTTGCACCGCGGGGGAAAAGCCGGGAAGTGTCTGCCCCTGGGCGTTGCGCCCGATGCGCACGCGAATCAGCGCCTCCTGTTCGGCGCCGCTCTTTCGCAAAACAGCCACAGTGCTCAGAGCTTCATCATAGACACGCGTGACGAGGTAGATGTCACTCGTGCCGTCCTTTTTCCACAACTGTCCTATCTGCACTTTACGGACACTCATAGCCCCAATTCGACTGTAGTGGGCGCGGAGCAGAGTGTCAACGCCTTGCCGGCCGTGGCGGGGTCGCAGGTGCGGCCTGGAAACAGTCGGTTCGCCCGGCCGGCTATAAGGGCCTCGGATGCGCC
>QHYP01000181.1:0-28187 GCA_003224195.1 Acidobacteriota bacterium | reverse complement strand
CTCATCACGTAAGGCTTCTGCGCGATCGTGGCCGTGATGGCGCCGCGCTCGATCCAATCCAGCGTCTCCGGATCCTTGTCGAATGCCACAATCGGAATTTTCCCATCGAAATTCAGCCGATGCAGAGCGTCCGCCGCACCGGAAGCACCCGAGGCCTCGAGACCAATGATCCCGTCGAGCTTCGCCTTCGCTCCGAGAAGGTTTGAGATCTGATCATAGGCCACCCGCGGGTCGCCCCGATCGTCAATCGTCTGCACGATTTTGACTGCCAAGGACTTCTTGAAAGCCTCTTGGACTCCGCGGAGACGATCATCCAGGTTGGACTGTCCTGGAATGGAAATCACCACGACCTGCCCTTTCCCATGCAGGATTTCCGCCATGCGCCTGCCGCTTTCCATCCCGGCGCGAAGATTGTCCGTACCCACGAACAACACGCGCCGCGAGTCCGGCACATCCGCGTCCACGCAGATCACGGGGATACCTTGCGTGATGGCGGCATCGATCGCCGGCTTGAACAAGTCTGGCTTGGTGGCCGACACCAGGATCCCCGACGGCTTCTGGGAAACTGCCCTTTGAAACGCAGCGAGCTCTTCCTGCGGCGCAAAAGAAGCGGGACCGTCGAAATCCGCCTTTACGCGCATCTGGGCCGCGGCGTCCGTCAGACCTGCCTGGGCCTCCTGCCAGTACGGCAGATTGATATTTGCGGCGATGAAAAAGTAATGCTCAGTCTCCTGGTGATAGGCCGGCGGACCGCAGGAGATGACGCCGATTGCCCCGGCGAGCAAAACTAGAAAAAACACACCTGCCGCAGGACGTCTCATGGGAATCCTCCCCTGTCGCGGAATGAGGGCTGCGAAGATCATGCGCAACCTGGAAGTGGAAGATCAGGGATCACACGATACGAGATTGGCCCGCCAGAGGGTACCACAAATCCGACTCGCGGGAGGATATCCCCGCGCAGGGGCGGCTTTCCGCAGAGCAAGGGGCTGGCTACCCCCTCCCGACCGGATACCCGGCTGTTAAGAAGTTGCCCCGGGTTCCTGCAACGGATTCCCCAGTCCGAGCCTGTGAAGGAAACCTTCCTACGCCGTAGCACATCTTAACTCCTAGTGGGCCACGAGCGCCCGGCCCCGAACATTTGGGTGTATACTTACGTTAGAGCGGTAAAAAAGAGGTGGCCACCATGGATCAATTCCGCAAGCACATCCTGAGCCTGACATTTGCGGCAGCGCTGGTTGCCGCGCCTACGTTCGCTGTGCCGCAGGACCAAAAGCCTACGGACCAACAGCCGCCGCAGGACTCCTCGCAGCCAAAGCAGCAGCCGCAGGCTCAACAGCCGGCGCAACAGCCTGTTCCGCAGCAGACGGAAGTCAAGCCGAAGAACTCCAAGGAAGACGTGAACGCCATCGGCAACCGCGGCGTTGGCAAGGGCCTGGACTTCTACTCGCTTGAAAAAGAGATTGCCCTGGGCAAGCAGCTTGCCCAGGAGGTCGAGCGCTCGGCCAAGCTCATCGATGATCCCGTGGTCACCGAGTACGTCAACCGCGTGGGCCAGAACCTGGTCCGCAATTCCGATGCGCGTGTTCCCTTCACCATCAAGGTGATTGACTCCGACGTAGTGAATGCTTTCGCTCTTCCCGGCGGCTTTTTCTACGTGAACAGCGGCTTGGTTCTCCGCGCCAATGAAGAGTCCGAGCTCGCCGGCGTGATGGCCCATGAAATCTCGCACGTCACCGCGCGGCACGGCACGAAGCAGGCCACCAAGGGTGAGTTGATCCAGTTGGCGTCGATTCCAGCGATGATTTTCATCCCCTATTCCCTAGCCGGATATGGAATCTACCAAGGCATGAATCTCGCGATACCGCTGACTTTCCTGAAGTTTTCACGCGACGCGGAGCGCGAGGCAGACTTCCTCGGCCTCCAGTACATGTACAAAGCCGGTTACGACCCCAACTCCTATATAACCTTTTTCGAGCGCATCCAGGCGGATGAGAAGCGGCAGCCGGGCACGATTCCGAAGGTCTTCTCGACCCATCCGCCCAACTCTGAGCGCATCGCCAACGCGCAGAAAGAGATTGCCAGGATTCTCCCGGCTCGCGACGAGTACATCGTCACCACTTCCGAGTTCGATCAGGTGAAGGCGCGGCTGCGGGGCATTATGTTTAACCGCAAGGCCCAGGAGAACGGCCCGGGCAAGCCGACACTCCGCACCAAGACCGAGCAGCAAAAAGACAAGCAGAAAACCGGGACGACGGGCACAGATAGCGGGGACGACGATCGGCCGACACTCAAGCGCCGGCCCGATTCGCCCTGAGTTGCTCTCATCCGAATGGTGGGCGCGAAAGGGCGGCCGTCAAGGCCGCCCTTTCGCTTTTTGTTGATGCGGGAAGGAGGAAAACGAGCGGCTAAGAGCGGCGTTCGCTCGTCACGTGCGGCACGCCCATGCGGGTCATCTCTTCAGCGTAATATTTCCGGTACAGCAGGTCCCACTCCTCGCTCCCTTCGAGAATCTCTTTCTTCTGTGAGGAAATTTTCTTGCGCACGTCGAAGTCCACTTTTTCTTCATCGCGCAAGAGCGCTTGGAGGATCTGGACGATTTGATTGCGGATGGTGTCGCGATCTTCGATGAACTCCACGTCGTCGCTGGCCACCAAAACGTCGGTAATTTGGTGGGAAAGGCGAATCACTTTTTCCCGGCTCAGTCGCATGCCTCTCCCTAAGACGGCGGGGTCCGCCACAGCTCAGCGCAAAATCAGTTTCCGATCTCGCGCAAGCTGCCCCTTCACCTTCTTGTACATCTCCTGATAGGAGACACCTGTCCGGCGCATCTCCTCCTGATGCTGAATCAAGATCTGCCGCACCTCTTCGTTCAACCTCTCCTCGACGGCCAATTCCTCCTGCATCCGCGCGCGCACACGGTCGACCACCGGTGGCGCAGCCTTCACCTCGATCATCTGCCCTTCGACAAGCCGCTTCACCACCTGACTCGCCATATAAGCCACGAAATCCCGGTAAAGCAGCATCCCAATCGTTTCCTTTGCGCTTTTGCAAAACAGAAAGTGTACTGGCAGCGCGGAGGAAGTGCAAGGCAACCGCGCGTTGACGCTCGTTGGGGCTTCCTGTACGATGGATCTCCGGGGCGGTTAGCTCAGCGGTTAGAGCATCCGGTTTACACCCGGAAGGTCGTCCGTTCGAATCGGACACTGCCCACCATCCGTGCGATTCATTTCCGCGGGGACGTAGTTCAGTTGGTTAGAACGCTGCCCTGTCACGGCAGAGGTCGCGGGTTCGAGTCCCGTCGTCCCCGCCATTCATTCCAAAGCAGTTATGGAGTGATGGTTCTCAAAGCTTCAACCCACAACTCAACCCACAAAATTTACTGCACCGTTGCATTCATCCCCACGGCGGTCAGAAATTGTCCCTGTGCGGCCCGTGTTTCATCGCTGTCTTCCTGCGTGTAAAGATCGAGCGTCGTCTGAATCTTTGCATGACGCAGGATTCCCTGCACGGTCTTTGGTTCGACTTTCGCCTTGTTCACCAGCCAGTTGCTAAGTGAGTGACGTAGGTTGTGAAGCCCGAACCGTTGACCGTCCTCGATATGCACTCCGGCTTTCTTAGCTGCCGGTCGCAGATGGTCGGCGACGAAACTGGAAGCGTAGAGCGGTTTCCTGCCCCGTTCTTTCATCGACGGAAAAACGAAGTCGGTTGTTTTTGCGTAGGGCGTCTGCCGTTGCCATGCGCGAAGATGCCCGGCCAGGACGGGATGCAGCGGGACATAACCGTCCGATGCATCGGTCTTGGTTTCTCCGTCTTGTCCCTTGGCCCAGCGCTTGGAAATCCGTATCCGCCCTTCCTCCCAGAGCATGTCGCTCCAGCGCAGCGCCAGAATCTCCGACGAGCGCAGCGCCGTCGCCGCACAGGTGAGCACCAGCGTGCAGTGAAGCGGGGAGGGGAGGGATTTCAGAATGTTAAGCGTCTGGGCCGGGGTGATGATGATTGCCCGGTAGCTGGACTTGGAACGCGTCTCGACGTGTGTGAGCGGATTCTTCGCGACGAGTTCATGCAGGATGCCGACCTTGTAGATGCGGTGCATGAGGCCCCGCATTTTAGAGATCGTCGTCCAGGCAAGCCCGTTCACTTCGTTGAGGGACTTTAGCCACTTCTGTATGTCGAGCGGCTTGATGTCCTCCGCGATGTCCTCACCGAATCGCTTGATGAGGTAGTCGCGGACGTAGTGCTCAACGATGGGGATGGTGTTCGTCGATTTCGAGCGCGCAGCATCCGCACCGAAATCGGCCTTGAAGTAATGCTCCGCAAGAAAACGGAATGAAGCACGGCCGGGGCCGGCGGTATCGTTGATCCGCACACCAAGGCCGAGCCGGTCCACCTCGCGCCATGCATCCCTGCCCTTCGGGAATTCCCGGACAAGTCCGACAGGCAACGTGTGTTCGACTCTTTTTCCTTCCGCGTTAGTGACCCGGAAACGCAGCACCCAGGTCTCTCCTTCCTTGCGGTGTACTTTCTTGAGTGATCCTCGCTGATAAGCCATATTCCTCTTTTCAGCGGGGACTGCCAGATCGAATAGTACACGGCTTCTGCGTTTTTGAAATAATTGTCTTATCGCTCATGATGGAGGCAGCGAGCTCCGACAGCCGGAACACCCAAGTCTTGCGTTTGGTTCCCGTGCCGAGCGGATATGCACCGGCCATTCCCCTCCGGGCGAGCGCCAGCAAATAACGACGTTTGACGGAAAGAAACTGCGCCGCTTCGTCCGCAGAAACGAATGGCTCATTAGGGGGTACGTCACACATTTCTGTGATGCTCATTTCAAATGGGCGCTCGCGTAGCGCTTCGACAGCCCTCATTGGCTGCGGCGATGATGACGAACCTATTGCAAGGCGCGAGGTATGCTGCCTTGAAGACGCTGTATTCTCGCGCAAGTCGAATTGGAGACGACGGTTCTTCATGCTTTCTTGACAGTCTCAAAAAGAGAGTCTCCTCCATTCTGACGTTGATCGCCGTTGCGGTTCTGTTCTTCAAGCCAGGTCTTGAAGTCGTCGTCTTTCCTAAACAAGGGCTTTAAGGCTTCACTGACGACGTAGGATTCCGAAGAATCGATGAACTCGGCGTACTTCGACAGTTTCGATCTGATTGCCTCCTCAACACGGATTTGCAGCGTTTCGTTCTTTGGTGGTTTTGGCGGTGACTTCAGTATTGCCATGGGTCGTCTCCTTTTCTGCACGCGGAGTTTAATAAAGCGTGCAGGAACCTTCGTTTGTTCCGACTCAGCACCGCGCAAAACGTTGACGCGAAGTTCCTGCGAGGGCGGGAGCGACCCCACGAAACTTTTGGGCGGATCGTCCACAAAAAAGTGGGGTCGCTCCCGCCCGATTTGAACTTTTTTGCGGGGTGACTTTTGTAAAGGTTGTCGTTGCAAGTCGTTGACTGCAAATCTGTAGCTCGGGCCTCGGGTGAAGAGGCGCCAATTCCGGAGGTGCAGAAGGCAATTCTTACCATCTTCACTGGAACCCCAGAGCGACAACGCGCCGCTTCGTTAGCACGGGTGCTGAGAAAGGGAAAACTAAGACTCAATATTGTGTCCTTTCCTCGAGGGTCACTTGCGAGACGGGATGCGCGGCGTGAGCCTTCGACCTTCGCGTTCGGAACCGAGTCCCTCCGCCTACGCAATGCGTTTCGCGCCGGTTTTCGGCCTCCTGGACACGACCGTGACAAAAGCGCGCAATGAGCGTGCGTGGTGAGGCGGGAGCGACCCCGGAGAATCCGTGACGCACGGTGCGTCAAAGGATGGGGTCGCTCCCGCCTCACTTAAGTTTTTGGCCCGTGCAACTGCTTGCATGTCTCTGAACCATCTCTTGGCTTTTCAACAAGTTCAACTCCATCGAGAACCGAAGAGACAATTCCTTTTGCCAGAAGTAGTGCCAGAAGGGGGCTTCTGCCCCCATTTACTGGGAAAGCTGGGTGCATTCAGTCAGGCCAGACGGTTGACCGAAGTGGGACGGCTCCGTCAAGCCCGCAGGGGAGGCTGAAAAAGAATCCTCCCCTCACTTACTAAGAGGCCTGCAAAAGGGAAAAACTCAACGCCATTTTGTCCGACCAGAGCACCACGGGAGTGGATGCTCCATCTGAAAAGTTTGCACTTCCACAGGTGAGGCACGCACACCCTCGGATGTCCGCAATGACGCTTGTCCCGCTACGGCATTCGGATTCGGGCAACAAGTCGGGAGATTTGGCGACTGATTCCCCTATCTACTCAGAGGCCTTTAGAAAGGAAAATGTGAGAGAAAATCTTAGTACCAGTACATTTTTCGGGAAGTGGCGCCGGGCGAGGAGGCCCAAAGTCTAAGGGGCGATCCGCTGGGCGCGGAGTTCAAGCGGGGAAAGTCGAGTGGCCCGCCAATTCTAGTCTAGCGGGTATCGCTCCGTTGACGCGGCGGGAGATCGCCTAGGCAACCCCGTTCAGCGGAAGAGCTCAATCTTGCTGCGAAAAGAGAGCAAGGCTTAACGCAAAACGGAATATGACCTAACATTTAGACGGTAATTGAAAACACTATGAGCGGGCAAATGCTAAAGCTTAAGCAAGCAAGTGTCGTCCTTCAGCTTGACCCGAAGGAATTACAGAACCTCGTCCAATTCGGCGTTGTGAAGCCGAAAAGGTCGGAAGGAACGCACTATTTCAACCCGAGCACCCTGCTGGTGGCGAAGGTTGCTTTCTACCTGAAAGAGTCGCTGGGAACGCGCATGAGCGTGCTTTCCAAGCTGATGGAAGCTTGCATGACCTCCGTCGCGGTTTCAGGCCCCAAGTCGGATTCCACTATCCTAGCTTTGGTTGCTCATAATTTGCTGAGAGCGGCGCGGAATCTTGCCTGGATGACTGAGGAGTCCAGAGCAGTCCGCGCATGATCACCAAGGTCGCGAGAGCCACCACAAGCCCGGCTAAAGCGAGATAAAGATTCGGCTTGAACGCACCTACGAACGCAAGGATCAGGCGAATAGCGATTNNNNAAATCCAGATGATGAGACAGGCGATGAGCGTTTTCACCGGGTCACCCCTCGCCGTGTATTGAGCACCCTTTTGAAACCGTGTGTCCCGAGTTTCAGCGGAAAGGCGAAATCTCAAGCTGGCCTACGACCTGAGTTCCCGAGCGAAAAATGGTGTCGGTAGGCAGATCGGGCACACGCGAAACCTTCAGAGAGAAGAACGAGCAATATGGGTGCCAAAACGCTCCGCCTGGACTAGCATCATTACTAGCGACTTGTTTTTCTAGAGACCGGTGCATCTGACGAGTTCGCGTAACGCGTCGATGGGGCCTTTCCCGATCTGCATTCCCAGATTGACAAGCTTCAGTTTTTCAATGATTCATACCCTAAGGAGTTCACTTAGGTTCCATAAGCGAGGCTCATTCGAGTCCGTAGGCCCCCTTTTTTGCTTGACGGGCGCTGTGAGCGACCTGAATTTCACGGCGATGAATATAAACCCCCTCTGTGGAAGGATCTTGCGCCATAGTTGCAAGACTTTGCCCGATATCATCTTTCATTGATCGCTTCATTGATCGGCAGTTTGCCTTTCATGCCCCCATCATGCACTTGTTCAACAACTTACGTTTGCCGAGGCCTGGCACAAGACGGGGACAATTTGGTCTTGGGCGTGCTTTCTTGTGACGGCACAGTCCTCGGTTGCAGTCGTCCCCAAAACAACGCGTTGGATTCTGTACTAGGAGTTTGGTCTCAGAGACCAGAGTCTTGGCGCTGGATTCGTTTACCTAAGTTTAGAGACATACGTAAGTGGGAATTCAAAAGGAGATTACGCATGACGTTTCTACAATTCATTAGCAAGTTCCATCAGGAAGAGTCGGGTCAGGATCTACTCGAGTACGCGCTGGTCCTGCTTGCTGTTTTGGCGGCAGTGGTGACGGGCTCGCAAAACCTGGCGACCGACATCGCCACCGGCCTCACCGCGATCAACGTCAAAATTCAGGCAGCAATCGCAAAAGCCTAAGGGCCTAGGGCGCCGGGCCGCAGAACCCCTGCAGAGCGGCGCCATCTTGTCGTAGAAACACGTCTACTGGTTCGGGGCAATTCCTGATTCAAAGCACCCCTCGGGCCAAATCCAAGACGAGAATCCTGGTGCTGGGATTCGTGTACTTAAGTCAAATTTGACGAAGGAGATTTAGCATGACGTTCACACAGTTCCTTAGCAAGTTCCATCAGGAAGAGTCGGGTCAGGATCTGCTCGAATACGCGTTGGTTCTGCTTGCTGTTTTGGCAGCAGTGGTGACGGGCTCGGGAAGCCTAGCGACCGACATCGCCACTGGGCTCACCGCGATCAACGTCAAAATTCAGGCAGCAATCGCAGGAGCCTAATGCCTCGTGGCGCCGGGCGGCACAGCCCGTGCGGCGCGGCGCCGCTTTTTTCATTTGAAATGACATTATGAATTCGGCTCACATCATCCCGGCGCTGTTGGCGGCAGGAGTGGCAGTTTCTGCTGCGATCACTGACGCTACGCAACGGCGGATTCCCAACCGCCTGACCTATCCCGCCATGCTTGCCGGCCTAGTCTTGCAGATGGCGCTCCACGGATGGAGAGGGTTGCTGCTCAGCGCGGGTGGCGGTCTTCTTTTTGGAGGGTTGTTCATACTGTTCTATCTCGTCCGGGCCATGGGGGCGGGAGACGTGAAACTGGCCGCCGCTCTTGGCTGCATCATCGGTCCCGCTGCATCGTGGCAGGTGATGTTCGCTACCGCTGTGGCCGGGGGAACACTGGCCATCGTCTTCATGGTTGTATCTGGCCGCATTGTTGAAACTCTGCGGAACACTCTGTGGGTGGCGGCATTTCACGCCCAGCACGGACTACAGACACATCCGTTCGTCAACTTAGATAATCCCACGGCCGTGCGCATGCCGTACGGCCTTGCATTTGCAGCCGGCACATTGTACTGGGCTGTTTCTTCGCAGTTGTGGAGGTAATTCATGGGTACCCGGCGACTTGGTTTCGCTCTGTTAGCTGCCTTAGTGATTTCCCTCGGTATTTCGTCCGTGTTCTATGTACGCATTACCCGCACGCAGGCCAGCACCCGCCCGAACACGAAACGCGTCGTGGCCGCGGCGGTTGCATTGCAGCCAGGCGCTCCCATTACTGCTGAAAACCTGACGGAGATCAACTGGCCCGTGAATGTGCCTTTGGAAGGGCTAATAGAGAAAAAGCAAGATGTCGCAGGCCACGTGCTGATGTACGCGGTGGCGGCGAACGAACCGGTGCTGCAGCGTGACTTGGCGGCGAGCGCGAGTTTGGGTCTTGCGGCCAAGATTCCAGACGGTATGCGTGCTACCGCGGTCAAGACCAATGAGGTCACGAACATCGCCGGATTTATCCTTCCTGGCTCTCACGTGGATGTGCTGGTGACCTTGCGGACCGAGAACAATACCGCCGCAAGCACGGAGACGCGCACAGTGTTGCAGAACGTCCAGGTGCTGTCGACCGGAACGAAGATGGACCCCGATCCGAATGGCAAGCCCGAGAACGTAAACGTAGTCACGCTGTTGGTGAGCCCTGAACAATCGGAAAAGCTCGCTCTGGCGCAGAACCAAGGCACCATCCATTTCGTATTGCGCAATGGTGGAGACTCGGCGAATACGGATGTCCCGCCGGTCGACATGGCGGGGTTGGCGGGAATAGTGAAAAAGCCGGCTCAGCCAGAAATGAAACATCTGAAACAGATCGCCGCGGCGGTGAAACTGCCGGACGTCTACACGGTAGAGACGCTGGTGAACGGCAAGACAACAATTTCCAAATTTCCGGTAAAGCCGGAATAGGGCGGAGGAGGCCATTCTGCGAGTCCACACCACAACACGTTGTCTGCTGGCACTGTGCTCAGTGAGCGTCTTGGGTCTTTGCGGGCCCGCCCGGGCGCAGGTTCCTGCTGCGCCCGCTGCGCAGCAGACACCACCTGCCGAAAACGTCGGCAACCAAGTTCTGCACATACTCGTAGGCCACTCGGTGGTGATTCGCACCGATCCGCGGCTCCAGCGCGTGCTGGTCGGAAACCCGGCGGTCGTGACAACGGCCACGACGGCGCCCAATGAAGTGGTGGTGACCGCAACTGCGGCAGGCAGCAGCAGCGTTGTGCTATGGCAGGAGAACAATCAATCGCGAATCATCGAAGTGTTCGCCGATGTGGATGTGTCCTTGCTGCGCGAAGCGATCACACGAGGGTTGCCAGGAGAGGCTGTTGAGGCGGAGTCCGAAGAGGGCAGAGTGGTTCTAACCGGGGTGGCCTCGTCCACGGCGGTCGCCGACCAGATCGGAAAAATGGCCGCGCCTTTCTCGAAGGAGATTGTGAATTCCATCCAAGTCGCCCAGCCACACCGGCAGAAGCAGGTACTGCTAAAAGTGCGGTTTGCCCAAGTGGATCGAAGAAAGCTGACCGCCTTCGGCATCAACCTTTTCAGCACGCCAGGAGCACCCATCTTTGGATCGGCAGGAACGCAGCAGTTCACTCCGCCTCAGCTGGTGAACAACGGTGGCTCGGGCGGCTCATCGGGCGGAACGGGCGCGAACAACTCCACTATCGGCTTAAGCGATTTGCTAAATCTCTTCGTTTTCCGGCGGGACCTTAACCTGGGCGCGACCATTCGTGACTTGCAGCAGAGAAACGTGCTGGAGATCCTGGCCGAGCCGGACCTGCTGGCTGCCAATGGCGAGCCGGCGAGTTTCCTGGCTGGCGGAGAATTGCCCTACCCGGTCCTCACAGGTACAGCCGGCCAGGCCACGGTTACGGTGCAGTTCAAGCCCTTCGGCGTCAAACTGGAGTTTACTGGGACCATCGAGAGCGACAACATTATCCGGTTGAAGGTGCGCCCGGAAGTGAGCTCGCTGGATTTCTAGAACTCCGTAACTATCAGCGGATTTGTGCTGCCGGCCATTGCGCCATGCGGAGACCGTCGTGGAGTTGCGAGACGGCCAGAGTTTTGGCATCGCGGGACTCTTGGATCAAAGAACGACAGCGCAATTTTCCAAGGTGCCAGGTATTGGGGATATCCCGATTTTGGGAAAACTATTTCAGTCCAGGTCGGTGGATAAGACGAACTCCGAACTGGTCGTGATCGTCACGCCGACCATCGTGGATCCGGCGGCGGCGCCAACCCCTGCGCCCGAGGTGCCCAAGATGCCGATCGCACCGTTGGACCCAAAGCAATTTGACACGAAAACTCCACATGGGTCTGGGAACAAGTGAACATGGCCACGGTTGAAAAGTCAGCCCGAATCGCAGTAATGGCGGTCTGCCTTGATGCGACATCGTACCAGGCCGTGTTGCATTTCATATCGGGCGTGCCCGGAACAGTCATGGTAGGAAATCTGGACCATTATGTCGGTGTTGAGCGAGAGATAGGCCGCGCTCTGGACCTCGCACATATCCGCATTTGCTTCATTGACTACGACCAAAACACCGAGGAAGCGCTCTGGACCACGGAGCGATTGCGCTCCGAATATCCAGATGTGCATAGCTTTGCTGTATCGGCCTATTCCGAACCGGAAGCGATCATCGCGGCCATGAGGGCAGGTTGCGCCGAATATCTGCTGAAGCCAATGCAGCATGAGCGCGTCCTTGACGGATTGGCACGCGTGGTAGCGAAGCAGAAGAAACAAGCCCGGTCGGGAGTCCGTGGAAAGGTTATTACCCTCGTTGGCGCGAAGGGAGGTACTGGCGTCACCTCCCTGGCATTGCATTTAGCGTTGGAACTGAGTGATCAAGGAAAGCGAAAATGCCTATTGGTTGACCAGCATCTCGCCCTGGGCGATGCGTCGCTGTACCTCGGCATGGGCCGCCACCAGTACAGTTTTTACGAGCTCGCCGGCAACGGTGACCGCCTCGACGAAGAGTTGCTGAAAGGCTTTCTCCTGCACCACAGTTCCGGACTTCATCTCCTCGATTCGCCAGAGGCAGTGGACGCGATTCACGGTGCGCCGCCGTCGGCCGTGGAACATACGCTCGCGTTTCTCGCCGACACCTATCAATTCGTGGTCGTCGATTGCCCGCCTGGGCTGACCGATGGGACGCGAGCGTGCATCTCACAGTCGGAACAGGTTGCGATCGTAATGACCGCCGAATTACCGTCTGTGCGTAACACCGTTCGTTACATGGAGCACCTGTCGAGGCTGGGATATAACTCGAGCAGCATACACGTCGTGCTCAACCGTCATTCCAAGAAGGGACCGCTTAGCGACGAGCGCATTGAAAAAGCCTTGGGGCGAGAGATTTCGCTGCGGGTACCGAACAGCTACAACGAAGTAATTCGGGCGATCAATACCGGAGCGCCCATTACGTCTGCAAATAAATCGGATTTCGGCGCAACCATCCAAAAGTGGGCACACGAATTGGCAAGCAGCGCTGGGAACAACAAAGTCAAAGCCATGGCCATGGCCGCTGCCCAGTCTGACGGTGGTATGAGGGCGCCGTTTAGCAGGTAATTTCGCCGGGAGAATTAAAGGCATGGGATTCGGATTTGCAACCACGCCAGTTCCTCAGCCGCCACAAGGCACCAGTGCGCCTTCGTACAAATCACATCAGGAGCTGAAGACAAGTCTCCATCGCGACTTATTGAACAAGATTGACCTGGAGAGACTCACCTCGCTGCAAGACGTCCGCGCGCGAACCCAGGTGCAGAACGTAATCTACGACCTCATTGGTGCGGCGAACGTCCCGCTCAGCGGTGCGGAAAAAGAGCGAATCTGCCGCGAGGTCTTACACGAGGTCTTCGGCCTGGGGCCCCTCGAGCCGCTCCTGCAAGATGCGTCCATTACGGACATTCTAGTCAACACCCACCGGCAGGTTTACGTCGAGCGGGGCGGCATGCTCGAACTTACCAGCGTTGTTTTTAAGGATGCTGCGCACCTTCGGCACATCATTGACAAGATCGTGTCGAACGTGGGACGCCGCGTGGATGAGTCGTCGCCCATGTGCGACGCGCGCCTGGAGGACGGGTCGCGCGTAAATGTGGTCATTCCGCCACTCGCCATCGATGGCCCGATCATGTCGATCCGCCGCTTCGGCCGCACTGCGATCGGGGTTGAGCAACTGCTTGCCAAACACGCCATCACTTCTCCGATGCTGGAGCTGCTGAAGAGCGCAGTCAAGGCGCGGCTCAACATCATTGTCTCGGGCGGCACGGGCGCTGGTAAAACTACCTTGCTGAATGCGCTCTCGAGTTTTGTCTCCAAGCGCGAACGAATCGTTACGATCGAAGACTCGGCCGAATTGCAAATGCAGCAGCCGCATGTCGTCCGCATGGAGTGCCGTCCCCCGAACGTTGAGGGCAAAGGCGCAATTCGTCAGCGCGAATTGGTGATTAATGCTCTTCGTATGCGTCCGGATCGCATCGTGCTTGGAGAGGTGCGCGGCGGCGAGGCCTTGGATATGTTGCAGGCCATGAACACTGGTCACGATGGCTCGCTAACTACCATTCACGCCAACAATCCGCGCGACGCGATCGCGCGTCTCGAGACCATGTGTTTGATGGCCGAGCTCAATCTGCCCGACAAAGCCATTCGTCAGCAAATTGCATCCGCGGTGTCCCTGATTGTGCAGGTGGCCCGGCTCAGCGATGGCGCCCGCCGAGTGATGCAAATTTCCGAGGTTACCGGACTCTCGGACGACATGGTGACCCTGCAAGATATTTTTGTCTTTGATCGCCTCGGCATCGGACCGAACAACCGCGTACTTGGGCGCTTTCGCGCTACTGGTCTGCGGCCTACGTTTGCTGACCGCCTGAAGGCATCGGGCATCCAGCTTCCGCCGAACATATTCGAGCACGTCTGCGAGGTTTAGTTGTGACGCTTATCACTATCTTTTTCATCGTATTAATCACTGCCTTCGCCGTGGTCGCCTTCTTTACCGAACCATCGAAGGCAGACAAACTGATTCACTCGCGGCTGGCCTCCCTTGACCGAAAGAGAGTTTCATCTGGAACTGACGAACCGGACATCGTGAAGGAAGTCACATTCAGCACGATTCCCGCTTTCGACAAATTCCTGCGAAACAACCGTGCGGCTGTAGGCCTTCAATTGTTAATCGAACAATGCGCCGTGCAATGGACTGTGGGGCGGATTGTTTTCGGCACGCTGGTGCTCATTTGCTTAGGCGCTCTGCTAGGTAATTCGTGGATTGCGCCGGGGCTGCTGGGTTGGGCCCCTGGTCTGGCGCTGGGCACGGTCCCCTACCTTTTCTTGCTGCAAAAACGCAAGCGGCGGCTGCGGCGCTTCTCGGAGCTTCTTCCCGAAGCGATTGATCTGATGTCGCGCGGGCTGCGCGCGGGCCAAGCGCTGCCTGCCACAGTGGAGACTATTGCTCAGGAATCCGACGAACCATTGCGTTCGGAGTTTCGCCGCACGGCCGATGAACAGAGTTTCGGGCTGCCATTCCGTGAGGCCATGGTCAACCTTAGCCGCCGTGTGCCTGTTGCCGATCTGCAGTTCCTGATCACCGCGATTCTTGTTCAAAAGGAGACCGGCGGCAATCTCACGCTGGTCCTCGACAAGGCTTCCCATGTGATTCGTGAGCGCATACGTGTGGGAGGGCAGTTACGGATTCGCACCGCGCAGGGCCGGTTGACCGGCTGGATCTTGTGCGGGCTGCCATTCGCCATGTTCATCGGTATGAACTTCCTCAATCCAGGCTACGGGAAAGATCTGTTTCAGAATCCTCTGGGGCAAAAAATGGTGACCTACGCTGCGGTCATGATGGTGATCGGCATCTTGCTGATACGTAGGATTGTAAATGTCAAGTACTAGAGACCAAGTCGCATGATGCTGTTTCTCATATCCGTAACCATCACCGTGTTCTTGATTATCGCTGCGCTCATCCTGATGTTGAGTGGCAAAGAAACCATTGATGCTCGGCTCATGGAAATTTCGGCTCCGCCACCGGTTACCTCCCCTGACATCGTGCCGTCGCCTACAAGCGGCCTTGCCCGAGCGGCGGCTGGGATCACCAGTGTTTTCAAGCCTATTCGCGGCCTCGTCTCCGGATCGGACGAGGATACCGCCTACCGGCTGGCGCTCGCAGGATTTCGAAAGCCTGAGCACGTCGAGATCTTTACGGCGACGAAGATGTTACTGCCGGTGGTTGCCATTGCTGCAGGCAGTTTCTTCGGCAGCATCATGCTAGGAGCGATTTTGGTGGGCGCAGTCGTCGGTTTTTTGGTTCCCGATCTTGTGCTTACCCATTTAATCTCTCGCCGGCAGGAGGGCATCCGACGCGCCCTGCCCGATGCCCTCGATTTATTGGTGATCTGCATGGAGGCCGGCTTGGGTATTGACCAAGCAATGGTGCGAGTTGGCGAGGAAATAAGACTGACCTCGCGCGCTTTGGCCGATGAACTCCAGATCATCAATCGTGAGCAGCGTGCTGGAAAACCGCGTCTGGATGCCTGGCGCAGCATGGCGGAGCGAGTTGACATCGATTTTGTGAGGCAGTTTGTCACTATGCTGGTGCAGACGGAACGCTTCGGCACGCCCATTGCGAACGCGCTCGGGCAATTTGCAGACACGCTGCGCACGCATCGAACGCAGAAGGCCGAAGAAATGGCGGCCAAAGCGGGAGTCAAACTGCTTTTCCCACTGGTCCTGTTCATCTTTCCCAGCATTTTCGTTGTAGCACTGGGACCGGCGATTATCAGTATCCAGAAAGTACTTTCAGATTTTACGAAATAGCAATGCGATGGCAAAGAAAGGCGGTGCGGGCAACCAATGCTACGCGAGGAACCCTGATGGGCGAATGCATTCGAGTGGCGGAAACCGGCCTGACGCGGATTGTCGGTCTGCTCGGCGAGCGCGAACTCCAGCCGGGCGATGGGCTGTTAATCGTGCCTTCGCAAAGCATACATACCTGGGGAATGCAGTTCCCTATAGATATTGCGGTTTTGGACGGCAAGTGGAAAGTCATCGCCACTAGGCGTGATATGCACCCGTTCCGAATGACTCGGATGTTCTGGAAGGCCGCGGCGGTGCTCGAGTTGCCATCCGGCACATTGGATTCGACCTCCACGTGTGTGGGCGACACGATTGAGTTTGATCGCGTGGATATGGCAGCGCAGTCGGTGGTGAAATGAATATGTGGCGAAGAAGATTGGCCGGCCAATACCGGTTTAAGGGCCACGACGGACAAAGCCTGCTCGAAACGGCAATCTCAATGCCGTTACTGCTCGGGCTCGCCTTCAACATCATCAATTGGGGTTACCTGTGGTTTATGGTGCTGACCCTTTCGGCTGCACCCCGAATGGGCGCGCAATACGCCACCCAAGGTGGGGCAGCGGGCACAGCAACGGCTCCCGGAACAACGGTGATCAGCAATCTCGTGTATGACAATCTGACGCACGCTATCAGCGGCGCCACCACGTCCAATGCTGCCGTGCAGGTCTGCACGAGCGCCAAAGGTGTCAGCTCAAGCACTGGCGTTGCGCTATGTGATCAATTCGGCCCGGCATTCGCATTCCCAGCGCCTGCCGCGGACCCAGAGGCACCGGTTTATGTACTTGACCGTGTGGACGTGATGTACGTCGTTACACCGATTATTCCGGGCACGGCATTCAACGTAATTTTGCCAGGCAACCTGAAATTTCATCGCCAGGTCTCAATGAGGTCACTGTACTAGCGTGCGGCCGGGGACACACACTCGATGGCGCCGTCAACGCGGCCAGAGTCTGCTGGAGACCGCATTAATGATCGTCGTGATTTTCACAGTCGTCTTCTGGGTTTTTGAATTGGGCTGGCTCATGTACACCTATTCGGTTCTCGCCGATGCCGCCAATGAGGGCGTCCGCCATGCGATGGTTCACAGCGGTGGAGAACCCGCAGGTACCCAAGCGAAGGTCAAAACCTTTGCTGGCACTTCACTACACAACGTCAGCGCCATCTCAGCGTCTGTCACCTTTCCCGACGGTGGCTCCGCACCGCCGAACCGCGTGCAAGTAACTGTGACCTACACATACATCCCCTATCTACCGAAGTTCATAACGGCTCCGACTATGAAGACTTACGCGGAAGGGAGAATGGTGGCTCAATAGCATGAAACGTGACTGCTCCAGCTTGCAACGGTGGTCCTCTCAGCAGGGACAGACGTTCCTGGTTATTGTCATCCTCATCGCTTTCTTCTTACTGGCGGTGCTGGGCCTGGCCACCGATTACACGCAAGTATGGGCCCATCGGCAGATGGCCCAGGGAGCGGCAGATGCCGCTTGCCAGGCCGGGGCAGCAGATGTGTTCTTGAAGGGTACCGATCCAACCGCCAGCACCGACTTCCCTGGGCTCGATTTCTCCTGGATCGGCTCTACCTTCGATTGCAGCGCTATGCCGAATTCTGTGCCTTGCAAGTACGCTTCGTTTAACGGCTATTCGGGGTCCAATGTCAGCGTGAGTTTTCCGTCGAGTTTGGCAGGCGTGAGTGGCATCCCGTCCGGCTTCCCCACGATTGGCAACCCTTATATCAAGGTGACTGTCACGGACCCGGTCGCGATGTATTTTACGAAAATAGTCTCCTCGACCAAAACCGTGAACGTAACGGCTTCGGCCGGCTGTGGCTTGAGTCCTGTGACTACGCCCGTGCCGTTGGTCGTGCTCCATA
Organism: Acidobacteriota bacterium; assembly: GCA_003224195.1. Taxonomy (GTDB): domain Bacteria; phylum Acidobacteriota; class Terriglobia; order Acidiferrales; family UBA7541; genus Acidiferrum. The sequence continues at coordinate 10,550 of QHYP01000181.1, read as the reverse complement.
GGACAGCAAGCCCTTCATTCCAGATAAACTCCAACGCCTCAGTCACCATGCTCGGAGGCCCCCCGCGTTCGATTCAAGTTGACTCGAGCAGCAATACTGCCGTGACTGTGGGCACGGTGGATCTCCATCTGGCAGGACCCGGCAATAACGGGGCCGATTTTGCGGTGTTTGGCGGGCCCACGACGCAGCCAACCGGAGTCAATGTGGGCAGTGCGGGCCACTGGATTCCCGGGGCCAGTCCGTTTGGGGACCCCTTTGCTGCGGTCGCCGCTCCGGCGAGCGCCACCGCTACCGGTGGCACGGCTACGCCCGTGCCCTTTGCGATTAATGGCTGTCCTGATCCCATTGGTTGCGTGGAGTTTACGCCCGGTGATTACACTGGCTGCTCTACCAGCAGCAGTATGCTCCCTGGAAGCAAGGGCTGCCTCATGCTTCCGTATAAAGGTTCCAACCCTGGCTTCGGCTCCGCGGGGCCACCCTGGGCGGCAAACACGAACTACACCGCACGCACACTGATTCAGCCGACCTCGAATAACCCGGGGAATTTCCTCTATATAGTTCTCACCCCCGGAAAATCCGGCCCCGGCCCAGCGAACCCCAATTGGAGCAGCCAACCCGTGTGCACTCGGCTGGCGGACGGAACCTGCTCGGGGGGAACCCTGCTAGACGGCGGGATTACCTGGCAGAACGTCGGGACTGTAACACTCAACAAGTTGGCCACAGGAATCTTCGATCCGGGACTGTATTACGTGGCGGCGAATGGGCTCAGTTTGGGCAGCGGGTCGACCGCGCGCATCAGCACTGTCAGCGGCGACGGCAGCAAAGGCGTTATGTTTTACTTCAGCGCCTCCGCCAGCGTCCAGATCGGCGCAAGCAGCGGAGGCGCCAGCGCTTGCACGTCCGTTACGCAAGGTCCTGGCGCCGCTTCCGGCACTCCCAACAACTGTATCGTTGCATATCAGATTGACGGCACGTTGTCCCCTGCGGCAACCGGATATGTGCCGTCCGTGTTGTTGCGATGCCCCAACGGCTCCGCAAACCCATCGCAGGTCCCTGCTACCATTCCGGGCAATGTTCTGCTCGGTCCGTGCGGCGGCACATCAGGCATAGGCGCTATTGGCCAATATGGATCCCCTGATGGCAACCGCGGCTTTTTATTCTTTCAGAGCCGTTCCAATGCGGCCAACGGCGGAAGCTGCACCGCCGGTTTTAGCGGAAACTGCGCCATCATGGGCGGCGGCGGATCGTTCGTTTTCTCGGGTTTCGTTTATTTGCACAAAGGCAACGGAACCACTTGCGGCACTGATACCAGTTGCCTGACGTTGGCGGGCGGCTCCGGAGGGAACAGCTTCACGATTGGAAACATTGTTGTAGACAAAATCTCCTTGACCGGCAGTTCGGGAGTCAATATGGTCCTGAACTCAACCGCGACTACTCCAGTGATTCCCAGTCCGAGCACGGGTTCGATGCAGTTAGACTCCACGATGGAGCGCATTGTACGAAATTTTAGCGCGGGTTTGATGTACTTACGCTCCACGATGGAACCCGTGGCGCCTGTGGTCATTGTGCAGAGACAAATCCGGCCGCCCAAGCTCGCTGTTCTACCAGCGGCGGCGGCTCCCCGAAATGGCCTATTACTGTCCATTCTGCTGCATTCGGCCGTTGTGCCCGTGCTCATGGTGTTGCCGATCTTGGTTCCGACACGGGCTTTCATCGTTGCGGATAACAACCCAGATTTCGACCGTCAGGCCGATGTTCAGCCGATCTTCCTGCCCCTTCTGCCGAGGATAGCAGAAGCCGATTTGGGTGCCGAAACAGAACGCGGAGCCGAAGACGGGCATAGCGGAGTGCAAACCGCGGCCGGAGCCCACCGATTAATTTCAAATCGGTTAAAGCCCGACTATGCCGGCCCTCAGGAGATCGTTTCCAGCCCCTCAGATTCGACCAAAGGCGTGCAGACCATTCGACGGCCGGATTTGGTTACGCCTCCGAAGCTGAGTTATCCCCTTCGCCTTCCGAGCCAGGTTATGCTTCCGGCTCCGACTATTCCGCTACCACCAGCAGCACGCCTCGAGCATCCTGTACCACCAACTCCGAAAGAGCGGTCAATATTGCGAGCCGATGAACCCTCGGTGCAGAATCCGGTGTTGCCCGTAGACACGCTAAAGCTCGCTGTGGTTCCGGCAGAACCCCTGGCGCCAAAGACGAAGGCTATGGTCCGTTCTGAAGTCAGCCCCGAGCCCAGATCACGGGTACTTGCCGCAACAACTGGCCCAGATATTGCCACGCCAAAGGCGGTCGTTGTAGTCGACGCAGTTACTATTCCTCCCGAGGCCGCTTCCACGATTCCTGATGCGGAGCTGACCTCGCGATTCGTCGTGGGACCACGAACAGACACAACTGCTGCGTCGGCCACGTTGCGGCCCGATGCCAACATTGCAGGCGCGGGTGCCTCCAATCTGGGAGAAAATTTGTCACATCCGAGCGTGGAGAATGGGACCGGAATCAGAGTCGAAGCGGGTGAGGGGCATGCCAGAGCGGCGAGTACTGAATCCTCGTCGAGCGTAGGCCCGCGGTCGCGATCTGGCGCTGGCACGGCCCCTGCTGAAACTGGGGGAAACAAAGGCCTTCCGGGGATCTCAATCTCAGGTGGTGTTCCAGGACGCAGCGGGCGAGCGGTCGCGAGAACCTCAATTCCACACGCCTCTTACGGTCTTACGATTATTTCAGGCGGAAGCAGCGGCGGCGCCATCAGAGACTTGGGCGTGTTCTCTCGCGGTGATACCGTCTACACCGTATACATACCAATGACGGACGCAGGCGGCGGCCCCGACTGGCCCATGGAATATGCGCTGACTAGTCCTGCCGCAACCGGCAACGGCTTGCTTACGCCTCCTGTTGTGCTAAAGAAAATCCAGGCGACGGCACCCAAAACTGAGCTTACCCCGAATTCAGGGCCAGTGTTCGTTACCGGTATTATCGATGAGAACGGTAAATTACAGGCTTTGCGCGCAATGTGCGCCCTGGATGGCAGGACGGAGTCTGCAGTTGCTGCTCTTGCGCAATGGGAGTTCCTAGCAGGAGAACTTGACGGAAAACCAGTTGCGAGCAGGGTCCTGATGGGCGTAAGTGTTTTGCCGGCTGAGAGAGTTGGTAAGTAAAATGATAAACAGGACATCGAGCTCTGAGTATTGCCGTGTTGGCCGGGGCCGGTCAGCTTCAAATCGCCCCGCCGTAGGAATGGAACTGATGTTACACAATTGTCTTCGATCATTTGGTTTTCCTCTTGCTGCTTGCCGGTTTTCAACGTATTTTTGTGTCGCTCATACGGTTCAAAGGCAGGGCCCAGTTCTGGAATACGCGGCAGAAGCCGTTGCGCAACCCATGCCGCATACGCTTTAAGGAGAGTGCATCCATGGATCCGATTACGATCCGCATCATCGCGGGTGTTCTGTTTGTCGTGATCGTTGCTATCATTGTGTGGCGCCGCAAAAAGATGGCCTCAAAACGCAAGCCCCTCCCATGAGGGACCGGTAAGATCTCGATTCTGTTCTCGAACAGTAGCCCGGATTCGCGAAACGCGTGGCTGTTGCGTGGAAATTCGCTCTCCCGAACAGTCTACGAAGAGGCACGACTAGCGGTCGGTGCACAGCTTCAGTTCTAACTCTATAATCGAACCGTTGAAGCCGATTGCTGCTCGTGGTCCAGAACCGAGATGCCTTAATAGACAGAATCTCGTTCTGCCGGCGTACCTCGAGATGCGGGCGGTGTTGGTATCATACATAACCTGTCTTGTTTCTTTTTTCGCATGCCTCCGCGCTGACACTGTGGGTTGTCAGGTATCGGCCTCAGAGCAAATCCTGGTTTCGATATCCCTGATCACTTGCTCAGTTCTTCGGCACAGCTCTTCGGCCCGGTCCTTTGGTGGGCCCAGAGCGCGTAGCCCAGGAAGATTCTGTTGCGTGATTCGGTCAAAACCGGGCCATGAAGATTCCGTATTCGGGCAGCAGATTTCTCCTGCGAAAACTTTCCTCCTATAGGACCTAAGATTTTCCCGTTTGCCCCATCTTCTCACTTCTTGTAACTCGCGTGCATTCCAAAGCGAAAACAACTAATTGCGGATCAATGACATAGGGGGCGGTTCCCCGCCCCTCCTCTGGTCTTGGAAATGCACTCAATAGCAGTAGATTTCAGCGTCCCCCCGCAGATTACCAGTTGATGTATGTCGGAGCTGGGTGTATGTCTGCAGGTCGGCCCAAGAGTTGAAGTTCTGCCCCTGCCGCGTCCGCACGTCTCCACAGAATTATTCGAAAACTACTCATGAAGCCTGCCGCGCAGGGAGGTTCTGTCTGATGCGACGTACCAATGGAGTTTCGTTGTCCCTCTTTCTGGGCCTGGTTTCCCTCGCACTACTCGTGAAGGCTGCCGTGCTCCAAGTGCCGACCGGAACGTGGGTGCCGGGCGGAGCTATGGTCCAATCTCGCGTCGGCGCGTCCGCTCTCCGCCTCCGGGACGGCCGCGTCCTGGTCACCGGCGGCGACACCGGCGCAGGCCCCACCGCGACAGCAGATTTCGTCGGCGGCGACGGTACCGTCTCGGCAGCCCCACCAATGGCCGTGTCCCGGAGCAGTCATATTTCCGTCGTGCTCCAAGACGGGCGTGTGTTGGTGGCGGGCGGAACGACGACCGGCGGGGGAGTGAGCAACTCTGCAGAGGTCTACGACTCCATCGCAAATACTTGGACGAGCGTCCCCGGAGGCATGATGGAAGCGCGCTCGGGCGCGACCGCCGCGCTACTCTCGGACGGACGCGTGTTGATCGCCGGCGGCCAAGGTTCTTCGGGCACGGTCAGCTCAACGGTCGAGATTTTCGACCCCTCTGCGAACGCCTGCAGCTTCGCCGGGACGCTTTCCTCCTCCAGAAAGAATCACGCCTCAGCCGTCCTCGCCGATGGCCGGGTGCTCATGGCCGGCGGCGCGGACACGAACAATAATATTCTGGCCACCTCGGACATCTTTGATCCCGTCGCGGGTACAACCTTAGCCGGTCCTAAACTCTCGACGCCCCGGCAGGGGCCAAGCGCCACCACCCTGCTCGACGGCCGCGTGCTGATCGCGGGCGGCAACGGCACGGTTACCAACCCGGACGGCAGCACGAGTTCCGTGGACTTGGGTTCGGCGGAAATTCTTGACGCGGGCGCGACAGCGTTTACAGTTTCGGCTTCGCCGATGATTACCGCGCGGAGCGGCCACCAGGCGTTCCTGCTTCCTCATAACAGCAACGTCCTAATCGTGGGCGGAAGCTCGAACGGGGCGGCGATAGCTTCGGCGGAGCTCTTCGTTCCGTGGGCTGGCGGTGGTCAGGCGGGTGTCTTCCAGCCCACCGGCGCGATAGGCACGGCCCGCACGGGCGCAACCGGCAGCGCGCTCAGCAACAATCAGCCCAGCAGCCAGAATGACGGCCTGCTTCTCGTGGCGGGCGGCAAAGACGCCGCCACGCCGCCAAACGCGCTCGCCAGTACGGAACTCTACGGCTTTGCCACCGTGAAAACCGATAAGGCCGATTACGCGCCGGGTACCACGGTCACCATCACCGGCTCCGGCTGGAAGCCCGGCGAAACCGTCACCCTGACGCTCGTCGAGTCGCCCCTCATCGATACTCACGGGCCTTATTCAGTCACTGCCGACGCCAGCGGAAATATTTCCAACAGCTCGTTCGGCACCGACACTCACGACATCAACGTTCTCTTTTACCTGACGGCGGTAGGCAGTGTGTCCGGGCTCCAGGCGCAGACGTCTTTTACCGATGCGGGTACAGACACGGTCACGCTCGACTTTTCAGGGAGCACCAGCGGAACGGTGACAAGCAGCCCAGCCGGGGTCAACTGCTCATGGAACGGCAGTACGAAGTCCGGCACGTGCAGCCTCGGCATCACCAACGGCCAGTCGGTCACGTTCACGGGCAGCACGAATGCCAACTGGAGTCAAAGTGTGTCGGGATGGTCCGGCGGCAACTGCAGCAGTACAACAACCTGCACAGTCACAACAGGCGGCAACAACTCGGGAACGGAAACGGTTACCTTCCTGGCGAGCACTAGCACCACAGTCTCTTCGTCGGTCAATCCTTCAGTGTTCGGCCAGCCGGTGACGTTCACCGCCGCGGTTTCTCCGAGCAGCGCGACCGGGACGGTGACGTTCAAGGATGGTTCGACCACGCTCGGGACCAGCACACTGTCGGGCGGAACTGCTACCCTTACCCCGGTGAGCCTCGCTCCCGGCTCGCACTCCATCACGGCAGTCTACGGCGGAGACAGCGCCTTCAGCGGCAGCACATCGTCGGCGCTAACGCAGACGGTGAATCAAGCCTCGACCACTATGTCGGTCAGTTCCTCGGCGAATCCGTCCGTCTTCGGCCAGTCTGTAACGTTTACCGCCACGGTGAGCGGAGTGGCGCCGAGCACCGCAGCGGTCAACACGGGAACGGTCCAGTTTCTTATCGATGGGGTAAATTTTGGCTCGGCGGTCTCGGTCAGTGGCGGCACCGCCATCAGCGGCGCGACTACTACGCTCTCGGTCGGGTCCCACACCATCGAGGCCAATTACTCAGACCGGACCAGCTATGCGAGCAGCAGCCGCTCCCTCTCCGGCGGCCAGACAGTCAATCAGGCCTCGACCACCACCGCGGTCACCGCCTCAACCAATCCGTCCGTGTTCGGCCAATCTGTGACATTCACGGCGACGGTCAACGCAGTTGCGCCCGGTTCCGGCACACGGACAGGAACTGTCCAGTTCGTGATCGACGGCAGTAATTTTGGATCGCCCGTCACGTTGTCTGGCGGCACCGCGACGAGCGGCGCCACCGCCTCGCTTTCACAGGGTACTCACACGGTCACAGCGATGTACAGCGGCGACACAAACTTTAGCACCAGCGCCTCAGCAAATTTCACTCAGACGGTGAACAAGGCCAATACCAGCACCACGGTTAGTTCCTCCGCCAGTACCTCCGTCTTCGGCCAGTCGGTCACCTTTACAGCAACGGTTGCAGATAGCAGCGCGAACAGCACAGGAACGCCGACAGGCAGCGTAGGCTTTTACGTCAGGGCCAGCGGGGCAACGTGCGCCTCGTTGGGAACCAGCACGCTCATCGGCACGAGTTCGCTGAATCAAAGCAACCCCGATACTGCGACCGCAACCACTTCCTCTCTAAATGCAAGCGGCACTTCGTACACGATACTGGCGTGCTACCTCGGGGATTTGAACTTCAACACCAGCAGCGGAACCGCGAGCCAGACAGTGAACAAGGCCAGTACGACGACAACGGTGGCGCTGACCAGCGGGACGAACCCCTCCCCATTCGGAGCGTCGCTCACCTTCACGGCGACGGTCACTGTGAACTCGCTTGGCTCGGGCACCCCCACGGGAACAGTCAACTGCGGCACTCAGACGCTCAACCAGGGCTCGCCGGACACAGCCACCTGCACCACCACCGCGCTCGCCGTGGGCAGTGACTCGATCACGGCTGTATCCAGCAGCGACAGTAATTACAACTCTAGTACGTCCTCGGCGATAACCCAGACCGTGGACACACTGCCGAATATTACCAGCGCCAGCAGCACCAACAGGTTTGGAGTCGGCGGAGCCGTGAACTGCACGGGCAACAACCTTACCTCTCTTAACTGCTTTACAGTGATGACCACGGGTTCCCTGCCAATGACGCTGAGCGAGAGCGCGAGCCCCGACAACCTACCCACCGGCGTGACATATGTGGATAACGGCAACGGCACGGGCACACTGAGCGGTACTCCAGCGGCGAACACAAACGGCACCTACAACATCTCCTTCACGGCCGCCAACGCGGTGGGCTCTTTCACGCAGAGCTTCACGCTCACGGTACTGCCGCAGCCGACTTCGCCGTCCACGCCGGCGCTCACTACGGCGGACCCGGATGGTGTCGTTCAGCAGAACACCAACATCACAGTGACGGGCACAGTGGATTCCACGGATTCCAGCGACACGGTTAAGGTTTTCGATGGTCTCACCCAGGTAGGCAACCAAATTGTTGGCACCTGCAGCCCCACCTGCCCCTACTCCATTAGCTTCAACATCGGTACGACCGCTGGAACCCACAGCATCACCGCCACCGCGACAGATTCGATCGGAAATGTTTCACCAGCTTCCGGCGGCCTGGTCCTTACGGTACCCGGCGCAATCGCGCCGGCGACAATCGGAACACAAACCGACGACAAGGGGGCGGCCACCGTCACGCAAACCGCATCGGTCTCAGTCGGAAGTAACCCAAGCCAGATGAATACGATCATCGTGACTGTCGCCATGCAGGCGACGACTTCGAACGTTACCGTTGGCGACAGCGCGGGCAACACGTATACGAACGATATAGACGTAACCAATCCGGGGAACATCCGGACCCTCGTCTTCTCGGCCCCCGTCACACATGCGCTATCGAGTGGCACCATTGCGGTCAACTTCCCATCTCCAACACCAACGGCCAAAGCCGTTTCGTTCCTTTCCGTCAACGGGTTGGTCTCGGCGTCTCCCGAAGATCAATCCACCGCGGCCAGCGGGAACAACACTGCCCCCAATTCGGGCAGCGTCACTACGCTTCAACCGGATGACGTCCTCGTCGGCGCACTGGGAGTCCTCAGCAATGGTGTGACGTACAGCTCTTTCGGCCAGAGCTTCCAGGCTGTGCCTTCGGGTTTCGCGCAGGCGGACGCTGTCCTCTCAATCCAGCCGACCTATAGGGTGGCTAATGCAACTGGCACGTATGCAGCAAGCGGGTCGGACAATAAGTCCGCGCCCTGGGCCGCCGCCATCGTAACGTACAAGATAAAGTTTCCCACAGTCTCGATGACGACAACGAACCAAGACCTTAATGGAATCACCCCGGCCACCATCAATTTCACCGCGACATTCAGCCAGCCGGTGCTTGGTGTGGACGCCGCGGACTTTGCGCTGGCCGTGTCTGGCGTCTCTGGAGCCTCAATTATCAGCGTGACTACCGCGGACAACACCGTCTATACGGTGACGGTAAATACCGGCAGTGGCAACGGCACCATCCAAGTCAAATACCACGACGACGCGGACATCACCGTGGACACCAACAACATCCCGCTGAACGGAACCGTTACGCCGTTTGTCCCTCTGACCATCCCTGGTCCCGTTTACACGGTCAACAAGTCCGTGGCGACGACCACGGCCGTCAGCTCCTCTGCCAATCCCTCGACCTATGGCCAGTCCGTCACCTTCACGGCTGCGGTCAGCCCGAACAGCGGCACCACCACTCCCACGGGAACAATCAACTTCTCGATTGACGGGGGCGGATCCTTGCCAGGGACGAACGCGACCTGCCCAGGTGGCTCCCCGGCGAACAGCTTCTGCGCGACCTACAGCACTTCGTCGCTAACGGCGACAAACGGCGCTCCCCACACCGTTTCGGCCAGTTTTGCGCACAGCGGCATCTTCCTCGATAGCAGCGGGGCGCTGAGCGGCGGCCAGACGGTGAACCCGAAGGATCTAACCATCCAGCCGGCGAACGACACCAAGACGTACGGCGCGACCAGCCCGGATGCTCCGTTCAGCGGGATGGTCACAGGGCTGGTGACCCCGGACGCGGTGAACGTCACCTACGGCAGCGCAACGGGCCTGTCGGCGACGGCAGCCGTGTCAGGTCCCTATGACATCACGGTGGACGCGGTCAGCTTCAGCTCCGGCAGCGCCTCGAACTACAACATCATCAAGAAGAAGGGCGCGCTGACGGTGAGCGCCATCGATCTAACCATCACGGCCAACAGCACCAGCAAGAACTACGGTGATACGGTGACGTTCGCCGGGACGGAGTTCACCACCAGCGGGCTGAAGAACAGCGACACAGTGACCAGCGTGACGCTGACCAGCGCAGGCGCGGCGGCCACGGCCACGGTGGGGGGCTCGCCGTATAGCATCGTGCCCAGCGCGGCAGTGGGCACCGGGCTCGCAAACTACAACCTCAAGTACGTGAACAGCACCTTGACGGTGAACCAGCGCCCGGCGACGGTGAAGGTGGACGATAAGAGCAAAAACTACGGCGACAGCAACCCGGCGCTGACCGCCACGGTCACGGGCACGGTGAACGGGGACACGCTGAACTATACGCTGGCAACCACGGCGACGCAGTTCTCTAGCGTTGGTCCGTATCCGATCAGTGTGACGCTTGGTTCCAACCCCAACTACAGCATCACTCCGAGCAACGGCACCTTGACGGTGAACCAGCGCCCGGCGACGGTGAAGGCGGACGATAAGAGCAAAAACTACGGCGACAGCAACCCGGCGCTGACCGCCACGGTCACCGGGACGGTGAACGGGGACACGCTGAACTATACGCTGGCGACCACGGCGACGCAGTTCTCCAGCGTTGGTCCGTATCCGATCAGCGTGACGCTTGGTTCCAACCCCAACTACAGCATCACTCCGAGCAACGGCACCTTGACGGTGAACCAGCGCCCGGCGACGGTGAAGGCGGACGATAAGAGCAAAAACTACGGCGACAGCAAC
>QHYP01000384.1:1982-2576 GCA_003224195.1 Acidobacteriota bacterium | reverse complement strand
CCGGGATTACGAATATGGCTGTGCGCCTGACTGAGGCTCTGCACAAAGCAAAACGAAAGCGCGTGATCGTGCTCGACCTGAGAGGGCCGCAAGGGGAGGCACATCCTGTCGGGAAATGGCTGGCGGACCACCTTTCGGACGCGCTGCGGACGGGCGCCCCAGAGCTGCAGGTGCTCGACCGGAGCCAAATCGAAAGCCAAGAGAACGCCCAAGACGTTCCGGTAAGTGGTGAGGCTCCGGACAAAAGAACGATCAAGCTGGCACGCTCCGCGGGGGCGGATGCGGTTGTCACGGGAAGCTTCGCCAAGGCAGGGGAAGTGCTGGGAATTTCCCTCAACGTGATGAAACCAGATCGGTCAGGGCAATTGCTCGGTCAGGTCACTGGAACTGTTCCGATCTCAGAGGCGATCACTGCGCTATCTCCGAATCCGATCCCAGCCTTCAAAGGAGAAGTGGCCAGGGCGGGCGTTGGTGGCATAGCGAATCCAAAGTGTATCTACTGCCCGGATCCGGAATACAGCTCAGAGGCGAGGGCCGCAAATTATCAAGGAACCGTGGCTCTCAGCGTGGTTGTAAACGCGGAGGGCCATGTGG
>QHYP01000384.1:0-1898 GCA_003224195.1 Acidobacteriota bacterium | reverse complement strand
GCGACTGAAGCCCGCCGAGGATGCGAGTGGAAAACCGGTGTCGGTCATTATTTCCGTCGACGTTACGTTTCACCTGTACAAGTAGTCTCCGAGAGTGCTTCGAGGACGATGACATGCGCGGCGAGGGGCGAGTTGCGCATCGAGACGGAGCGGGTTCCGCTGGCGGAGATCGAGGAAGCGTGGGAGCGCGATACGCCGGGCCGCAGGCTGGTGGTCATTCCGTAGGACTCTGAAGTTGTGAAAAACCCAAAAGGGCGCGATCGGGGATCTACGAGTGGCCTCGCCAAGCTGAGTTTGTTGGACTCAGCAAACGCGCACAGGCAGGAGTGCGTGTGCCACCGGGGTTTTTTCACAGATTCAGACTCAAAAGTCGCCAATTCCCGTCTTGCTGCCCGGAAGGACGGTTACTGACTGGGAGCGAAGCGGGGGAAAAGTGCGCCAGGAGAGGGCCGCTGAGCGATGATTCGCAGATAGGGAACTGAGGGAGGCAAGGTCGTCTATGGAACAGACGGTGGAGTATATCAAGCGAAAAGCGCAGATCACGAAAATCGCGAAGATCGTCGGAAAACTGTGCGTGCTTGGGCTGGGTGTGTTTGGCGTGATCGAAGTCTCGGGCTGGGTGGGTCACCACCGCGAGAACCGGCAGTGGATCGCGGTGAATAACATTACCCCAGAGCGATTGATTGCGCGGTGCGGCCAGCCTGTGGAAGACAAAACTAAGGAAGTGTTTCCCATCATCGAGCGGGACATGAGCTACAAAGGCGGCGACAAGGGCACGGTTGTGCTGGCGTTCAGCCGCACGGCCGAAGAGAAGAGTGATTGGGTGTTTCTGACGATGAAGGACGCGCAAGGCGACACGAGCTATGACACGCCGGAGGGGATTATATCCGCGATGTCGTGTCTGGATTCGAGGAAGTGAAGCCGATTGGGCAGCGGTCAAGTCGGGCAGAGATGAGAAAATACTCAGCCGACCTTTCGCTTTAATCCCATCGGGATTAGGGGAAGCGGCGATAATCTCGTCGATCGAGCATGAAGCTCCACGCTAGCCAGGATCCCTCGACTGCGTTTGCTGCGCTCACTTCGCTCGGGATGACAGAAAATGCGGACGGGCTCGCAGCATTGGGCGTGGACTCGACAGGGGACGGGAATTTGAAGTACAAATAGAGAACCCGCCGCCGGCCCTCGAAGAGGTGCCATGAGAGCCTACCGAACGATCATCTTCCCGTCCGTGGCCGCACTGTATTTTTCATTTGGAGCGATCCCGCTCGCAGCACAAGGTACTCCGCAAACGACTGAGGCGGAGTCGCAACGTTGGTATAGCCCGAGCCGATACAATCCGGTCAAATGGATCAAGACGCTGAAGAACGGGTCAAAACCGGCCAGCGAGGAACTGGCCGCGAACGGCGACCTGGAAAAGAAGCTGACGAAACAACTGGAAGTGCAAGGAATAATCCCGCAAGGCACGGACCTGAAGGAGGAGTGCTCGTCGTTCAAGAGTTTGGCGGAATGCGTGGCGGCGCTTCGCGTGAGCCACAGTCTCAACGTCGAACTCAATTGCTTGAAGTGGGACGTGACCGGGGTAAAGCCGAAGCGCGTCGGCGACTCGTGCGCCGGCCCCCTGGACGGCAAGGCGATGGGGTTGCAGAAGTCGATCGAGCTGCTGAAGCGGGACGCGGACGCGAAAGGCGAAGCAAAAAACGCGCTCCAGCGAGCGCGCAACGATATCAACGACGCGAAGCCGTAGCCGGACGGTCATTTGGCTGCAACTTATCGCATAAATGCTTCCACAGCGCGCCCTGCCGGCCTCAGGGGTTAAAACCCCTGCATTTCGGGGGCTTTTCGGCACCGCTCCCGACAGGGTCGGGACAAGTTCCGCCGTGCCCTCCCGCGAGTTATTT
>QHYP01000395.1 GCA_003224195.1 Acidobacteriota bacterium | reverse complement strand
GAGGAACCTCCTTTGCATAGCGCGTGATTCTAACCAATAAGGCGGGCTAATGCGGCTGGACTTTCGTTTTGTCCACCACCACAGCCGGGTGCCCCACCCTTTCGCGTTTGCTTTTTTGAAAGGGTGGGCATTCTGCGTTTCGGTTTTCGGTACCTGACCTGACGAATGGGCTCTTGGTATAGAATGATCGAAAGGAGAATCCTTCCGTGGCGGCGCTCGATTGGTCACAATGCCCTGCGGTGGAAAGCATCCCCGGCAAGGTAAGCGGCGCGTGGGTGCTCAAGGGCACGCGCATGCCCGTCTCCGTCATCTTTGAAAATCTGAAAGCGGGCGCCAACATTGACGAGATTATGGAATGCTTCGAAGGTCTGGACCGTGAACAAGTCGAAGCCGTCATCGAATTTGCCGCCCGCAGCCTCGAAGCTCCCGTTCCCCGTTAGATGCTGCGCGCCAGGACTGGAGAAGTAAGTGAGCGAGATCAATGCTGCCGACCTTCCGCGCCTCAGTTGGATGCGTGTGATCGCTGGCGGAGCGCTTTGGGCGGTGGTTTACAACCTTGTCTGGGGCGTGGCTTGGTTCGTTTTCATGCGCAGGGAATGGCGCGATGCATTTGCCGCCATCAACCGTCCGTTGCTTTTTACTGCGGACATCTGGATTTTCTGGATGGCGCTGACCTTGCCCATCGGTGTGGCCATCGTGGCGTACGCTGCGAACCCTGCGCGCTCCGTCTCTGCCCCCCAAGCTACCGTCTACGCCGGGATGACATTGTGGCTGGTCATGACAGTGGGAATGGCAACCTGGTCCTGGCAGAGTTCGCTCCCGATTCGCATAATCGCGCTGGACTCCATTGTGAACCTCGTCGCCATGATGGTCCCGGCGTTGTTCGCCCGGCTAAGTCCTGGTTGGTCAGATAACCGGACAAGTTCCGGGGGTCATTGACAGTCAACTCTTCACCTGCAAGGATGAAGCGCCTCAAGGGGATCTTTTATGAATGCCGAGTTGAAGCGGCGCGTTGTCCATGCCTTGGGGAAGTACGTCCTCAACGTTCCTGACAAGTTGCTGTTTGCCGCCGGCCTGGCAATGCCGGGCCGCGCTCTCCTTGAGACTATAGGTCGCAAGACGGGCAGGCCGCGACGCACACCGGTGGGCGACGGGCTTGTAGACAACCAGTTCTGGATCGTCGCTGAACACGGGATGCAAGCTGACTATGTTCGCAATCTCGCGAAAAACCCAAGAGTCCGATTGAAGCTGCGCCACGGAATCCTGGCCCGCTGGCACAGCGGTACGGCGAACGTGCTCCCCCACGATGATCCTCGCGAGCGGCAGCGCTGGCTTGCCCAAAAGTTGCCTGCAAGCCGGACGAACGCGGCCATCGTCCGGCTGCTGGGTACGGAGCTGCTGACCGTACGGATTGACCTGGACGCATAGCGGACTCACGTAGCTAGTGCCGGTCGACAGCACCGTCTTGGAACCAGCCGATGGTTTCACACAGTTGGGACTTTTCCGATTACCGCGTTAATCAGGTACTGACAGCTGGAATCGCGTGGGGTATATGATTCTAGTCATGTTCTGCCCCGAATGCCGAGCCGAATACCGTCCTGGATTTACCCGCTGCTCTGACTGCGACGTAGATTTGGTTCACGAAATTCCTGAGCAGGATACCCGTGTGCGGAAGCGTGACTCGGCGACGATGTTTCCAACATTCAGAAACATGTACAGAGAAGGCGGCAGAACGGTTCAGTGGTGGATCTCGTACAGACACCAGACTGGCGGTTGGCCGTGGTTTTCAATCGTCATCCATTTCATGAATTGGGTTGTAATTCTGATTGGGGGAGGATTTCTCATCTGGTGGACCGTCGAACACCATTTGTCGCGTTGGCAATTCTTTGGAATTCTTCTGCTCGTGTCGCTTCCGTACACCATTCTCGAGAACTGGGCAAAGAGGAAAGTGAAACTGGGTTATCTGCGAAACAGCAAAAAGCGTCTGGCAGAATCGCCACGATGAACAGGGTGCTATCCCTGCTTGCTGATACTGGTACCCACTTTTCCGATAAGCGCGTTAATGCGCGGGTTTCAATTTGTCTGCGCTTTCTTGCCTACAGCTTCCGCATAATCCGGGTTAGTGGGTTCCAGCTCATATGCCCGCTGGTACGCCGACGTAGCCGCCTGCTGATCGTTCACACGCTGATATGCGATGCCAAGATCGAACCAAAAAGCAGCAACCTTCGGCTTGTACTTTACGGCGTCACGAAACCACCGGACCGCTTCTTGATTCTTGTTCACAATTAGGGCGTCATATCCCCATTTCCCCTCTTCATATCCTCCTTGGCTCGAAAAGTTGACCAGCGGCCGCGCAAAGGTCGCTCCGCAGAGTCCGAACAAAATCAGTGTAGCGATACCGGCGCCTACCAGCACTCGCCGTTTCGGAATGACGATGGCATACCCCAGCAGGACACCAAGCAGAGCGCCGGAAGCGTGGGCGACGTTTGCAACGCTAAACACGTGCGTGAGAGTCGTGAAAATACAAACCAAAAACCAACCAACGAACAGGCTCACCGTCCTCCCGTCCCAGAGAGTCTTTGAATCGCTCGTCGTGGTGAGAAAGGACGTACAGCAGTCCGAAGAGACCATATCCGACCCCAGACAATCCGACCCCTCCCGCCGCAAGAGCAAAATCCAACGCACTCGAACCCACTGCGAAGAAGAAGATCAACAACGTCGTCCGCAGATGGCCATAGACACGTTCGACGGTTGTTCCGAGTACCCAGAGCCAGTACAGATTAAAGGCCAAGTGAATGATGTCCAAATGCGGCAGAACGCTGGTCACTAAGCGCCATAGTTGCCCACGACGAATCTCGGCATTCTCAAATAGGGGTGAAACATCCCTGCCCGTCCACCAAGCCACCGTCACGACAACTGCAAGGACGGCGATGGCTGAGATCGCAGGATATTGGGGGATTTCCTTCCACTTGGGGACTCTCGGCATTTCCGGTCCGTCTCTCCAAGAAATACTAAGGCAAGCGGGGCGCTGTCGGCTAAATCAGT
>QHYP01000180.1:10745-12905 GCA_003224195.1 Acidobacteriota bacterium | reverse complement strand
ATGCCGGGCTTCCCGCCAAAGTACGCGGGACGCCCCGACGAACGTGGCCGGGGTAAACGCCAAGCGCGAAAGCCCGGCGCTACATAGAGCGCGGGCGACGGCGCGTGTGCGCTGTTAGGCCAACCAGTCGGAATCTAGGAGCCGAGGAAGATGCCGGGCTTCCCGACAATTTGTCTGCACGCCCCTCACCGGGGCTGCGATGCGCCGGGACCCCCACAAATCGGGGGAAAGCCCGGCGCTACATAGAGCGCGGGCGACGGCGCGTGTGCGCCGTTAGGCCAACCAGTCGGAATCTAGGAGCCGAGGAAGATGTCGGGCTCCCCGAGAATTTGACTGCACGCCCCTAACCGGAGCTGCGAATTGACTGCACGCCCCTAACCGGGGCTGCGATGCGCTACACGGAGCGCGGGCGGACTGAAGTCCGCCCCTACATGGGACAAATCGGACAGGAGCGAGGAATACCCGCTCCGGCTGGCGCCCCCGATTTATCCCGACCGAGCCGGGACAGGTCGGGGTAAATTCCGCGGCCGCTACAGGGACGACGGAAGAAAGATGGCCACCTCCCGATTTTATCGGGATAAATTCCGGTGGCCGCTACAGGAAGATGCCGCCGTCTTAACAATGGTCCCCGACAGGGTGAGGACAGGTTTGGCCTGCGCGGCAGAGCAACGCACAGGCAGGAGTGCCTGTGCTACTTCAAAGAGACATCCTTCGTCGTTGCACTCCTCAGGATGACCATCCTTCGCCGGATGGTCATGCGCTGAGCCAGCGGCCGATGGGTTTCCAGGAGTCGGTATGGTCGCAGATGACGCGCAGCGTGGCGGTGATGGGAATCGCCAGAATCAGGCCCATGGCTCCCCAGATCCATCCCCAGAAGAGCAGTGAGAGGGTGATGGCGACGGCGTTCAAGCGCACGCGGCGGCCGACGAGCTGCGGCGCAAGAAGGTTCAGCGCGAGCAGATGAATGGCGGTGAGCACGATGGCAATCAGGAGGTAGGGCGCTATCGTTTTCCAGGTGGCGAGCCCGATGATCATGGGCGGCAGCCAGGCGAGCACGGCGCCAATATAGGGCACCATGTTGAAAATGCCGGAAACGATTCCGGCGAGCACGGGATACTCGAGCCCGATGAGCCAAAAGAACAAGGAGCTGGCCGCCGCAACGACCAGGGTGACGAAGCACATGCCGACCAGATAGCTGCGCAGAACGCCGCGCACGTCCTCGAGGGTTTCCTTCACCTGCGTGCGTTTGGCGACGGGAAAGAGCTGCAAAGTGCCGTGCCAGACGTCGCGCTTGGAGGCGAGCATGAAGAAAACCAGGAATGGCATGAAGGTCACTTCGAGGAAGAGGGCGTAAAGCGAGCCAACGGCGCGAACAATGAGCGTGCGCAGCGTGCCGGGATCCGGCCGCAGGTCGGGGGGCGCGGAACGCGAGGGAGGCCCGGGAGCAAGCTCGGAGACGCGGCCGGCGATACGCTCGATCCTGGTCTCGACGGCCGTCGCGCCCTTCTTCAGGACGGCGCTGTAGCGCGGCCAGTCATCCGCAAAACTGAGCGCGCGGCCCCAAAGCGAGTAGCCGACGCCGACGAGCATGGACACGAAAAGGATGACCACGAGGAGCGAAGCGAGGCTGCGGGAGATGCGCACGCGCTCGATCAGCTCGACAACGGGATCGAGGAAATACGCCAGCAAGACCGAGAGCAGAATGGTGATGACGACGCCGGCGGCGTAATAGCAGAAGAGCAGTCCCAGCGCGGCGACGATGATGCGCGCGCTGGTGCTGGAAACGACCACGCGAACGCTTTCGGTGGACGAGGTGGCGGCCGACACGGAAACTCCCGGGGCACCAAGGTAGCACATTTGCGCGCGGGCGCTGCGGCCCGCTGCCTAACCTGCAAGACTCGACACTTGCGGGAGGGAGCGAGCCGGGCGCGCCAGGAGCGTGTGTTAGACTGAGTTTTCGTCGTCATGGGCAAGGAACTTTTCGGCACGGACGGCATTCGCGGCATCCCCGGCACAGAGCCGCTCGATGACGCCACTCTGTACGCCACGGGCCGCGCGCTAGGTCTCTACTTGCGGCGCGAGCACGCCGCCCCGCGCGTCCTCATCGGGATGGACACCCGCGAATCCGGGCCGCACCTTGCGGCGATGATCGCGGCGGGA
>QHYP01000180.1:10088-10700 GCA_003224195.1 Acidobacteriota bacterium | reverse complement strand
GGCCGGCGTGGTCATCTCCGCGTCGCACAATCCGTATCATGACAACGGCGTGAAAGTGTTCTCGGGCGCGGGAATGAAACTGCCGGATGCGGTGGAGGAAGAGATTGAGGCCGACATCTTCCGGCTGCGCGCGGAAGCGCCGCCAAAAAGGACGCCGGCGCTCGCCACCGATGAGACGCTCGACGCCGATTATCTGAAGTTTCTACGCGGGCGCGTCCTGCCGGGCGCAAAGCTGGCGGGGATGCGCGTTGTGCTGGACTGCGCGAACGGCGCGGCGTACAAACTCGGGCCGGAATTATTCCGCTCGCTGGGCGCGGATGTGATCGCCACGCACGTGCAGCCCGACGGGAAGAACATCAACGCGGGCTGCGGCTCGCTGCACACGGCGAGCCTGGAAAAGCGCGTGGTGGCGGAACGGGCGCAGCTCGGCGTGGCGTTTGACGGCGACGCCGACCGCGCGCTGTTCGTCAGCGGGACAGGCCGGCTGGTCAACGGCGATGCCGTGTTGCTCGCGGCGGCGCGGTATCTGAAATCGAAGGGCCAGCTCAAGGGCAATCGCATCGTGGCCACCTCAATGTCCAATCTGGGGCTGGAGCGCGCGCTCGCCCACGA
>QHYP01000180.1:0-10026 GCA_003224195.1 Acidobacteriota bacterium | reverse complement strand
CGTGATTTTCCTGGACGATTGCCCCGCCGGCGACGGCCTGCTTACGGCGTTGAAAATGGCTTCGCTGGTTTCGATGAACGGCTCGCTTGAAGCGCTTGTCGAGGGGCTCAAGGATTTTCCACAAAAGATCCTCAACGTGAAGGTGCGGTCGAAGCCGCCACTCGAAACGCTGCCGGAGGTTTCGCGGGCGCTTGCGGAAGCGCGGTCGGCGCTGGGAGAGAACGGCCGCATCGTGCTGCGCTATTCCGGGACCGAGCCCCTCGCCCGCGTCATGGTAGAAGCCGAGCGCGAGGCTGATGTTACGCGCTTCTCAGAATCCCTCGCTGCCGCCCTGCGCTCGTCCATCGGGGCTTGAGTCCTTTCCAGCTTGCTGCTTGAGAAGTTCCCCAAGCCCGATTCAGCTATGTTGCTTCTCCCAAAGATTGGATAAGCACAGGGTCGTATCTGTGGGTTTCTGTAGAACGAGGAGCCAGTTTTTCCCGACTGGATGCCAGACGATAGGGGAAGCCCTTTGAATACAATAGGTTGCGAGGATACTAAATCGGCGGAGCCGCTGGCATGCGGCGTGCAATCAAGTCGCGTCAATCACAAGATTGGCTTCCCGGGGTGGCCGGGGATCCTACCTCGACAGGATCACGGTTCTGGGGACCAAGACTGAGAAAGGGGGCACGCACCGGCCCCCTTTTTCACTTCCGAGACGGGTGGTTAGAAGTTCCTGCGAGTGGCTTGCTGATTATCTTGTGCGACCGCGTAGCGGTCGACATCGTGCGCGATCGCATAGCGATCGACATCTTGCGCGACCGCATAGCGATGGACCATTTCCGAGTGGACGGCAATGTCCCCCGCCGTCTCTCCCTCCAATGTGTTAGTTCCCATCTGGGCTGGTGGTGCCGTTTGGTGTGAAAAAGAGAAGAGCGGCCGGTGGGGGTTCCGACCGCTCGGGGCGTGGGGTAATGGAGGGTATCCGATTCGAAACCAGTTTCTGTGCGGATGTTCAGGCCGCCCATACTCCCGATCTCGAGTGTGATTCTGCCGGGCGGGCCCGCCAGCGGCCATAGTCCCGGCGGCTCATTCGTTACGGTACTCGCGATTGCTCCCTGCGTACTTTCACCCGGTACCTTCGTACTTCACGTTTGGGGTATGCTGATCGGCTTATGCACGATCTCAGCTACTTCCGCGAGCATCTGGACGTTTTCGCCGAGATGGCGAAGAAGCGCGGCACCGTGCTCGATCTCGATGACTTCCGCGCGTTCGACCGCGAGCGGCGTGAGCTGATCACGGCCACCGAGCAGCTCAAGGCGCAGCGGAACAAGGCCAGCGACGAAATCGCGCGGTTAAAGAAGGATAAGAAAGGTGCCGATGCGCTGATCGCGGAGATGAAGCAAGTTTCCGAGCGCATCAAGCAGGCCGACGAGCGAATCGCCCAACTGGACGCCCATCAGCGGGACCTTCTCCTCACCATTCCAAACGTACCTCATTCGACCGTGCCGGTCGGGCAAAGCAGCGCGGACAATCAGGAAGTCCGCCGGTGGGGCCAGCCGCCGAAATTCGAGTTCACGCCGCGGCCGCACTGGGAAGTGGGCGAACGCTGCGGCATTCTCGACCTTCCCGCAGCCGCGAAAATCGCGGGGGCGCGCTTTGCGCTCTACAAAAGCTGGGGGGCACGGCTCGAGCGGGCGCTGGCGAACTATTTTCTCGACGTGCACACGCGCGAACACGGTTACACGGAAATTCTGCCGCCGTTTCTGGTGAACACGGCCTCGCTCACCGGCGCGGGCCAACTGCCGAAATTCGCGGCGGACCTGTTTCGCGTGCAGGATACGGATTTCTGGCTCACGCCGACTTCGGAGGTGGAGCTCCACAACCTCCATCGCGACGAGACGCTCGAAGAGGAGAAATTGCCGATACGCGTCACGGCTTGGACGCCGTGCTTCCGCTCCGAAGCCGGGGCGGCGGGAAAGGACACGCGCGGCATTCTCCGCCAGCACCAGTTTCAGAAGGTCGAGCTATTCAAGTTTACCCATCCGCAGAAGAGCTACGACGAACTCGAATCTCTCGTGCGGGATGCGGAGTCGATTCTGCAGAAGCTGGGTTTGTATTACCGGGTGGTCCTGCTCTGCGCGGGCGACATGGGCTTTGCTTCGGCGAAAACCTATGACATCGAAGTGTGGCTGCCGTCGAGCAATGAGTTTCGGGAGATTTCGTCTTGCTCAAATTGCGAGGCATTTCAGGCGCGCCGCGCGGGGATTCGGTTCAAACCGAAGGGCGGCGGGAAAAGCGAGTTCGTGCATACGTTGAATGGCTCAGGGCTGGCCGTCGGTCGCACCTGGATTGCGCTGGTGGAGAATGATCAGCAGGCGGATGGTTCCATTCTGATTCCCGAAGTCCTGCGGCCATATATGGGCATCGAGCGGATTCCGGCAGCCGGGTAGCCGCCCTTCCGCGCCGCCCGCCCTCGATTGCATACTCCCAATGTAAGTCATTGAATATAAGACACTTAAACAACACAAAGGCTTCCGAGGGCGTATCCCTCTCGCCGCGCAAACTATTGAATTCTCACGATTTCGTTTGACACTCGTTTTTCCCCTTGCATAGACTGCGCTTAGTGCTGCCGCCGCACGAAGATGGGGATTAGGGGACGGCTGAGGCGGCCGTGGGTAGACGACATCCGAATGACCTTCCTGGCGCGCGTGGCGCGATTCCTGTTCTGGCTGTTAGTCGTGTCGTGGAGTGTTGCGCTCCTGCGGCGGCTGCTTGTCTGGATGCTGCGCGACGCGTCCGCACAATCGGGCGCCGCGCCAAGAGCGGAAGCGCAAACGGGTTCCGCCGGCCGGCTACACCGCGATCCCGTCTGCGGCACGCACATCGCCGAAGAGATCGCCGTCCCGTTGCGCGAGGCTGAGGCCACGCTCTATTTCTGCTCGACGGAGTGCCGAAGCCAGTACGCTCGCGGTCAGCGCTTCGCGGCCAACGCATAGACCGTACAAGAAAACCTTTCGAGGAAAGGACCGATGCTGATGGCCACGGTCATGAAACCCGCAACCCCGCCGGTAATGCCGCGCATTGCCCCGCGCGAGGAACTGAACCCCTTCCGCATCGCGCAGATCCAGTTCGACATGGCGGCGGAATTCCTGAAGCTCGATCCGGGGTTGCGCCAGATTCTGCGCACGCCGAAACGCGTGCTGGAAGTTTCCATCCCCACGAAGATGGACAACGGCCAAGTGAAAGTGCTGACCGGCTTCCGCGTGCAGCACAACCTGGCGCGCGGGCCAGGCAAGGGCGGCATCCGCTTCCATCCCAACGTCACGCTCGACGAAGTGAAGGCCCTGGCGATGTGGATGACGTGGAAGACTGCCACGGTGAACATTCCCTACGGCGGCGCGAAGGGCGGGGTCATCTGCGATCCGAAGCGCATGTCCAAGACCGAACTCGAGCGCATGACGCGCCGCTATGCCAGCGAAATCCTGCCCATCATCGGGCCGAGCACCGATATCCCCGCGCCGGATGTCTACACCGACGCGCAGACCATGGCCTGGATCATGGATACCTACTCGATGATCGTCGGCCATGAGGTGCAAGGAGTCGTCACGGGCAAGCCGGTGTCCGTGGGCGGCTCGGCGGGACGCGATGAAGCCACTGCGCGCGGGTTGCTGTACGTCGTCGAAGAGGCTTGCAAGCTGAAGAAGATTTCGCTGCGGGGCGCGAGTGTAGCCATCCAGGGTTTCGGCAACGCGGGCGCAACTGCGGCGCGGCTTTTTGCGGAGAAGAAGGCGAAGATCATCGCGCTCAGCGACACGCGCGGCGGCGTGACGAATTCCCGCGGCATCGATCCGTTCAAGGCCCTGCGTTACAAGGAACGCTCCGGTACCGTGGTGGGGATGCCGGGCGCGTCACGCATCACCAACGACGACCTGCTTACCATGAAGTGCGACATCCTGATTCCAGCGGCGCTAGAAAACGTCATCACGCTGCACAATGCGGACGCCATCAAGGCGCGGATCATCGCCGAAGCCGCCAACGGCCCGACGACGCCCCACGCCGATGAAATTCTGGCGCGGCGCGGCATCACCGTGCTGCCGGACATTCTTACGAACGCGGGCGGCGTCACGGTCAGCTACTTCGAATGGGTGCAGAACCAGGAAGGGCTCGGCTGGGACATCGACGAAATTCGCGCGCGGCTGCAGAAGATCATGGTGCGCGCGTTCAGCGACGTGGTCGATACGATGCGCCGGCACCACGTGCCGCCGCGCCATGCGGCGATGATTCTAGCCGTGAGCCGGGTCGCCGAAGCCACCCTGGTCCGCGGGCTGTTCCCCTGATGCGCCCGTTGCGCCGCAGTCCTGCTGGGGATTCCTCACCCATCGCCGCTTTCTAACTTTCGAGCCGATCTGACGCGGTCGGCGCCCACTTTTTCCCAAAACTTTTTCTTGCGTTGCAAGAAAAAATCTGCGTACATTCGAGTTTGCCGGCTCGCTCTGTGTGTCGAGGCGCAGAGTGTCGCCGGCAATTTTCGCTTCACGCGCGCCGAAGAACGCGGAAGCCAGAAAAGGTAAGCCAAGAAGGACCGAACGCGAGCGTAATGAGCAATCACAATAGCCATGCGAACGCCGCCCCGCCGATTTTGCTGACCATCGCTGGCTTTGATCCATCCTGCGGCGCCGGGACCGCGGCGGACCTGAAGACGTTCGCGGCGCACGGCTGCTACGGCGTCGGGGCCATCACCGCGCTGACAGTGCAATCCACGCAGGGCGTCCAGGATCTGCACCTCACGCCCGCCGCCACGCTGCGCGCGCAGCTGGATGTTCTGGTAAAGGACGTGGAGATTGCCGCGGTCAAGATCGGCATGCTCGGCAATCGCGCGAACGCCGCGGCCGTGGCGGAGTTTCTCGACGCGCATACGATTGCGCACGTCGTGCTCGATCCAGTCCTGAAATCGTCGAGCGGCGCGGAACTCCTGGATGGCGCAGGAGTGAAATACCTGACCGCCGAACTAATGAAGCGCGCGAGCGTGATTACGCCGAACATTGACGAAGCGGAGGCGCTCACCGGCGCAAGCGTCAAGGACGCGGCGGAAATGGAAGCGGCAGCGAGGAAGCTCGTGGAGATGGGAGCCCGGGCTGTAATCGTCAAGGGCGGGCATTTGGAGCGAGCCGTGGACGTGCTCTTCGACGGGAACGAAGTGGTTATGCTTGGCGGCGATCGCGTGAAGACCGAAAACACGCATGGCACGGGCTGCGCGTTCGCTTCGGCGCTGGCTGCCCAGCTCGCTTTGGGCCGCTCGCTCAGCGAAGCCGCAACTCTTGCCAAGGCCTACGTGATGAAGGCCATCGAAAAGAGCTACGCGATCGGCAAGGGACGCTTGCCGCTGGACCATTTTTATCGCCAGCGCATCGAGCCGCCCGCACGCGGAATTCACGAAGTGCCGCAGCACGGCTTGCACCCCGCGGCGGAACCCGCCGCGCATTGAAGGCAATGCGCCTGATGCTTTCGCGGCGCGCGGGCATCTGGCCCTTCCTGGCGCTCGCGGTGCTGATCGGAAGCGCAGCGCTGCTTGCTCCGCGGACCGATCTGCCGCCTTCCTATCATCACTTCGCCGATCACCGCAGTTGGCTTGGCATCCCGAACTTCGGCGACGTTTCATCCAATGTCGCATTTTTCGTGGCCGGACTGTGGGGTTTAGCATTTTTAGCTCGGAAGTCGAGCGCGGTGCAATTCCTCGACGCGCGCGAGCGGTGGCCATATATTCTTGTTTTTCTCGGCTTGGTGCTGACGGGTTTTGGCTCGGTCTACTATCACCTGGCCCCGGATAACGCGCGACTTGTCTGGGACCGGCTGCCGATGACGCTCGCTTTCATGCCGCTGGTGGCGGCGATGATCGCGGAACGCGTCACTGTGCAGCTTGGCCTCTGGTCGCTGCCGGTTCTTATCGCCGTCGGCGTGGGCAGCGTGATTCAGTGGCATTTAAGCGCACAGCACGGCGCGGGCGATCTGCGGCTCTATGCGGCGGTGCAGGTCTACGCCGTGCTGGCGCTCTTCGCCACGTTGCTATTGCCCGCACGCTATACGCGAGGATCGGACCTGCTCGTCGTGGCTGGTCTTTACGTCGTCGCCAAGATCTGCGAAACGGCTGACCACCAGATTTTCTCGCTAGGGCAGCTTGTCAGCGGACACACGCTCAAACACTTGGCCGCTGGCGTCTCCGGATACTGGATCTTGCGTATGCTGCAGAAGAGACGGCCGCTCTCGGCACCCGCGGCATAGAAGGAAGGAATGGCCCCTGACGCGACGCCCGTGACCGCCGCAATCGGCTTCCGAGTGAAGTCGGGCTGGGCCACCGCCGTGATCCTCGGTGGCGGCTCTTCGCCAACCCTGCTCGAATGCGGCACTGTCCTCTTATCCGATCCGGCAGTTCCCGAATCGAAGCAGCCGTATCACGCGGCGCTCGAGCTTCCTGAAAAAGAGGGCAAGACAGTGGTGGAAAGGTTGCGGAAGGTAGTCGAACGCGCCGCGGCGCGTTCTGTGACCGAACTTTTGCAGCAGTCAAAGGACGCGGGGCGTGCCGTTCGCGCCGCGGGGCTGGTCGTGGGCAGCATGGTGGATCCCGCTTCGCTGCACAACGATCACATCCGCGCCCACGCGCTCGAGGGCCAGCTCTTCCGCACGTCTTTGGAAGACGCGCTGCGGTCGAAAGGGATTCCATGCGCCGTGTTTGTCGAGAAGACCGCCTATGGTTCCGCAGCAACTGCTCTGGGACGTTCCGAAAAGGAAGTAAAGCGGCTGGTCGCGGAATTGGGCGAATCGCACGACGGGCCGTGGCGCGCGGAAGAGAAGCTCGCGGCCCTCGGCGCGTGGGTCGCTCTTGCCAAGCGCCGTTGAATAACAAGGGCTAATGGCGGAAGACGATTTGACCGGCGACGATGGTGGCCATCGGCGCGCCGCGGAAGCCGCGGCCGTCGAAGGGCGTGTTGCGGGACTTGCTGGCGGATTCCGCGGCGTGAAACGTCCAGGGATGATCCGTCGAGAAAATTGTCAGGTCGGCGGGCTGGCCAGCGGCGATTTTTCTCTCGATCCCGAGCACGTTGGCCGGACCCGTCGTGAACAGTTCCACCATGCGCATGAGCGGAAGGAGCTTTGCGCACACAAGCTGTTCGAGAGCGAGCGATAAAGCCGTCTCGAAGCCCGTAATCCCAAACGGCGCCTTGTCGAACTCCACGTCCTTCAATGCCGGCTCGTGCGGCGCGTGATCGGTGGCGATGGCGTCCACCGTCCCGTCCGCTAGTCCTGCGAGTAGCGCCTCACGGTCTTCACGCGCGGCGAGCGGAGGATTCATTTTGTAGCGCGAATCATATTTCACGTCTTCATCGATCAATGTGAAATGGTGCGGCGTCACTTCGCATGTGATGCGCACTCCGCGCTGCTTCGCGCGGCGAACTTCGTCGAGCGATGCCTTCGCCGAAAGATGCGCGATGTGGAGATGCGCACCCGTGAGTTCGGCAAGCTGAATATCGCGCGCCACGCAGACCGACTCGGCCGCGGCGGGCATGCCGCGAAGGCCAAGCCGCGTGGACGTCACGCCCTCGCGCATCACGGCGCCAGCGGCTAGCGATGCATCTTCCGCGTGTTCGATGACTGACAGTTCCAGCGCGCTGCAATACTCCATCACCTGGCGAGCGAGCTTCGCCGTGGCGATCGGTTTGCCGTCGTCGCTCACGGCGACGATTCCCGCCTCTTTCATCGCTCCGATTTCGGCGATTGCCTCGCCTTTGCTGCCGGTGGATGCTGCGCCGATTGGCCAGACGCGGGCGCTGGCCGCCGCGCGAGCGCGGTCGAGAATGAAGCGCGTCACGGAAGCGTTGTCGTTCACGGGCTTCGTGTTCGGCATGCAGCAAACGGCGGTAAAGCCGCCGCGAGCAGCCGCCCGCGTGCCCGTCTCGATGGTTTCAGACGATTCCTGGCCGGGCTCCCGCAGATGCGCGTGCAGATCGACGAACCCCGGTGCGACGATCAGCCCGCTCGCGTCGAAAATTTCGCACCCTGGCGGCGCGCCTACTTTTCCATGTGGTCCGACTTCGGCAATGCGCTCACCGTCGAGAAATACATCTTTTTGGGCGTCCGTCTTGCCGGCTGGATCGAGGACGCGTCCGTTCTTAATCAGCAGCATGCGTGGATTCCCTGGGTTGCGCCTCGACGGCGGGACGTCGTCCGCCGCGCCGCCAATGAGCAGATACAGGATTGCCATGCGCACGGCCACGCCGTTGGTCACCTGTTCGAGCACGCAGGATTGCGGCCCATCGGCTACCTCGGGAGATATCTCGATGCCGCGATTCATCGGCCCGGGATGCAACACGATGGCACCCGGCTTGGCGAGCCGCAGTCGCGCGGCGTTCAATTGATAGAGCAGAATGTAATCATCGGCTGAGATGGCCGGCTCATGGAGCCGTTCGGTCTGCACGCGAAGAAGAAGAATCACGTCGGCGTTTTCCAGGGCTTCCTCGATGCGAGTTACGCGCCGGATGTTTGCGCCCGGCGGGCCGATTTTTTCGAGCTCCTTCGGCACCCACATCGGAGGGCAACACAGCGTGAAGCGGCAGCCGAATTTGCCGAGCAGGTGGATATTCGAGCGGGCCACGCGGCTGTGCAGGATGTCGCCGAGAATAGTCACGTTCAGATTTTCGATGGTGCCCTTGCGATCGCGAATCGTCAGGGCGTCGAGCAGGCCCTGCGAGGGGTGCTCGTGCGTGCCGTCGCCTGCGTTGACGACGGGAATGTCCAGATGGCGGGCAACGAATTCCGGCGCGCCCGAGGCTTCGTGCCGCATCACGAGCGCGTCGGGCTTCATCGCGTTCAACGCCTGGACCGTGTCCAAAAGCGACTCGCCCTTTTTCAGGCTTGAGGCTTCGGCTTGCAGATTCATGGTGTCCGCGCCGAGGCGCGCAGCCGCCGCGCCGAAGCTGATCCGTGTGCGGGTGGAGTTTTCGAAAAAGGCCAGCGCAACAGTCTTGCCGCGCAGCGTGGCCAGCTTCTTCAGCGGATGTTTTTGAATTTCCTGGAAGGGCTTGCTCTGGTCCAGCAAAAAGCTCAATTCTTCCGCGCTGAGCGGTTCGAGTGCCAGCAGGTCGCGGAAGCGGTAGGTCACGTCCTCCTCGCCATCTATTTCCCGGCAACGCGGTCCACAAGCATCACGCGCTCCTCGCTATCCACCTCGTGTAGTCGCACTTCAATGATCTCCGTGTCCGAGGTCTGGACCGTGCGCCCGATAAACTGAGCCTCGATGGGCATCTCGCGGTGGCCGCGGTCGATCAAAACGCAGAGGCGGATGCGCCGCGGCCGGCCCAGGTCGAACAGGCCGTTCATCGCCGCCCGGATCGTCCGGCCGGTGTAGAGCACGTCGTCCATCAAGACCAGGTCCATGTCGTCCACGCCAAACGGAATGTCCGAGGACTGCAGCACGGCTTGCGGTGCGACCTTGGAGAGGTCGTCGCGGTACAGCGTAATATCAAGGATGCCGACGGGCACTTCGACGCCGTCAATTCCGCGCATGGCTTGGGCAATGCGCTGGGCGATGGGCACCCCCCGGCGCCGGATGCCGATGAGCGCCAAATGTTTTGTTCCGCCGGTCTTTTCGACGATCTCGTGAGCCAGGCGGTGGAGCGTGCGGTCAATCTCCGGCGCAGACATCAACTGCGCTTTCTCGACGATGGGCATATTTGCGTAATCGTATCATTGGTGACCGCGAAGCGGTCAATTCAAGTGTGACCGCCGGGCGGTCAATTCGAGTGTGACCGCCGAGCGGTCAACGCATAAGGCGCAAAAGCGGAGCATTCACACGTTCGTGATAGACTGCCGCGCACGCAGGACGAGGTGGAAATGTTTCGCCGCAGCCCAATGAGGAAACGGATCTTGCCGGGCGCGGTGATCGTGCTGACTTTGCTCTCCGCAGGCGATTGGCTGGCCCTCGCGCAGAACAAGTCCTCAGCCGGAACCCCTGCGCGAGCCCCAAGGCCCCCGGCGCGGCCGAAGCTCGTC
>QHYP01000179.1 GCA_003224195.1 Acidobacteriota bacterium | reverse complement strand
GAACCGAAAAGCCGAGCAAGCCCTGCGCCGATGCCAACTGCTTCACCACTTGCGCCGTGTAGAGGAAGAACGACGGCACTCGCCAGTAGCTCTTCAGCGGCAGATAAGAGAGCAGCGCGACGAAATCGCCCTTGGGGTCGGGAGAGCCAAATGTTCGCCACGGACTCGCGGGCATGATTCCGGGATTCTATCGCACCCTTTCTGCCTCCGGCGATAGATAGGAGAGCGCTTCGGCCAGGGGAGGGGAACAGGTACGGCCAGCGCCGAACAAGTTGCGTTTTCCTGTATTTTCAAAAAACAGCAGATCCCTCGCTCCGCAGACCCTTCCGGAGCGCAAATTCCCCACCCTTGCAAATCAAGGGTGGGGCACCCGCTTGCGGCTATGCCATTATCGCGAGGGCGGCGGACAAAATGAGAGTCGCAATCGTGGCGGATATTCACGGCAATCGGCGCGCGTTCCAGGCGGTTCTCGCCGACCTGCGGCAGGTTGCACCTGATCTGGTTCTCCAAGGCGGCGATTTGGCTTACGGTGGAACTCACCCGGCGTACATCATCGATCAGATCCGCGGGCTCGGATGGCCCGGGGTCCGCGGGAATACCGATGAGATGCTTTGGGCCCCGGAAAGTCTGGCTGAATTTGCCGCCAGACAGCCGAAGCTCGGGCCACTTCTTTCCCTAATCGAAGAGATGATTCCGCCGACGCTCGCCAGCATCGGAGAAGAACGCCTGCGATGGCTGGAAGGACTTCCTGAGCAATACTCCGGTGAGGGCTTTAGCCTGGTTCATGCCAGCCCCGGGGACCTCTGGCGTGCTCCCATGCCCGATGCCAGCGATGACGAATTGCAGAGCACCTATGCGTCTCTTCGCGCTGCCGTGGTGGTCTACGGACATATCCATCGTCCCTACATACGCCGGCTTCCAGGCATGACCGTGGCGAATACCGGCAGCGTCAGCCAATCCTATGACGGAGACCGGCGTGCGTCGTATCTGGTGATGGACGGAGAGAGCGTCACCATTCGCCGGGTCGAGTACGACGTGGAGAGCGAAGCAAAAGAACTCTTGGATTCGGGCCTGCCCCATGCGAAGTGGCTGTCGCGGATTCTCCTGGCCGGAAAATACTGTCCTCCCGAGTAGACAGAATCTGATCTCATTCGATTCGCAGGGAGATCAGAAAAGAGAAAGTGGAAAAGAGAGCAGAGAAAATCCTCACGCGCCCGGCGTATGCGGGACCCAAACTCAGGCGATGAGCCTGCCGGCCAGCCCGATCAGGGCTGTTTCTTGCTTTCGTGCTGTGCGACCCGCGCCTTCACCAGTTTCTTAACAAGCGCAGTCGGCAGTGGCTTGTCCGTGGGGAAGTGGATGGTTCCCTTGGATGTGTGGAAGCCCTTGAGTTCGTTCTTGAACGCCTGGATCACGGACGCAGTAGGGAACAAACTGCAGTGGTCCGAAAACGCGGCGAACCACACCAGCACTCCTTTGTGCTTGAACGCAGGCATCCCATAGCTGATGGTCTCGGTAGCCTCCGGTGGCACGACGGACCGAATCGCCGCGCGCATCTTGTTCAAGGTGCTGCGGGCGGGTTCCGGGACGCCTGCGAGGTATTCATCGAAGTTTTTCGGAGCGCCGTTGGCTTTCGCCGCAGAACTGCGATTGCCAGAGTTCAGTTTTTTCACGCGGGCGATGCTACAAGAACTTCCACTTCAAGTCCATGCCCCAGACAACCGAGCAGCCGTTCGACGTGAAAAACGCCGCACCGACCGTAGCGTTAGGCCGCAGGCTGAACCAGGTTGATGAGGTTGCCGCAAGTGTCCTCAAACAGCACAGCGGTGATTGGCCCCATGCTCTTTGGTTCTCCACGGAACCTGACGCCAAGCGCCTTTAGACGCCGGTGCTCAGAGGCGATGTCGTTCGTTAGGAACGCCGTGGCCGGAATGCCGGCGCCGAACAAGGCCTTTTGATACGCCTGAGCGGGCGCGAAACCCATGGGCTCCAGCACGAGCTCGACGCCTTCCGCGCCCTCGGGCGAAGACACAGTCAACCAACGGAATTGACCCATAGGAATGTCCTTGTTCTTCACGAAGCCCAAGACGGTCGTGTAGAAGCGGAGAGCGTTCTCTTGGTTGTCAACCATTACGCTGACTAGCCTGATCTGCATAGGAGGCTCCTGTTTGATGTGGTTTAACGCAGTCGTCGCAGAGGCAGGAGATTCTAACAGCAATTTCCGATTTGGACTTCAGGCTTGCGCATTGCAGGCGTCTCCTACCAGGCCTGTCACGGGCGGGCTTACTCCCGATTCATCGCATTACCGGACATCTGCCGAGGCGTCCTCGCGGGCGCGTCAACGCACTAAGGACGCGCGCCAGCCCGTTGACGCGATTTTCCGATGGGCCTTTACGCCAAATACATTTGGCCCGTCCTCATCGACGTGGGCATGAGGAACAAGGACACTACTCGTCTCCGCGCCGCCTGGATTCCCCACGCGCGCGGCGATGTGCTGGAAATCGGCATCGGCTCCGGCCTCAATCTCCCGTACTATTCCCCGGAGGTGCAGCGGGTCTACGGGGTCGACCCGTCCCTCGAACTCCAGCGCATGGCGCGGAAGCGAGCGGCGGCGGGGCGCCTCCCGGTCGAGTTCCTGGCGCAATCCGCGGAGCAGCCGCTGCCGCTCCCCAATGCGAGCATCGACACCGTCGTCGTCACCTGGACGCTCTGCTCCATCCCCGACGTTTCCCCGGCGCTCCAGCAGATGCATCGCGTGCTAAAGCCCAGCGGCCGCCTTATCTTTCTCGAGCACGGCCGCGCCACCGACCCTCGCGTGGTCGCCTGGCAGGACCGCCTCACCCCGCTCTGGAAGCGCTTCACCGGCGGCTGCCACCTCAATCGCAAGGTCGATGAGCTCATCGCTGCAGCAGGTTTCCGCATCACCGAGCTGAAGACATGCTACGTCCCCGGCCCGCGCCCCATGACCTATACGTACCAGGGTTGCGCGCAGCCAGCGTGAAGGGCCGAGGGCCGGGTTATAGGCATTCAAATAGCTTCGTTGTTTTCATTCGACGCGGCGGCAGCAATAGAAGAACTGGCGGGTCGCGCCAAAAAAGGGACGCGAGATTTATTCTGACCAAGAGCGGGCGGAGCATCGCAGGGCCGGCTCTTCAGAGCTGGAGAGATTGATAAACGTTTCGGCCAGCGTCTTCAGAATTCTGCGATCCAGCTCACAGATGTCGTCCGGCTGGAGAGTGTCGCGCAGCAGGACGGTGCGCGCGTCCGAGCCTTGTTCCAGCGTATACCGCAGCACGTCTCCCAGATAGATGCGAGCCAGAACGCGGGGCAGCACAGAATGACCTCTCCCCATGAGCGGAAGGCTATTTCTAGCAGAATATAACGTCAACGTCAATATAACCTGCGTGATATCGGGCGCGAGGTGGAACCGCAGACGCAGCGAAGCGAACGAGCGGACCAGCGGGAGCAGTTATGGAGAGGACTTGGTCGCAAGCTTCGCGAGCTCTTTTGGCGCCAACTTGTTGTAACGAAAGGAGTTACAGCAGGATGAGGCAGTACCATTGACCCTTCGACCCCTTCCGGCGCTAAGATGAGCTTGTAGCATCAGCCCTCCCAAGCTCTCACCCCCTTTTATCTCTGTCGAGGTAGGAAGTTCGGCGAAGCTCCATGCCTACCAAGCTCCAAGGCCGCGGCGAAAGTCGCATGCCACTGAAAGTGATGGTCGATCTCTCCAGCCTGGACGTGAGACGACCGGCCCAGGAAGGAATCACCGAGAATGTCAGCGCCAGGGGTGCGCGTGTGGTTACGAACAAACCCTGGCAGCCGAATGAGCGGTTGAACGTCAGATCGCTCCTGGGAAGCTTCCGCTCGCGAGCGCGAGTCGTTTAT
Organism: Acidobacteriota bacterium; assembly: GCA_003224195.1. Lineage (GTDB taxonomy): Bacteria > Acidobacteriota > Terriglobia > Acidiferrales > UBA7541 > Acidiferrum. The sequence continues at coordinate 14,349 of QHYP01000179.1, read as the reverse complement.
TGCCAAGCGCTGGGACACGGATCGTTCGCCATTGGACTACAGCTGGTGGCCGCCGCAGGCGATTGGATGTCCCGCCGCTAGTGCCGTTCCAACTTTTTGAAACTAACTTTTTTCTCCGCAGAGCAGCAGCGAAGTTTGGGCAGCGGGTATTTGGCTGAATAAGTTGGAACGGCACTAGGCATCCCAAATAAGACTGCGTGTCAATCCCCGGGAGGGCGAGCTGGCGCTACACGGGAGAACGCAAGTCTGATAGACTGGGGGCTCTGCGAGCAGGGAAATTCTGAACAGGATGAGTTGGTGAGCCATGGCATCGAAGTGTGAATTGTGCGGCAAGGCACCGCACTATGGGAACGTGATCAGTCACGCGAATAATACGCGCCGGCGCCGGTGGAAGCCGAATTTGCGGCGCATGCGCGCGATCGTGAATGGCGTGCGTAGGCACGTGAGCGTGTGTACCGCGTGCATCCGCGCGGGCCGCGTGAAAAAAGCCGCCTGAGCCCGCCTTGCATTCCCCTCGTCCGGATTCCGCCAGGAAGAAGGCCCCCAAACTCCGGGGCGCGATTCTATCCGTCTGCGCGCTTCTCCTTGCAAGCGGATGCGGGCATGAGTCACGGCCCGCGCCTGACGTGTGGGCGGCCGTGAACGGGCAGGAGATTAAGCGCGACGAAGTGGAGAAGTACTACCGGACGCGCGTGAGTTCGGAGGGACAGGAACCTTCCCAGGAGGAGGCGCTGTCCCTCAAGCTGAACGTACTCGATGAACTCATCAACAACGAAATCCTGCTCGAGCGGGCGAAGAAGCTGAACCTGGAAGCCAGCGACGGCGAGGTGGAGGATAAATTCACCGAGCTGAAGAGCCCTTTCACGGAAGAAGAGTTCAACCGACAACTGAAGGACCGGGGGATCACGGTGGACGATCTGAAGCGCGACCTGCGGCGCGACCTTTCCATCCAGAAGCTGTTGAACCGCGAAGTGGTGTCGAAAATTACGATCACCGACCAGGACGTGGCGGGCTTCTACAACGCAAACAAGGCGCAGTTCAACGTGGCCGAACCGCAATACCAAATTGCCCAGATCGTGGTCACGCCGCGGAAAGATCCGCTGATCCGCAACCGCAAGAATGACGACGCAACAAACGACGCCGAAGCGCGGCGCAAGATTCAAATGATCCTCGACCGGCTAAACACCGGCGCGGACTTTGCGCAGCTCGCGATGGATTATTCCGAGGACCCCACAACTTCCGCGACAGGCGGAAGCCTGGGCTACATTCCGGAGTCGTCTCTCAACCAGTCCGATCCCGCACTCAAAAGGACTGTGATGGGGCTGAAGCCAGGGCAGGTGAGCCCCATCATTCCGTTAAAAGACAAATACGTCGTCCTAAAGCTTGTGGCCCGCGAGGCCCCGGGCCAGCGAGGGCCGTCCGATCCGCAGGTTCAACAGACCATCCGCGACACGCTGCGCAACCGGAAGGAGCAGCTTCTGCACGCGGCCTACATTGCGATCGCGCGGAATGAAGCGCGCGTAACGAATTACCTGGCGGAACAAGTGATCGAAGCTGCGGGAAAATTGCCGGACGCGGCGAAGCCCGCAGTCTCGACGAAGTAAGCCCGCCGCGAGCGCCAGCAGCAAACGTTCCATGGCTTCCACTCAAAAACATTTCAGAGACCACGATGCCTATTCGATCCAAGCGAGGACTTCCCCCGAGTTGACAGCCTGCCCTTCCGCGACCAGGATGCGCTCGACGACACCGCTTTTGGGCGATTTGATTTCGTTTTGCATCTTCATCGCTTCGACGACCATGAGCCCCTGGCCGGCTTCCACTCGATCGCCCGTCTGTACGAGGACACGAACGACTTTCCCGGGCATAGGCGCGGAAATTTGCCGGCGGCCCTCGGATTCCAGAGCGCCGTGGCGCCGGCCGCGCCACGCGCGCGGATCGAAGACTTCGGCGGTGTATTCCGCACCGCCGCACTGAAGTTTCAGCGCTCCGCCGGGCAAGCGCGTGACGCGCACTTCGTGTGACTCTCCGTTCAGAAGAATGGAATACGCGCCGGGAGAAACCTCAACGGCGTCGGCTTCGACGGTGCGGCCGTCGATTTCCGCGCGTAAGCGAGACCCGGTGCGACCGAGACTGATGTGACGTACGTGGCCACCGGCGTGGATTTCCAATTTCATGGCATGCGGTCCAGTTGTTCGCGGCGGCCCTCGAGTTTCCAGCGAGAAGTAGTTTCGGCGGGCGGCGCGACGCCCGGCTTTACGCCGTTTTGGCTTATGTGGCACAGAGCCGCCGCGATGAGGGCCGCGTCGGCAGCCGCGGAATGCGATTCCACGCTATCGGCGGATTTCCCGGTTTCGGAAGACCTTGCCGGCGCGCGAAGGAATTCATCCAGCCAGCGCGTATGGATTTCGCCGCGGAGGAATTCAGGCTCAGCGAGGATGCACCGGAAGAGGCCGACATTGGTTTTGATGCCGGTGATGGAATATTCCTCGAGGGCGCGGCGGAGACGCGCGATCGACTCCTCGCGGCTGTTGCCCCAGGCGATCAGCTTGCTCAACAGAGGATCGTAGTCCGTGGGGACGGTCCAGCCTTCATACACGCCTTCATCGAGCCGAATCCCCGGGCCGCTCGGCGCGCGGTGCGAGAGGATCTTGCCGGGCGAAGGAAAGAAATTATTGTCGGGGTCTTCGGCATAGACGCGCGATTCGATGGCGTGACCGCGCGGCGCGACCGATTGCCACTCAAACGGAAGACGATGCCCGGCGGCAATGGCAATCTGCAGCTTGACCAGATCGAGTCCCGTAACCTGCTCGGTGACGGGATGCTCGACCTGAAGCCGCGTATTCACCTCCAGAAAATAGAAATTTAGATCCGCGTCGACGAGGAATTCCACCGTGCCGGCGTTGCTGTAGCCGCCCGCGCGCGCCAAACGCACAGCGGCTTCGCCCATTTTTCGGCGCAGCTCGGGCGTCAAGACGGGCGAAGGCGCTTCTTCGACGACCTTCTGGTGGCGTCGCTGGAGGGAACATTCACGCTCGCCGAGCGACACGACGCGGCCGTGCGCGTCGGCAAGGATTTGAATCTCGATGTGGCGTGGCTTGGAAAGATATTTTTCAAGATAAAGGCGTGCATCTCCGAAGGCGTTGAACGCTTCAGAGCTCGCGTCGCGCCACGCGGAAGGAAATTCGGCATCCGAGGCGACCAGACGCATTCCCATTCCGCCGCCGCCGGCGACGGCTTTGAGCAAAACGGGATAGCCGATGTGTTGCGCGAGAACCTGCGCTTCTTCCGGAGTTTCGACGGGATCGAGCGTTCCCGGGACCGTGGGAACCTCGACGCGGCTGGCGAGCTGCCGCGCCGCCGTTTTCGACCCGAGGGCTTCCATGGCTTCCGGTGGCGGGCCGATAAAGGTCACGCGCTCGTCGGCGCAGGCGCGCGGCAGCGCGGGGTTTTCGGCAAGAAATCCATAGCCGGGGTGAACGGCGTCGCAGCTCGTGCGGCGCGCCACGTCCATGAGTTTGTCGATGCGCAGATAGCTTTCGCGCGAGGGCGCAGGCCCAATCGCATAGGCTTCATCCGCCAGGAGGACGTGCAGCGACGCGCGATCGACGTCGCTGAAAACCGCTACCGACTGGATGCCAAGTTCGCGGCACGCGCGAATAATGCGCACGGCTATTTCGCCGCGATTGGCGATGAGCATCTTCCTGAACATGAATCGGGTGAACGGTGGCTGAGTTTAGCACGAAGAAAAGCGCGGGAGGGCTTATTGCACAAGCTTCTTAAGATCCTTCCAACCAATCAGAATGACGCGGTTTTCATCCAGAAGTTTCTTGAAATCCGGGCTCGTCACCACATCGAAATCGCGCTGACGCCACGCCGCACCGTAGTCCGGATGTTCCTCCATGACCGCCCGAAGTTCGGCATCGTCATACCCGAGGTGAACGATCATCTCGGTGAGGCCCGGCTTCAGGTTTTTGATCGCCTGGGCATAAAATTCCTTCCAGCCCTCCGGGCGGACCGCAGGAGCCGCCATCACCAGCGAGTCGAGAACAATGTCGTTTTCCGTCAGCAAGGCGAGCAGTTTATTCCGCTCGTCGGAAACTTTCACGGCCAGGAATGGCAATTTGTAATCGCGCGCAACTTTCGCAAAGACGGCGAAGAGCTCTGGCGTGGCGAAGAGCGTCCCCATGTGGCTGTCCAGATGAGTGGGGCGAATGTCGAGAGATAGCGCGCGCTCAAGCTGGGCGCGAATTTCGCGTTCCGCCTCGCCGGGCTTGATGTGACCCGCGGCGAGCGTTGCATCTTTCCAGAGATAGCCGTCAGGATCGTATAAGCTCAAAACGTTGTCCTTCGCTTCGACCGAGCCCCAGCGATAGGTCTTCCACTCGCTCGTAAGCGTCAGGTGAAGGCCGAAGTCTGCATCGCGGTGATCTCTCGCGTAGGCCGCGACTTCCGTCAGCCAGGGGCACGGCACCATCACACTGGCGGAGGTCACTGCTTTCTTATCCAAAGCGGCAAAGCTGGCGGCGTCAACCGAACGCGCCACACCGAGATCATCCGCATGAAGGATGAGGAGCTTCGCGTTCGCTGGATAGCCGAGGCGCTCGGCGACCGTTTTCGTTTGCGCAGTCACGCTCATGACCGCAAAAAACAATAGTGCAAATGCGGCAGCGACGCTACGGAAGTGCATGATGAACTCTCGGACTCACGATGCGGGCAGAGAGTAACACAATTCTGTTCGCCTCAAACGTTGTAACCATGCGAGGCTTTGACCCGTTTCACAAGTCGCGATCCATATCTCCGCGGGGATGCGAATCAGGATTGGGAAAAGACTTCCCCAATCTGAGGCACAGCGGTATATAGGAACTCTCCTAATCCACTCGGGGAGTTGGAAATGAAACGCACATCACTCTTTTTTGCAGTTCTCCTGTTGAGCGCAGCAGCGGCGCACGCCCAAGACGGAGTCATCGCTCCGCGCGAGAACCTGGTCGTGGAGGGCGTGCCCGCGATTCCGGCCTCACTTGCGGAGACGGCCGGCCGCTACGCGGACTATCGAACCGCGGGACTAAGCGACTGGCATCCATCCCGCCGCGAGATGCTTATCTCGACGCGCTTCGGCGACACGAACCAACTCCATCTGGTCAAAATGCCCGGCGGCGCGCGAGAACAACTAACATTTTTTGCGGACGCCGTCAGCGGCGGACGCTTTCATCCGAACGGCGGAGACTACCTTATTTTACAGAAGGACATCGGTGGCGGCGAGTGGTTCCAGCTCTATCGCTACGACCTGGCGAGCGGGAACGTCACGCTGCTGACGGACGGAAAATCCCGCAACTTGCTTGGACCGTCGTCCTCCGGCGGCGATCAGATTGCCTACGTCTCTACGCGTCGTACGGGGAAAGATACCGACCTTTGGACAATGAACCCGGCGAACCCGAAAACCGACCGCTTGCTGACCCAGCTCACCGGCGGAGGCTGGCAGCCGCTCGATTGGTCGCCCGACGACAAGACAATTCTCCTGCTCGAAGAGATTTCCATCAATGAGTTATACGTGTGGCTCGTGGATACGGCAACCGGAGAAAAGAAGGCTTTCACGCCGCGCGACGCCATAGAGAAAGTGTCGTACGGCGAAAGCCGCTTTAGCAAGGACGGCAAGGGCATCTACACGACGACGGACAAGGACTCGGAGTTTCATCGGCTCGCCTACATCGACCTGACGAGCAAAAAGACAAACTTCCTGACCAGCGCCATTCCCTGGGACGTAGGAGCATTCGACATTTCTCATGACGGCGCGCGCATCGCGTTCCTAACGGACGAAGAGGGGATCATTAAACTGCACGTGCTTGACACGCGCACCGGCAATGAATTGTCCGTCCCAAAGCTACCCCCCGGAGTGATCGGCGGCTTGCGCTGGCGCCGGAATGGTCGCGAACTTGGATTCACGATGCAGACGGCGCGGGGGCAGGCCGATTGCTATTCGCTGGACGTAAACGCCGGCAAGCTCGAGCGGTGGACCTTCAGCGAATCCGCCGTGAAGACGGAGGCCTTCCCCGAAGCGGAATTGATTCATTGGAAGAGTTTTGACGGAAAAATGATTTCCGGATTCCTGTACCAGCCGCGGGTGAAATTTACGGGCAAGCGGCCGGTGCTGGTGGAGATTCACGGCGGACCGGAAGGTCAGTCCCTGCCGGGATTCCTCGGGCGCAACAACTACTACCTAAACGAGCTGGGGATCGCACTGATTTTTCCCAACGTGCGCGGCTCGACCGGCTACGGAAAAACATTTTCGCTGCTGGACAATGGGTTCCATCGCGACGACACGTACAAGGACATCAACGCGCTCTTCGACTGGATCGCCGCGCGGCCCGACCTGGATTCCGATCGAATTGCGGTGACCGGCGGCAGCTACGGCGGCCACATGACGCTGGCGGTTTCGACCTTTTACAGCGACCGCATCCGCTGCTCGATCGACGTCGTGGGCCCCTCAAACCTCGTGACACTCTTGGAGCATACGGAAGCCTACCGGCGCGACCTGCGGCGCGTCGAGTACGGAGACGAACGCGACCCGAAGATGCGCGAATATCTGGAAAAGATTGCGCCGCTGAATAACGCCGAGAAGATCAAAAAGCCGATGTTCGTCATCGCCGGAAAGAACGATCCCCGCGTGCCGGTGAGCGAATCGGAGCAGATGGTGGCGGCGCTGAAGAAGGTGGGCACGCCGGTATGGTACGTCATGGCCAAGGATGAAGGCCATGGCTTCCGCAAAAAGGGCAACCAGGATTTTCAGTTCTACGCCAGCGTGGAATTTCTGCGGGAGTACCTACTGAAGTAATCGTACCTTGCTTGGGTCCAATCCTAGATAGCTGGGACGCAGCATGCTGCGCCCCTACAAAGAAACTCATAACTACAGAGGGATGTTGCCGTGTTTTTTCTTGGGGTTGACGTCGCGTTTGTTTTCGAGGGCCCGTAAGGATGTGATGAGCTTGGCGCGGGTTTCGGCGGGCTCGATGATGGCGTCAATGTACCCGCGCTCGGCGGCGACAAAAGGATTCGCAAAGCGCTCGCGAAACTCTTCAATTTTTTCCTGGCGCAACCCGGCGCGCCCGGATTCCGGCGCTTTATCGAGTTCACGCTTATGGACGATGTTTACCGCGCCTTCGGGACCCATCACCGCAATTTCGGCGGTGGGCCAGGCGAAATTCGCGTCCGTGCGGATGTGCTTCGACGCCATGACACAGTACGCGCCGCCATAAGCCTTCCGCGTGATGACCGTAAGCTTCGGCACGGTGGCTTCGGCGAACGCGAACAGCAGCTTGGCGCCGTGCTTGATGATCCCGCCCCACTCCTGCTGCGTGCCGGGAAGGAAGCCGGGCACGTCCTCGAACGTGACGAGCGGAATGTTGAACGCATCGCAAAAGCGCACGAAGCGCGCTCCCTTCACGGAAGCGTTGATGTCCAGCACGCCCGCGAGAAACGCGGGCTGATTCGCGACGACGCCGACCGGACGGCCATCGAGCCGCGCGAAGCCGACGACAATGTTTTGGGCGAAGTATTCATGGACTTCAAAGAAGTAGCCTTCGTCCACCACGGCATGAATCACGTCCTTGATGTCGTAGGGCTTTTGGGGGTCTTCGGGGACCATCGTATTCAGCGATTCTTCGCGCCGGTCCAGCGCGTCCGAAACTGTCCGGCGAGGCGGATCATCCAGATTGTTCGAGGGCAGAAAGCTCAGCAGCTCGCGGATCATCGCCAGGCAATCGGCGTCATCGCGCGCGGCGCCACGCCGCTCGTCGCGTTGTGTGTGGTCGCCCCGCCAAGCTCGTGCTTGGTGACCTCTTCGTGCGTCACGGTCTTGATCACGTCCGGGCCGGTGACGAACATGTATGACGTCTCCCGGGTCATGATGATGAAGTCGGTGATCGCCGGGGAATACACGGCGCCGCCGGCGCACGGACCCATGATGGCGCTGATCTGCGGGATAACGCCGCTCGAGAGTGTGTTGCGCAAAAAAATATCCGCGTAGCCTGCGAGCGACATTACGCCTTCCTGTATGCGCGCGCCGCCCGAATCGTTCAGCCCGATGATGGGCGCGCCAGCGCGCATGGCAAGATCCATGATCTTGCAAATTTTTTGGGCGTTGGCTTCCGAGAGCGAGCCGCCAAAAACCGTGAAATCCTGGGCAAAGACGTAGACCAAGCGACCCTCAATCCGGCCAAAGCCGGTGACGAAGCCGTCGCCCGCCGGCCGCTGCTCCTCCATTCCGAAATCGGTGCAGCGGTGGCGGACGAACTTATCAAGCTCCTCGAACGTGCCTTCATCCAGCAGCAAGTGGATGCGCTCGCGCGCGGTGAGCTTCCCGGACTTGTGCTCGCGCTCGCGGCGCTCGGCGCCGCCTCCGGCTTCCGCTTCGGCGGAGCGGCGTCGCAGCTCTTCGAGGCGGTCGTGCCGCTTGCGGTTGACGGTCATTCTTCCTCGTCTTTGAGGGGATCGGTCCACTCGGGCTCGGCACCTTCCGCAGGTCCAAAAATGCGCACAGCCAGGTGCGTGGCGAGCCACACCGTCCCGAGAAGAAGCACGACGCCGAGGACAAGCTCAGCCGTGAATGCGATGCTGCGCATCAGAGGGGAATCGAGCGATGTAACGTAGAGAGTGGCGCGCACCAGGACGAACATCGCGCTGAGTGTCATCGCGCAGATGAGGATGGTGGTCAGGATAGCGGCGACAATCTTCTTCCAGGCCATCTGGGGGTGCAAGGATAGCGCAGCAAGCGGAAAATCAGAACCGTGATTGCGCAGAGGGGGGAAGAGTGGCCTTTGTCACCGCGCTTCTCACCTGGATCACGCTCGTCGGGGGTCAGCGTAACCCCGACCAGTCGTCGGCGACGAGGATGGAATCACTCGGGTTTGAGGGGTCGTATTTGATGCTGGCCAGTTGGCCGGCCGCGAGCCTGTCGAAGCGAATCTGGCTGTCGAGGCCGGTGATGTCCTGCGCGGTCTGATAGGTGACGCCGGAGATGGAATAGCTGTACCAGACGAGTTTGCGTCCGAGCGCTGCGGCCGCCGGACGCCCGCGCGAGAGCAATCCTCCGCCTCTTTTCTTTGCCGGCTCGGCCGGCTGATCCACGAGCTCGACCACCTGGCCTTCCGCGATGCGCCCGATCTGGTTCAGATGCAGGCGGCGTTTGCGCTCGGTTTCGTCCGGGTCTTCCGGCCGGTGAAACAGCGAGTACAGGAGACCCCCAAGGATCACGACGGCGACGCCGGCCGCTGCGAGCACGAACCTCGGATCCTGGAACAGGTGCCTCAACGCGCCGCCTTTGCCGGAGCAAGAATGTCGCCCAGCGTCGCACGCGCCTTCTCCCAATCCTTCAAGAATGCTTCGAGCCCGCGATCGGTGAGCGGGTGCTTGAATAGCTGCTCGAACACTTTGAACGGCATCGTGCCGATGTGCGCGCCGATGCGCGCGGCTTCGGCAACGTGCAAGGGGCCGCGCAAGCTGGCGGCCAGCACTTCGGTCGGGAAGTTGTAATTACGATAGATCTCGACGATCTCGCGGACAAGCTGGAGGCCGTCGGCCGAAATGTCGTCGAGCCGGCCCACGAACGGGCTCACGAAGTATGCGCCGGCTTTTGCGACGAGCAGCGCCTGCGACGCTGAGAAGACCAACGTCATGTTCACGCGGATCCCCTCGCGGGTAAGGATCGTGCAAGCGCGGATGCCGTCCGGCGTGGTCGGGCACTTTACGACGATGCTTTTGTGCCAGCTGGCCAGCTCGCGGCCTTCCCGCAGCATACCTTCGGTGTCCGTGGAAACGACTTCAGCGCTGATGGCCGCATGTATCCCGCGCTCCTCGAAAATGCGGCAGATTTCGAGAACGTGCTCACGGAACGGCCGCTTCTCTTTCGCGACGAGCGAAGGGTTCGTCGTCACGCCGTCGAGCACGCCGAGGGATGTTCCCTGGCGAATCTCGTCGAGGTTCGCAGTATCCAGAAAGATTTTCATGGGAGGATGACCTCCTGCAGCAGCTATTCTACCGAAAGCCGGGGAGCGGCGGAAACTATCCACTCGGAGGATGCACCATGTTTCGCAGCGTGCCAATCCCTTCGACCGAAACCTCGACCACGTCATGCGCGACGAGCGGGCCAACGCCCGCAGGCGTGCCCGTGGCGATAACGTCGCCGGGAAAGAGTGTCATCATGCGCGAGATCCAGCGCATGAGAAAAAGAACAGGAAAGGCCATCAACGACGTGCGGGCAGATTGCCGCTGTACCCCATTGACGTGTGTTTCCACGAGTACATCTTGCGGATCGAGTTCTGTCTCAATATGCGGACCCACCGGACAGAACGTGTCGAAGCCTTTTCCACGAGTCCATTGTCCATCGCTCTTCTGGAGGTCGCGCGCGGTCACGTCATTCAAGCAGGTGTAACCGAGAATGGCGGGCCGGGGGTCATCCGCGTCGCTCAGATGCGCGCAGCGGCGCCCGATGACCACCGCCAGCTCCCCTTCGTGCTCGACCCGTGACGAATATCGCGTCAGCACGATCGGGTCGCCGGGACCGATCAGCGAGGACGGCGGCTTGAGGAAAATCAGCGGCTCTCCCGGCACCTCGTTGCCGAGTTCGGCGGCATGTGCCGCGTAGTTGCGGCCCACGCAAACAATCTTCGTTGGCTCGACCGGTGCGAGCAGACGCACATCTGCCAGGGGCCAGGTCCGAGAGCCGCGCGACCACTCGCCCCAGGGCGCTCCCGCGATTTCGCGAATCTGGCCAATCTCGACGAGGCCGTAAACACCCGAGGAGGATCGGAGTGCTCCAGCCCGTAACGGAAGGAAACGGCAGAATCTCATCCCGTGTCAGCTCAGATGGTGTCCTGAATTTGGCTCATGATGACCGCGGACCGCCCAGATCAGGTTGCCGACCCATGCCAGTGTGGCGACAACGGCATAGGCAATGCTCCCGGTCATAAAAAGGTGGAAGGCGCCGATGCGATCGGGGAGGGCCGAAAAGAAAAGGCAAAGGAGACGGTAGGCGAAGCTGAACACCGCAGCCGCCAGCAAACCCGACAGAAGCAGGCGTCGCGGATGGCGCAGAAACCGGAGAACAGGTACGAGGGCCAGAACCACCAGCAGCCCTCCGCCGGCCACGTTCCGTTCCAAGGCGAACCGCTCCAGGAAAGGGACACGGTTGGCCAGGAATAGCCAGACGACGAAGACGCCCGACATGCCGACGCCCGTGTAAAGACCGATTCGGACTGCGGAAGTTTGCAGGCTGAGGAGCCAGCGATAACCGACGGGTTGCGTGCGTGCCGCCATGGCTGGGTGTCGCGAACTTTCCTTTCCTGGGAACCCGCTAACGCGAAGATGGTTGCGCGGCTTCGACGGCCACAGCGGCGCTGGGGGCACTTTCGTTTCCCGCGCGGTCCACGGCTGTCACGGAATACCAGTAATGGCGCCCCACTTCGACAGACATATCATGGTAGGCCGGAGCCGACAATAGATCGGGGGTTACCAGTTGGCTCGGCACGCCCTCCTGCTCGCTCCGATAGACGTGGTATCCGGCCAGGTCGGTTTCCACATTCATCGACCAGGAAAGCTCAACGCGCGACGTGGGTGGCTCGCCGCTGGCAAGAAAAATCGCCACAAGTCCTTGCGGCGGAGCGGGCGGAAAGGTGTCGCGTGGAGTAACGACCACCGGCGAAGAGTCGCCTGACTCGATCGCCGTGCCTCCCACCACGACCACGCTGCGTACAACATACGCGTACGTCGTCCCGAAATCGAATTGCGCGTCAGGAAAACGATTTGTCGCAGAAGACGCCAGCAAAGCCAGCGGCTTTTTCCAGTGCACTTTCGAAAGGTCCCTTTGTGCCTCTTCCGCACTTGCCGGATCGAGTTCGCCGCGGTAAATGCGATAGCCGGAAATGGATGGAGCAGGCTCGCCAGCGGAGGTGCGCGCGCGCCTCTATCTGCGAGATTCGCTCCGGCACCGAAAAGATGGGCACGGTGACGGTGTTGGAATCGAGAGAAGCCCGCTTCTTCGAAACGCGCGTGCGGATGCGATATACGAGGATTTCGCCCAGATGCGCGCGGATTTCCTCCGGCGAAATGGGATCGAGGAAGCGCACGCGTCCGTCCTGCTCGTAGGTCTCGAGCAGGGCGCCGGGAATGGTGTAGACCAGCCGGAAGGATTTTTCGTCGGGCGAGCCATCCGCCTGCCTGGAGCCGCGAAGAATCTCAACCGCGGGCGGTTCCCCCAGGTTCTGGCCGGACAGCGAATTGCGCGGCGGCGTGAAGATCAGCGCGACCCCGTCGCCCGATTGCTGGGCGCTCAAGTCGGTGATGGCCGCGGGGACCGGCGGCTGTGGAGGCTGCGGCTCGCCCGGCGCGCCGCACCCGGCCGAAACGAACAGAATCAAATGCACAATGCGAAAGCTGGAATTTGAGAGCCGCGCTGGGTGGACTTGCTCCGCGCTCTTCTTCCCCGAATCTCGAATTTCCATTTTTCGGTATATCGGAAGTTACAGGATGTAGCGGCTCAAATCCTGGTTTTTGACGATGTCTGAAAGTTGTTCGTTCACGTACCCCGCATCCACCTTCACATTCTTCTTCTTGAGGTCCGGCGCTTCAAAGGACAGCTTGTCGAGCACCTTTTCGAGGATGGTGTGCAAGCGGCGCGCGCCGATGTTTTCCGTCTGTTCGTTGACATTCGTCGCGAAGCGCGCGAGCGCCTGAATGGCGTCTTCAGTGAATGTAAGCTTTACGCCCTCGGTTTCGAGCAGCGAGATATACTGCTTGATGAGCGCGTTTTTCGGCTCAGTGAGAATCCGCACGAAGTCGGCTTCACCGAGCGAGGTCAACTCCACGCGAATCGGCAGGCGGCCCTGCAGCTCTGGAATCAGGTCGGACGGCTTGGTGACGTGGAACGCTCCGGCCGCGATGAAAAGGATGTGGTCCGTGCGGATCATGCCGTAGCGCGTGTTCACGGTCGTGCCTTCGATGATCGGCAGGATGTCCCGCTGTACTCCCTCGCGCGAAACGTCCGGCCCGTGGCCCGATTCGCGCCCGGCAATCTTGTCGATTTCGTCGACGAAGATGATGCCCATCTGCTCGGCGCGGTCCACGGCCACCCGCGTCACCTGGTCCATGTCGATCAGGCGGTTTTCTTCTTCCTGGATCAGATACTCGAAAGCGTCCGCGACGCTCATCTTGCGCTTTTTCTTCTGCTGGCCGAAAAAGCCGGAGAGCATGTCCTTCAGATTGATGTCCATCTCCTCGACGCCCTGGTTGGAAACGATCTCGAACGCGGGCATCGCGCGCTCCCGGACCTCCAGGTCCACCATGCGCTGATCGAGCTTTCCTTCGCGGAGCTGCGCCCGGAGTTTTTCCCGGGTGCGCTGGAACTGTTCCCGCTGCGCTGCTTCCGCCTGCCCGCCATCCTGCGGAGACGGTGGTGAAGGAGGAAGAAGCAGATCGAGGACGCGCTCTTCGGCAGCGTGTTCCGCGCGCTCGGCCACTTCGTCGAGTTTTTCTTCGCGGACCATGTCGATGGAGGTCTCGACCAGATCGCGGACCATCGATTCCACGTCGCGCCCGACGTAGCCCACTTCCGTGTACTTCGACGCTTCCACCTTTACAAAGGGGCAACCGGCGAGCCGCGCAAGCCGGCGGGCAATTTCCGTTTTGCCGACGCCGGTGGGACCGATCATTAGAATGTTCTTCGGCAGGATATCTTCCGCGACTTCCGGCGGAAGCTTCTGGCGGCGGACTCGGTTGCGGAGCGCCACGGCGACCGCCCGCTTCGCTGCCGCCTGCCCAACGATGTATTTATCGAGCTCGGCCACGATTTCGCGCGGCTTCAGATCATCGAGCGCGGGTACCGACTCAGACCCCTCGCTTTGGGCCGCGCCGTTCCCGCTGCCTGGCATGTAAATCAACTCTTTGTCTGACTTGCTGGCCATCTAGCGTTGTCTTCTTTCCCCGCGGCTGCGAAAGCCGTCCGCTTTATTCCTTGATGCAATCCCGCTCCAGGATGTGGCGCCTGGCCGTCGCTATAACTCCTCGATTGTGAAGTTGGCGTTCGTGAAAATGCAAATCTCGCTCGAGATGCGCATCGCTTCCTGCGCAATTTCTTTCGCCGTGAGTTTCGTGTGCTTGAGCAGCGCCCGCGCCGCCGCCAACGCATACGAGCCCCCGGAGCCAATCGCGCACATCCCGTCGTCCGGTTCGATGACGTCGCCGTTCCCGGAGACAAGAAACGTTCCCTTGGCATCCGCCACAATCAGCATGGCCTCGAGGTGCCGCAATGCCCGATCTTTCCGCCAATCTTTTGCCAATTCCACGGACGCCTTCTGCAAGTTG
>QHYP01000387.1:2056-3440 GCA_003224195.1 Acidobacteriota bacterium | reverse complement strand
TATGGCAGCGAGGGTATGGTTTACTGCGACCTGCTCCATGGCAGTTCCATGGAGACGTTTAGCCGCAAGGGATACGGTTACGCCGCAGAGAAAGCCGGTGAGACTCGGGGATGGACGTTCACCGTGTTTGAAGAGAACTACCTTTACGGCTTTCCGCACGAAATGCGCCACTTTATGCAGTGCGTCTTGAACGACCAGCAGGCGCAAGAAAGTGGCGAAGACGGCCGGGCCACATTGGAGATCATCTACGCGGCATACGACTCGGCGGGCTCAGGGAAGAAAATAACCTGGCCATACAAGCCCAAGAACCCGTCTGAAGTCCCCGTGAATCTCTGGCTGAAAAGCCTAAGCTAGCCGCGCGTCATCGCTTGCGGAGATCCGGGGCCCCTCTTCATTTCAGTACTGGCGCTTCTCGATGCGGGAACGTTCCGAGCGGCTCATCATTTTGATTTCGATGGCCGGATGGTTGAGTCCGCGCAGTTCGCCGATGTTCTCGCAGACTTTGAGTGCCGCGTCAGCGATATCATCGGTGTCTTTCCGGCTGCCGAGAAAGATATGGTGCGGCAGCCAAACTGATTCCTCGTAAGCCGCTCGTTCCGAGACCGGGCATCGGTAGTGCATTTTCAGGTCCAGCGGCTCCGATCGCCCCCAACTGAGCGCGGGAAATTCGGCGGGTTGGACGGGGAAAAGTGCGCTCCTATACACAGGTTCGTAGAACACTCCTTCGCAAGGAATGCCTTCCATGTCGAGGGCCCCAAGGAACGCTGCGCGCGGAACCCCTCCAAAACGTTCGGGAAGGTACTTGAAGACGTACTGGTAAGCCGCGACTTGAGTGTGGCCTGGATTTCGTTTCAGGAAATCCAGTCCGGGTGTGCCGCGCAAACGTTTCTCAAAATAATCCATATTCGCCTGCCGGATCTTGGCCATTCGCGACAAGCGGGCGAGTTGGGCCTCCAGAATGGCGGCCTGAAATTCGGTCATGCGGTAGTTGAAGCCGATCAGGCGATGGTGAAACCTGTCCGTTGTGCTCGCCCGCCCGCAATTCACATAAGACTGAGCCCGTTCGTAGTACTCCAGGTTGCTGGTGATCACCCCGCCGCCCTCTCCAGAGGTCATCAGTTTGCTCGACTGAAAGCTAAAGCAACCGAGGTCGCCTGTGGCGCCCGCCCCTTTGTTGTGCCACTTGCCGCCGTGCGCGTGGGCGCAGTCCTCGATGACCGAGAGATTGTGTGCGCGCGCAATGCGCATAATTGCGTCCATGTCCGCAAACCGCATGGCGAGATGAACTGGCAGAATGGCACGCGTCCTCGGCGTCATAGCCTGTTCGATTAGCTTGGCGTCCAAACAGTACGTGTCAGAGTCAACATCTACGAAGACGGGAACG
>QHYP01000387.1:0-2020 GCA_003224195.1 Acidobacteriota bacterium | reverse complement strand
GGGACAATCACCTCTTCCGCCGGTTGAATGCCTATGGCCTTCAGGGCTATCTCAATGGCGACGGTACCGTTCGCCACGGCCAGTCCATACTTAGCCCCGTGCAAGCGCGCGAACTTCTCGGAAAATCTATCCGCGATCCTGTTCGGAAAGGGATAACCTCCCCAGTTGCGGCTGGCCAACACTTTTTGAAGGCCTCGCACTTCTGGTTGTCCATAAGCGGGCCAAGGGGTGAAGGGCTTGCGCCGAACGGGTTTTCCTCCAGTGATCGCCAGCTTTCCCACGGGAGTTCCTACTCGTTTCGAAGATTCACTCGGACAATGTTGGAATAAGCGGATTCGCCTGCGTCGTTCAAAGCCCGGACGCGATAAGCCGCGCGCCGTTCCTTCCCGACACCTGAATCGATGTATTCGGTGCGGCCGCTCGGCAATTTCGCCAATCTCTGCCAGTTTCCCGCGTCCCCGAGTTGGTTTTCAATTTGACGCTCCACCACGACGCCAGTGGGATTTCCGCCATGAATCTGCCACATCAATTCCACGGAACCCGCGGCGGCTGAAATGCGGAGTGAGCTTGGTGCCTCGGGCAAGACCGGCCAGTCAAAATAATTCTCGTCCGCGATAGCCATGACACTATCCCGGATGGGCAAGTTTTCCAGCGTATCCGTGGTTCCCTTCTTCCACTTCAGGCGTTTGATCTCTCCTGACACAACGTCGATCAAGACTGGGCGCTGGATGCCGACATTCTTGAGCAAAAGTGTTCCGTAAAGCGGTTGGAAAACATTCCGCGGCTGGCTGCGCGCCGCGAACCAGCACGCCACGATGCCCTTCCCCCCTCGTGACCGGAAACCGTAAGCCAGGAAGGGGAAACCAGCTCGACGGGCCGACTCCGACAGATCCGGCGCCTGGATCTCGATCGAGGGATCGAACTTTGTGTCCGAAAAAAGCGCGTTTGTGTTCTGTAGCGCCTCGAAAGCAGGCCGCGGCGTAAAGTCAGTCCCGTGGAAAGTCATTCCGTGGATGATCCCGAAATCATCGTATTCATTCCCGTCCGTTCCGGCAGCGAGCAGCCAAACAAACGTTTTCACCCCTGCTGCCAGGTTATAAACGAGCCCGCGAGGCAAATATTTGGCCTGGACGGATTCATCCGAGCCCGTCCAGGACGGAATCGAATTGAACTCGTCGTCGAAAAACTGGATGTCCGGCCGAATCCCCGGATACTTGCGAACTGCTTCGCGAAGAAGACTTGGCGATTCCGTCGCATAGGCTCCAGAGTCCATGGTCTCCGGATTCAGGTTATGGCCGTAGCCCGGGTAAGTATGGTAGGCGTACACATCTAAACCGGAGGCGCACTGGCAGCTATCCAGCGCACGCTTGCTAAACTCACGCGAAGGATCGGCTTGAGCGCCGTAAATGACTTTCGCGTCGCGGTCGCTTTCGTGCACGGCTTGGACAAATGCCTTGAGCAGCTTCCCATAATCTTCGGGATATGGGACGGGGTTCCAGTAGCTGATGTCTTGCTCGTTCCACAAGGCCCAGTAATGGATGCGGTCCCGGAAGTGGTTGACCATCCACTTAGCATATTGATTGAAGGCGGCAATCTGCTCGGGCGTTTTCGGCGGCCACAAGATCGAGTAAAGACTCCGGTCGGGATTGTGGAAGGAGCCGGGCTCGGGAGAAATGGAATCGGGCAGCTTGCCGGCAGGCGATGTATACATCGGATTTCCGTATAACAGCTGCACCTGAATCTGAACTCCGTTGTCAACCAGAGAGTTGACGTAATCCTCCAGCTCCTGGGAGACGACATAAACACCCTTTTTCCGTTCCACCCAGTCCCAGCTTGTCCGATCCGAGCTGTTTTCGTACTGACCGATACGAATCCACTTGAATCCGGCGTCGAACATGCGCGTCCACCAGCGCTGATTCCATGGTAGGTAAGGCTCCCGGGGCAAGTCTGAGTTGATGCCAAAGCCGTCCTGGATTTGCGACGACCGTTTGGGCGGAACGCGAGCCGGGATTTGCGGCTC
>QHYP01000383.1:2872-3204 GCA_003224195.1 Acidobacteriota bacterium | reverse complement strand
CGAGGCCGGACGCCGCGGACTATCCGGCTGCCTGCAAAGCAGCGCTGACGAGGAGTGACGCAGATTTACGGCGATTTCAAATGCTCGTCGAAAAACTGCAGGATGCGCTGAAGCTCATCGAGCCGATGAGGATAGGTCCAACGGCTATCAGCATGTCCTTCACCGGCATATTCGACGAGAGTAACCTCCTTGCCCAGGAGTTTCAACGCAACGTAAGCTTCTTCCGCTTGCGACGGCGTCACCGGGACATCCTGCATCCCAACAATTAACAGCAATGGCGTGTGGGCTTTGTCGAGGAAGAATAATGGAGAATTTGCGATGTATATCTCCCG
>QHYP01000383.1:0-2823 GCA_003224195.1 Acidobacteriota bacterium | reverse complement strand
AATCGCTGCCCGAAAGCGATTGGTGGAAACGATCGTGCTCATCACCCCATATCCCCCGTTGCTTATACCGATAATACCCAGTCGCTTGGGATCCACATATCCCTGCTGTATTCCGTAATCGAGAGCAGCGTTCACTTGCCGTGCAAACGCTTTAATCACGTTCGGGTTCTCGGAGGCGACAACGCCCGCACCATCGGCAAGTTCTGGTCGAGCAGGTTCCGAAATGTCTGGGATTAAGACAGCATACCCTCTCGTTGCATAGAGTTGCTGATTGATCTGGTCAACATCCGTGGAACCAAAAGAAAACAGTGTTCTGGAATGAATGATGGCCGGATACTGCGTCACGATCGTCGGATATCTTCTGCCTTCAACGTAATTACTCGGAAGTATAAGAATCGCCCGCGCTTGTTTCCCGTCCTCTTTCCATTGCAGAAGGTGAACGGTCCCAAACTTCCTGTTGGCAATGCGTGGATTGATCTGCGTTACCTGCGTGAGTGAACCGTCTCCACTCATGCTCCACAGGTCTGGCGGATGGGAGGGGTCCTCCAACGTGAGCACGGCGACGTTGACCAGTGGCGAATTTATTCCTTGGGGAGGAAACTCAATGATTGACGATAATGATATGTACCGTAATATAGCAGACAACGCAACAGATGAACCCGTTGCGTAGTTTATCCACACCGGAACAATTTTCATGTCGCTATCACGGCGAGCGAGGATCACCAGTGTATTGAGCTTCGGTTGCCATACCCCCCATGACGACGTGTCCGCGACAATTCCTAAAATATCTTCCGATGGGCTAAAGCTCACGGCCATTGCCTGTCTTTCTAACGACGAATTGATGAGAATTCACCCATTTAATGAAACTGCGCTGCCAGGCAGCCTGTGGATGATCGTCGACAAAGACTGTCCGCATCGAGCCGGTTTGGGCATCGATCGCGTAGTATTTCGACGAATCGCCCGGTACCAGTGGCGTTTGCGCTATGCTCCCAATACCGAAGGTGTTTCCGTCGGGAGACCATCCCGCTGCTAAGAGATAATTGTTATTTTTGAAATCGCGTGCGATAACCCTGACCGAACCGGTATTTATCGTGACGATGACAATATCCTCGATACGATGAAACGCAGGCCTATCGAAGAGGCGTTCATTCTCCTTGAGTAGAATGTACTTACCATTGGGTGACACGACAAAACAGCGCAGGTTATGCCGACGAACAATTAACTTTTCCTCACCGGTTGCAACATCAACCTCGAAAATACTCGAATCAGAGTCCTCTGATTCTTCGGGCGAAATATTCGCCCCGTTCGCACTATGATATACAAATATTTCTTGCGTTGTGGCCGGCAAGACTCCTGGGGCAGGACCAGCAGTACGTTGGGCAAAAATAGAACGGCTGTCGGTAGACCAAGCAGGAGAGGGGAGACCAGGAACGTGAGCTGGTTGAATCCCCGTCACGATTAGTTTTAAGCTGCGTGAAGCGAGCGACCATACCCAAATTCCGGATCCCGATCCAGCTCCATCATAAAACGCCAAATGCCGCCCATCTGGTGACCAGGTCATCTTCGAAGTCGATGTGCAGTCTCCCTTAATCAACGTGAGTTCTTTCGTAGCAAGAGCGATCACCCAAAGTTCCTGATGGCTGCCGTTGTTGCCGTCGGGAGCGCGATAAGAGACCCAATAAGCGATGTATTTTCCGTCAGGGGAAAGTGCCGGACCTTCGTCTGCTATCGTTCGCAGCGCTAACGCGTCCTGAATGCCGAATATACCCTCCCCCGATGGCAAAGGCCCACCGGTCGCGAGCTGTGCCTCCGAACCACTAGACATCAGGAAGAGACACGCTATCGCGAGCAGTGCGCCTGCCCTTTCACTCTGAAGTAGCCATCGCGATGCACTGGCATTCGCTGCCACAGCAAATCCCTTCATGAGCAGCACTATCTCGAATATGCCACAGCCGACGTAGATCGAGAACATCGCTAAAAAAGCAGCTTGAGCGCGAACTGCATGGAGCGTGGCCCGCCCATCTGGTAGAGCGGGCTCAGGACGCCCAGCGAGTTCGCAAGGGTGGCTGTGGCCTGGCCAAAGTTGGAACCATTAGTACTAATGTTTCCAAAGTTGGGGTGATTGAAGACGTTGAACGCTTCCGCGCGGAATTGCACCTTCAGACTTTCGTGGATCGGAAACTCACGACGTACGGCAAGGTTCATCTGCACGCCATCAAATCCACGAACAAAATTGCGAGGGGCCAATCCAAGGATCGTGGGATTCGCGGGGCAACCTTGATTGGGTGAGCCTCCCACCGGAACAAGCGCGCAAGGATTTACCGCCCGCCCTCCAGGGCACCCTTTTCCAGGAGCAAGATCTCCCAGCCCTTGAAGAACAGAAGTGCAATTCGCGCCGTAGAGATAGATTGGTTGACCTGAAACTAAGTTCTCGCCTGACTCAATCTGTTGCGCAGTCGCCGGATCATAGATTAAGTTTCCTTGTAAAAATACGGGGAAGGCGCTTCTTGCAGTGAAGCGATTATCCACTCCCCAATGGCTCAAGACGGCCTTCGCAAATCCGTTGTGCCCCATATTCGGCAGATCGTATGAAAAGGCAGCCGAAAGATTGTGCCGCACGTCGAAATCGCAATTCCCGCGCCGAGGTGTGATGTAATAGTTCTCGGAACCATAGTCAATGCAATGAGACCAGCTATAGGAACCCAGTGCCGTCAATCCTTTGCTTAATCTTCGCCGAAATTGCGCTTGCAACGAGTCGTAATCCGATGTCAGGCCATTTTGAACGATTTGAAAAGTTCCTGCATTAGGGTTAGTTGAGTTTCT
>QHYP01000382.1 GCA_003224195.1 Acidobacteriota bacterium | reverse complement strand
CGCGCGCGCGCGTTTGAGATGCGCGTCCTGGCTTTCGATCCGTACATCAGCGAAGCCGCCGCGCGAGAAGCGGAAGTCGAGCTGGCGCCGCTCGAGCGCTTGCTCGCCGAGAGCGATTTTGTCTCGCTCCACGCCGCACTGAGCCCGGCGACTCAGAACATGATCAACTCGGCCACACTCGCGCAGATGAAGCGCGGCGCGCGGCTGATCAATGCGGCGCGCGGCGAACTGATGGAGGAAGCCGCCCTCGCCGGCGCGCTCAAGAGCGGCCACCTGGCCGGCGCAGCCGTGGATGTTTTCGTCGAAGAGCCGCCGAAGAATTCGCCCCTCGTGGGCTTGCCGAATGTGATCGCCACTCCGCACGTGGCCGGCTCAACCGAAGAAGCGCAGGAAGAGGTCGGAACGCTGATCGAGCAGCAGGTTCGGGATTTTCTCGCCGACGGCATTATTCGCAATGCGGTAAATCTGCCCGCGCTCTCCGCGGAGCAGTATCGCCGCGTGCGGCCGTACCTCGAGCTCGCCGAGCGCCTCGGCTCATTTGTCTCCCAAGCGGCCAACACGCGCCCTGCGCGAATTCGCGTGCGCTACGCCGGCGAGCTCGCCGAAGCGGGCACGCACTTGCTGAAGAGCGCCGTGCTTGCCGGCCTGCTGAACGCCGTTCTCGATGAGAAGGTCAACGTCGTGAATGCCGCCGCCGTGGCCGCCGGGCGCGGCCTGACCGTGGAAGAAGAAACGCGCCGCCGCGAACACGGTTTTCCTAACACGCTCGAAGTCGCAGCTCTCCCCGAACCCGGCAGCAGAGCGGAGGGCCTCACCGCCGAAGGCACCGTGCTCCACGATACTTCACCGCGCATCCTTCAAATTGATGGCATCTCGCTCGAAGCGCAACTCGAAGGCACCATCCTTTACCTGCGCAACCGCGACCTCCCTGGCGTGATCGGCCAAGTTGGATCCGTCCTGGGCGAGCAAGGCGTGAACATCGCCACGTTCGCGCTTGGCCGCCGCGAAGCCGTGCGCGGCGCCGAGGCCGTGGCCCTAATCCGTCTCGACGGCAACGTTCCCGAGTCCATCCTCGCTCCCATCCGCAAAATCGCCGCCGTCACCCAGGCCAAACTTCTCCATCTCGGCGGTGGCTAGCATGCACAGGGATTCCAATGCAAAATTGACTCGCCGCGAGTGGCTCTCGGCCTCCGCGCTCGCCAGCGGGGTGCTTCTCTTCGGCCTCGACAAGTTGGAATTGCCGCAGGCCGCAGCATCCATTCAAGACGATCCTTTTCGCGGCGGCAGGCAGCTCGGGGTCGTCCCCTTCATCGGAGAGGGCCGCGGCGAAATGGAAACCCTTTTGGGCGAAGGCCTCGATGGACGCCTGTACACAGACCTTTCCGCGCTCGCGCCGGAAAATCCAGTTGTGCCGGCTGAGAAGTTCTACGTGCGCACGCGCGCGTCTAAGCTTCTCGACGACACCAAGCCCTGGACCATTCGCGTCGGCGGGCTCGTGAAGCAACCGGTCGTTCTCTCCTTTTCCGATCTGCATAAAAAGGCAAAGCCCGTCGGCCTCCATCTGCTGGAGTGCTCCGGAAACGCGCGTCTCGGCCACTTCGGATTGCTCAGTGTGGCCGATTGGGCCGGCGCCCCGTTGACGGAAATTCTGGATCAAGTGAAGCTCGACTCTCGCTCGGCCCGCATTCTCATCTCCGGCTTTGACCGCTACCCCGTTCCATCGGATCGGCAACCTCCATCCCGGGCGCAAGTTGGATTTTCACTCTCGACGAAATCAAATCCGCGAAAGCGTTCCTGGCTACCGAAATGAACGGTAAGCCCCTGTCTCGCGACCACGGCGCTCCCGTTCGCTATTTTATGCCGGGCTGGTATGGCTGCACCTGCATCAAGTGGGTGGATGAGATCAGCTTCGTCGCCGAAGATATTCCCGCGACATCGCAGATGCGTGAATTCGCTTTCAGAACGCATCAACAGGGAGTGCCGCAACTGGCGAAAGACTATCGTCCCGCCTTCATCGAACAAGCCGCCATGCCCATTCGCGTGGAAAAATGGCTCGTTGACGGGAAGATTCGCTATCGCGTTGTGGGCATTTTGTGGGGCGGCTCTCGGCTCATAAACGCGCTCGAAATCCGCTTCAACCCCGATGAAGACTACGTCGCCGTGGATCGTTTCCAACAATCCGCAAACGATCCCTGGAGTTTCTGGTGGCACGCTTGGACCCCCAAGAATCCCGGAGCGTATTTGATCCGCCTCCGAGTGAAGGACCCGCTGGTGGCCGCCAGACGCCTCGATTCAGGCTACTATGTTCGTTCGCTTGAGATCACCGAGGTCTAAAACAGTCGGGCTATGGACCACACGTGGCGTTAGGGCATGAACTGTTAACAGTCGGAAACCCTGGACCGCGCATCGCTGTGTGCCGGATCATCTGCGCCGCCCTTCTCGCCCTGTTCGTTGCCGCGGCTCCGCCCAAGGCTTTCCCGGCGCAGCAGGCCGCTCACCATAACCACGAAATCATCGGCTGGGTGCCGCGCGAGATCCTCGAGCGCCCCGTTCCTCTTCGGCAGGGCATCGGCAAGGTCCACGAGAAGGTGACCA
>QHYP01000165.1:10640-12251 GCA_003224195.1 Acidobacteriota bacterium | reverse complement strand
CCACCGTTCCCAATCGCGTCGTATTCATGGGCGCGTCGGAGTAAAACGGTTGCAATACGACCTGATAAAGACTCTTGCCGCTAAACCACCATCCGGCGTTATTGCCCTCCTTGAGTGTCTTGCCAAGCAATTCTTGCGCGGTACCGATCGCTAGCCCTGGAGTCGTCGTCCGCAGGGCCACAATTTTTCCGGTTCGGTCTGCAAGCACGAACAGATTGCAGTCGCCCGATTGCCAGGGGTCTTCGCTGGCATCTTGGACGGTCGTCGCATCCCCGTTTCTTAACATCGCCAGCGTTGCCAGCAGGTCCGCTTTCCGGCTCAGGGCCATCTGATGCTGGTGCTGTACCACCTGAAACGTCAGGATGGCGTTGCGTACCTCCTCTTCGATTTCCCTCTGTGCCTGCGTCTGCGCATTGTGCCGCACGACCAGCAACGTGGCGCAGGTGAGCCCGGCCGTCACCAGGACGAGCGACAGCAGAAGCTTCGTTCGCAGCAGAAGGCGGCCGCTTAGGAAGTCTAGATTGCCAACGTTTGACACTTGTAGTGTCATCGCTTTATTGGAGGGCTGGGCTGATTCGGGCGTTGGATAGACTATCCCCGCCACCTTTCCTCACCAATGGAACCTCCGTACCGCCCGACTCCCCCGCAAGTACTACGCGCCGAAAACAATGGCCTTCGACCCTCGGCGGCACTGCTCTTCTGGCAGGGGCACAGCCGGTCAAGCCGGCACCGCTGTGATATCCTTGCATTCGTTCTGGGCCTCATCGTTGACCGCTATGCGGTCACAAATAACAAGGTTGCACATGGAGGTCGCGGCTATGCGTTTCCTGGCTTCCTGGCCCTTGCTCCTGTCTCTCCCGCTTCTCTCTGCCTCCACTCCGCAGGGCCTCAAAATAACCGTCCGCAATACGATGCTTGGGCAATCCTCAGAAACCACGCAGTATTTCCAATCCGACCGCAGGCGCTCGGAATACCGTGCCCGAAATGGATTCCAAGCCTGGCCCGGTCGCCGCATAACCCAAGTCTACGGCCCGCCTCTCGCCATGATTTGGCGATGCGATCTTGGCCAGATTTCTGAGCTGAATCTCGCCGACCGCGAATATCACTCGAGCCCTCTCCCCAAGTGGCCCACGCGGGAGGAATTGCAAGCTCGCGCTGCCAAATCCCGTCAACCCGCACAACCGAAAAAGCCCAATCTCCTTATAGAGATATCAACCGCGGATACGGGCGAGCGCAAAGAACTCTTCGGCTATACCGCCCGCCACGTCATCACGACGAGGAAATACATTCCCCTCGAAGGTGCTGTATCCGAACCAAGTGAGAGCGTAACGGACGGCTGGTACATTGACCTGGACACCCGGCTGTCATGCGAACCTAATCTGAAGGGTGCCGGTTATGCCTTATTGACGGGCTCAGTGAACGGAGGTGCCAGAGACATTCCCACAATCAAGGCAACAGGCAAGCCGGAAACGGGCTTCCCCGTCGAGCTCAAGACAATCGATCACAGCACATTCTCCCTGCCCGACGGAACGAGAAAAGAGAACACCTCAACGTTCGAGACGCAAGTGACGGAATTGTCTTCCGCGCCGCTCGACCCCGCGCTTTTTGAAA
>QHYP01000165.1:9315-10583 GCA_003224195.1 Acidobacteriota bacterium | reverse complement strand
TCCAAATCTCCCGCCTCTTCAATTGACTTCCGCAGTCTCGTGCCCTCTGTGGGCCCGCACACTCTGCCCGGAAGGAGACCCTCCCGCTCCCTCCGCAGCCACGCCGCGCGGGAAACGCAAGCCTGGCCTTATCTATTGCGGCAATTGCCATCCCTTGTGCAGGCCGGAGCCGCGCAAGCCCGGCCATGGGTTCTGGGAATCCGACAAATTCCTCGCTGTTGTCAATGCAGTAGGCGAGGCCATGCCGGGCGTCGTGTCCGAGACAAACGGCTGGATGCACAGCGTCTGCTGGGGAGCCGTCGGATGCGGCAAATCGGGCACTGCCGCATTGACCCTCTGAAAGTTCAGTGCGCGCGCCAGGTTCTGTATATCGTGCGAGGCGTCACGCAAGGTAAGCGGCGCGAGTCCAAACCGCCATTCGATCAGCTTCAGGATGGACGTGTGGTCGAACGTCATTCCCTTCACCTTCGGGTCGTCCGGTTCGCCACGGCTGAACGGGGACGCAATCACCGTGGGAACACGGAACCCCAGCAGCGCTTTCCCGTTT
The DNA here is from genome assembly GCA_003224195.1 of Acidobacteriota bacterium. GTDB lineage: Bacteria > Acidobacteriota > Terriglobia > Acidiferrales > UBA7541 > Acidiferrum. The sequence continues at coordinate 10,036 of QHYP01000165.1, read as the reverse complement.
ATGATTTAATCTGCGATTCGGCCTGGAAATCCGCATCGCCGCACTCGCTCGGAAAACATTCTCATCAGGGCTCAGGAATCGCCGGCTGCAATTGCACACCCAGCGGGATAACACTATAGATGGCATCCACGAAATGTATCCGCGAGGAACGCATCGCCCGCGCGAATATCCGCGGGCGGATGGTCGTCATTCGTGGGAAAGCCAAACCCTGTAAACGCTGGGTCAACAAATGACACGGCGGGAAGATGCCCGTTTTGCGCGTCGCTCAGGAAATTCTGGTAATTCGGAGCCGGAGACGTGATCCCATTCAGGAAGTACTTATTGCCCCATAAGATCAGGAACGGAATGTTCGGCCAATAATACTGTGCGCTTACATTTGCCACAACCAGCTCGTCCCAGATCGTGGGGATGCCAGTGAACGCAAGTGTGTTTGATAGCCGGTCGGTCTGCGCCGCGTGCAGGAAGATGCGGTTCGGAAAGGTCGGGCCGAGGATCGAGCAGAAAGAGTGGTCCAGCGTCGTGTAATTCCGCGCCAGCGCGCTGTAAAACGGCCGGTCCCCCTCGACGTAGTAGCCGATCGCATAGTCGTCGTTCTTGCCCGAGCGCAAGAATCCATCCATTGCGCCGCTGTCGTATTGCACGCGCCCGCCCGCGTAGGAATGGTCGGGGTCGCGGTGCGAGCAGCCCGTAAAATCGGGAGCCAGCGGATGCGTCGCGTGCG
>QHYP01000165.1:0-9304 GCA_003224195.1 Acidobacteriota bacterium | reverse complement strand
AGCCTCGCCTGCATTCCTTCGGCGTTCGGCAGCCAACCGAGCAAGTGGTCGAAGCTGCGGTTCTCCATCATTACGACAACGATAAGCTCGATGCCGGACTCTTCCGGCGGGGGAAGCGAGGCGTCTCCAAAGTTTTGAGCGAATGCTTCAGCGCCGGGCCACCACGTCGCCCTCCCCACCAATGCGGCTCCGGCAGCGCCGGCGGCTCCCGACAGAAAATTGCGTCGGTTAAACTTCATGGCTGCACCTCCGATGAGTCTGGATGACGCTCACCCGCCCCGGCGAGCCTCCGCAATCGAGAACCGGCAAGTGAAGTTCCCGAATTGCTACAAAGAAACGGGGAATCCAGGACGCAAACCCCCGAAGCCTCGACTGCCAGGCGATCATCATTTCCGTAAGACCAGTTTCGAGCGAGTTACCGCGAGCGAAAAAATCAGGCCGAAGCCTACGCCCCACTGCTTGCCTTGTCAATTATCGTACCGCCTCAGAGCCAATCAAAAATATCATCAGTCCCTCTACCGGCCTCTTTTTGTACGGGTGGCGCGCGATTCTTGGCCGAGTTAGAATGGAATCGGGACCCCAACCCCGAGGAGAGAAATTATGCCCAAGACTTTTCAGGATTCTTCACCCGCAGGCGGCAGAACGCAAACTGCCCAGTCTCATCCGACACGCGAGGAGATCGAACTGCGCGCCTACCAAATCTACCTCGAGCGCGCCGGCGCTCCGGGAAACGAACTGGACGATTGGACCCGCGCCGAACGCGAGTTGCTCGCGAAATACGGCAAGACCGGCCCCATCGCTAAAGCCAAAACAGCGTAGCTCCGGAGGTTGGATTCCGGATCTCGCGGGCGGAACTGAGCTGCTTCCACTGCACCAAGGCGAGGTCTTTATGCTTCAGAGAACAATCCGCGCCCCCGCATTGCGCCTATTCTTACGGATATTGCTTCTAATCGTTGGGACGTACTTGATTGCGGTGATGATCCATGACGGCATCTCCCGTCCCGTCCAAGTCGAGCTCCCCAAGGGGTACCGGGGTTGGGTCGTCATAAATTACGAAGACCCTAGTTGCCCTCACCTTGGGCGACGCGGCTTGTTCCTGGTTATCTCAATTTCATCTTCGGGGCACGCGTGCACCTCGGAATCTGCGTCAAAAGGATGGCAGTATGTCCGCTATGAGTCTAGGGATCCCGAAGGTCGGGTCACCGAGATACGACAAAGTGGATGGGGTGGCGGCGGGCTAATATGGGCCGAAAGCTACCCTGACCAGATGAAAGTTGAGCGGTTCTTCGTCGGAAGCGAACACGAACTAAACTCCAGTTGGGTTAGCAAGCCAAAAATATAGAATTTCTTTTTTGCAGCGCGGCATGAAGCCACACTCGCTCTCATGCGAGAATCTCGCTACGCCGTGGTCTTCCACGTTTACCACCTGGCGATGCCACCCCCACCTTTACCACCCGGATAATTTTCCACAGCCCCTCGCTGAAATTCACTTCGGCGTTCTATTCCTCTGTGGTAATATCCGACATGATACGCCGCGCAACTTGCCTTGCCTCCGATTCCCCTCCTCCCCTATTTCCCTGTCAGCTTTCGTCTAAATCCCCTATACCCAAGCTGTTGCGCACTCTTTTCGCTCTTTCTCACGCAACGGCGCGCTCCAAGCCCTGCGTATTCAGTTGCTTGCGCACTCTTTGCCGTCGCAACGGGCGTGTGGGGGGCTATAACCCTGTGGAAAACTCCAGCGTCTCCACCGTGGCCTGCCTGCGCAGGCAGGCGAGCCACTCGTTTACCCAGAGCGAAGTGCGCGAACGGCCACTATTTCCCATCCCGTTTGCCCGCTCGCGGCGCCATGAAGTACACTTCCTGCTTCCCTATCGCTCCCCGGAGCCAGCTATGCTCGTCGTAATGCAGTCCCACGCCACCGAAGAGCAGGTGCGCGAGGTTTGCAAGCGCATCGAAAGCCTCGGCCTCAAGGCGCACCCCATTCCCGGCTCCGCCCGCACCGCCATCGGCATCACCGGCAACGACGGCGCCGTGGACCTCGGCGTCCTCGAGTCCATGCCCGGCGTCATCGAATGCATTCCCGTCAGCAAGCCCTACAAGCTCGTCAGCCGTGACGCCAAGGCAGAGGACACCATCGTCCGCATCCCCACGGGCTCCGGAGACGTCATCATCGGTGGCCAACACGTCGCATTGGTCGGCGGCCCCTGCGCTGTTGAAAGCGAAGCCCAGGTCATGGCCATCGCCGAACGCATCGCCCAAGCCGGCGTGCGCCTCTTCCGCGGCGGCGCGTACAAGCCCCGCACTTCCCCCTACAGTTTTCAGGGCCTAGGCGAGCCCGGCCTGCAAATCCTCGCCAAAGCCAGAAAAAACTTCGGCCTCGGCATCGTCACCGAAGCCATCGATCACGAAAGCCTCGACCTCGTCGAGCAATACGCCGACGTCATCCAGATCGGCGCGCGCAACATGCAAAATTTCTCTCTCCTCAAGCGCGCCGGCCACGCCAAAAAACCCATCCTCCTGAAGCGCGGCATGTCCGCCACGCTCGACGAATTCCTCATGGCCGCCGAATACATCCTCTCCGAAGGCAACTACAACGTGATTCTCTGCGAGCGCGGCGTGCGCACCTTCGCCGACCATTCCCGCAATACGCTCGACCTCACCATCGTTCCCGCCGTCAAGCGCCGCAGCCATCTGCCCATCGTCGTGGACCCGAGTCACGGCACCGGCGTGCGCCACAAAGTTTTGCCGCTTTCTCGCGCCGCCGTCGCCGTCGGCGCCGACGGCCTCCTTGTCGAAGTTCATCACCAGCCCGAAAAGGCTCTCTCGGATGGCATGCAGTCCATCCTCCCCGACGAATTCGCGCAGCTCACCGAAGAAGTCCGCCAAATCGCCGCGCTGCTTCACCGCACCGTCAACTGATCCCCCGTGTTTTACATTTCTTCCCGATCGCAGCCAATCTTCTCCCTCTCGTCCGAAATTTTATTGTCGCCGTGACTCGCCCGCTCAATTATCGTGTCCTCTTCCTCCTCGTGGTCCTGCTCGTCGCGGGAATGGTCCAAATCCTCCGCGAGCATCGCCCCTCCTGGCTTCGCCCCGGCCTGCGTCTCAACGCCTACGTCAGTGCCGCCGACGGATCGGTCGCCGTCGTTGACCTCGTCCGCCTGTCCGTCATCGCCCGTGTCGCCATCGGAGCGGGCCTTTCCGGCATGCGCGAGCATCCCACCCGCCCCGAGATCTGGGGCGTCAGCACCACCGGCGGCTACGTCTGGATCCTCGAAGCGCGCTCAAACCAGGTGGTGGCCCGCATCCCCGTGGGCCCCGCCCCCTACGGCCTCGATTTCTCGCCTGATGGCCGCCGCGCGTATACCACTGCTTCCGGCGCGGATTCCCTTGTCGTCATCGACGTCATCACGCGCTCCATCATCGCGACCGCGCACACCGGAAGCGGTCCTGTGCTCGCTCGCAGCACCTCCGACGGCAAACACATTCTCGTCGTCAATCGCCGCGACGCCACGCTGCGCATCTATGGCGCCGATAGCCTCGCGTCACAGGCCGTCGTTCCCGTCGTGGAAGCTCCTGAGGACGTGGCCATCCTGCCGGACAATTCCGTGGCGTTTGTTATCAGTCGGCAGAAACGTTTCGTTTCCGTTGTGGATCTCAAGGGAGGCGTCCTCCTCGCGAACCTCGAGCTCTCCGGTACCCCGTCTTCAATGATCCTCAAGCCCGACGGCGGCGAATTGTACGTCATCTCCCCGGAATCCCACGGCCTCCAGTCCGTCAACACGTGGACGCACGAAGTGCGGGATTCGGTCGTTCTCGGTTCGTCACCAACGCAAGGCGTTCTCAGCAGCGATGCGAACTTGCTCTATGTTTCCGATAAAGCGGCGGGCCGCGTGACTCCGGTGGACATGAGCAACCGCCGCGTCATGCGCCCGATTCTTGTGGGGCAGGCGCCGGGCCGGTGCCGCTTCGACCCTGGCGAGAAACTTCTGCTCGTCGTGAACGAGGACTCAGGCGATCTCGCGGTGATCCGCGTCGGCACGAACAGCCTCCTCACCATGATTCCTGTCGGCGACCACCCGCGCGATCTCGCCGTGAAGCTATTTTGAGAATTGGAGAATTGCTCGGCAATGCAGCCAGAAAAATTTCATGGGCCGGACTCCGCAGCCCAGGTATTCTCTTCACCCAATTTGATCTCGAGAACGCCGCTCGCTGGAAGCACATCCACCGGCAGCCCGCCGTGCCACAGGGCCACTCCGACGCGCAGCGCGCTCTGCCCCTTCAACGAAAAAAGCGAGCGCAGTGCACTCACTTCCAGGACCTTCTCGAAAGCCGCCTTTCCGAATTGCTCCGGCTTGAGCAGGCATACGCCGCTCTTCTCAATGCTGAATTCTTCGACCTTTCCTCTCGAAAGCCGCGCAACCAGCGTCACTTCGTCCGCCGCCTTGATGCTCACGCGGAACTCCGCCGCCTCCAGCGTCCCAAACTCTTCGGCGAACGGGTCCACGCGCAAAAAGAAAGCGTCCTCGCTGAATCCATACCGCAGTTCGCGCAGATAGAAGGTCCGGCCGTGCATCGCTCCGCCACGCCGCTCCGGCGCATAGAGCCCTGCGCCGAGCCATTCGAAGTAGGAGCTGTCCCGCCCGTTCACGACGACATTGAGCCATGCGGACGGCGCGTGGTGCAGCGCGTGCTCAGGTTGGCGCTTGATCGGCTTGGCCAGTTCCGGGGGAGCGGCTTGGCCCAGCGCCAGGTACACCCCTGTCAGATGTTTCCGGTAGAGAGAGTCGAACTCCGCGTCGTTGGGTGTGCTGTGTTCCGGGCCGTACCACCAACACCAGTCGCTGCCTTCCGCGGCCAGGAGCGATTCAAACGCGCGCGCAAGCTGCGCTTCGCCCGGCGCATTGGTCATTGCCTTCGTTTGCGCTTCTTTTGCACGCGAATAAGCCTCGCGCGCATCCCACAGCAACTCCCACGCCGCAATATCTTCGCTGTGCCCGACCCACACGTCGAAATTCGCGTTAATCCATGACGCGGGAAAGATGTTCGCCGCGGTCGGAATCTCCGCCGTCACCGCAATCGCCTCGGACCCCGTCAGCGCGCGGATGTCTGGATCGTCCTGGATACGGCGGTAGAACTCGCGCAAAAACCCGCGCCCATTTTCCGGGAAGTATTCCCAAGCATTCTCGCCATCCAGGAAAATGCTGATCGTTACCGGCTCTCCCGTTTGCACATGCTCTCCGATGAACCGCAGCCGCCCGTGCAGGTCCGCGGCCGCGGCTTTCGCGTCCATACGGCTATAGACGAAACCGATGAGATCGGAAATATGATGATCGCGGAAGAGCCCGACGATCTCTTTGCCGTCGGGCCGAAGCCGCCACGGGCGATAGAGCCGGTCGGCATTGGCTGCAAGGCCTGAAGCGTCGCGGAAAAATCCGACATTTAGGGTTCTTCCAAGGACGCCTTCGTCGGTGCCGAACCAGCGAAACCCTTCTTCGGCGGCGATCGCGAGCGCCTGGTCGGAAACAGACCCCTCGGAAGGCCACAGCCCAGCCGGCTTTTGCCCGAAGACGCGCTCGTGATAGGCCCGCGCCCGCCGCAATTGTTCCCGTGCGTCCTCCGGATGACGGAAGGCGCGGCGAGGGAGAGGCGAGGCGGGATTGGCAACGCGCGCGACATCCGAATCGCACAGCAAGGGCAGAATCGGATGATAGAAAGGCGTGGTCGTCAGTTCGATCTGGCCGCGGGCCGCAGCTTCCTGATAGACCGGAAGCACCTGCGCCAACAGCTCAAGCTGTTTCGCGCGCAGCGCATTTTTATCCTTTTCCGCATAGTCCTTCCCTCTCGAGGCGAGGTCGCGAACAACCGGGTCTTTTTGGAGCCAAAACTCGTCCATCCATGCGAGCTGTGAGAGCACCTGCAGATCGCGCCAATCGCGGACCGAAAATGTCACTAAAGCCTGCGCCCCCTCGGCCGCACGCGACCATTCGTACAACTCGACAAATCGCGGCCAGCGCGACATCAACCGTTCTTGATTGAGCTGAAAGGCGCGATTCAGGATTTCGACCTTTTCCTCACCATTCAGCTTCTCCGCCGGGCGCAGCGCCAGGTCGAACCACGGCTCGTTGAATTTTCCGCTCGCATACTCTTCGAGCTGCATCCCGAGCGCTGGAACCATGTTGAATACAGCGTGCACGCCGGGAAACTCTTCGAGCACCTTCACCATGCCCCAATAATCCTTCAGCGCATGAAGCCGCGTCCACGGCAGCACGTACGCGCCGTTCTCCGGGCTGCGGTACTGCGGCTGATGCATGTGCCACAGCACAACCAGGTGAATTCGATTCATCCCGTGATCCGTCCTCGACCAGCCTGTTTTGTCGTTCCCGACCCGCAGAACGGCCCGTGTTACACTGGCCCGCTCTGGCCATGCGCATCCTGGACCGTTACATCGTCCGCGAAGTCTCCCGCCATGCGCTCCTCGGCCTCGTCGTCTTCACGTTCGTGTTCTTCGTCCCGCAGCTCGTACGACTGATGGAGTTGTTCGTACGCCACTCGGGATCGGGCGGCCAAGTCCTGAAGCTGCTTCTTTCCACCTTTCCCGGGGTATTCGCTTTCACAATCCCCATGGCTGTCCTGATCGGGGTCTTGCTTGGGCTCGGCCGGATGTCTTCCGACAGCGAACTTATCGCCCTTACGGCTCTCGGCATCAGCCGCCGGCGGGTCTTGCTGCCGGTAGTCGTCCTGGCCGGCGCCGGCATGTTGGCGACGATGCTGATGACGATGTGGATCGGGCCCTTCGCGCTGCGGACGTTCCGCGCGACTGAAGCCGAACTGATCGCCTCCCAGGCCTCCTTCCAAGTCCAACCGCGCGTCTTCGACGAGCGCTTTCCCAAACTAGTCCTTTACGTCAACGACGTTGCGGCCAGCGGCACGCAATGGCGTGGTGTGTTTCTCGCGGAAGCCGGCGCGGAGAACGCTTCGCGAATCACCCTGGCGGAGGAAGCGATTGTAATTGCGGAACCCAAAGCGGGCAAGGTGGAGCTTCATCTCCGCGGAGGAACCACCCACGAGTTCACCCGCTTGGATCCCGATCACTACTCCGTTACCGCGTTCGGCGACAGCGACTGGCCGCTCGAATTCGGCGAGTTGCTTCCCTCCGCGCCGCGCGTGCTCACGACGCCGGAACGCCCCGCGTTGACCCTGCTCGCGGAACACGGCCCGACCTGGGGCGAAGCTCGCGTCGAGTTCCACCGCCGCCTCGCTTTTCCCATGGCGTGCTTCGCTTTTGCGCTCGTGGGCGTTCCGCTGGGCGCGCGGCCGCGCCGCGGGGGCCGCGCGGCCGGCGTCCTTCTGGCGGTGGTGCTGATTGCTGCGTACTACTTGCTCTTTATCTTGGGCGCTCAAATGTCCCGGCAAGGGACGGTCCGGCCATGGGCCGGAATCTGGGCTGCGAACGTCCTGCTCAGCCTTGTGGGATTGTTTCTGCTTTCCCGGATGGAACAGTTCCGCAGCGAGCCGCGATTCCAGCGCTACTTCGCCCGCTTGTGGGCGTGGGTGCGTCTGTTTCGACGCAAGGCGCGGGCGCGCGCCCTGGCACGTGCCGCAAACGGGCAGCGGGCAGTCCGCGAGTCTGGCGGCATCCCCGCGGGTTCCAGCTTTCCGCGATTGCTGGACCTGTATCTTTTGCGGCGCTTCTTATTTTATTTTGCGCTGCTCATGGCCGTATTCATCTTTTTGTTTGAAGCCTTCACGTTTTTCGAGCTGCTGGACAACATTGCGCGCAACCGAGTTCCGTTTCTGGTTGTGGTGAAATATTTCCGGTATCTCACGCCGTATCTTCTCTACCAGCTTGCGCCCCTGGGAGCGCTCGTGGGCGTGCTTGTCACGCTCGGGGTGATGTCCAAAAACAACGAGATCGTGGCTTGCAAGGCCACCGGCATCAGCATTTATCGCATTGCCTTGCCGCTTCTCCTTGCCGGACTCGCGCTGGCTTCCACGATGCTGATTCTCGACGACACCTATCTCCCTTACGCCAACCAGCAGCAAGACGCTCTTCGCAACCAGATCAAGGGCAAGCCGCCCCAGACCTATTTCCATCCACGCCACCAGTGGGTCTTCGGCGAAAACGGGAAAATTTATAACTACGAGCTCTTCAACCCGGCGCGGAATTTCTTTGGTCAACTGAATGTTCTGGAGCTGGATCCCGCAACCTTCCACGTGCGCCGGCGCATTTATGCGGAGCGCGCGCGCTGGGAAGAAGCGCAGCAGTCCTGGGTGCTCGAGTCCGGCTGGATCCGTGATTTCGCCGACGGAACGATCGCCCGCTACACTCGCTTCCCCGTCACCCTGCTCCCCGAATTGACGGAGCCACCCAGCTACTTCAACCGCGAAGTGCGCCAAGCGTTCCAGATGAGCTGGGGCGAGTTGCGAACGTACATCGAGGACTTACACCAGGCGGGCTTCGCTGACCGTGCAATGGCACAAAAAAATCGCCTATCCCCTCATCGCCCCAGTCAGCATGCTGCTCGCCATCCCCTTCGCGTTTCTGGTGGGAACCCGCGGCGCCATTGGCGGAGTGGCGCTCGGTGTCGGCATCGGCATCGTTTACTGGGCCACTTCCGCGCTGCTCGAGGCCATGGGAGGTGTCGGCCAACTACCTCCGCTGCTTGCCGGGTGGTCGCCCGACCTCATTTTTTTCTTCCTTGGACTCTACTCTTTCCTTAAAATGCCAACATAAGGGATCCACCTGATTGCTGAGAGCCCTGGCGCCTCATACGCTTGCTCAGCCCGGCCAACTGCCACCGGTTGCCCCCTCGCCGGAACAACGGGAGAGCTATGCGAGACTCCGACCGGCGCACAGCGCGCCGACTCATCAAGAAGGTTCCCCTGCGATTTCGGCCCATCGAATCACGCGCGGCGCCGGAACAGACCGCGGAAACCATGAACATTTCCAATGGCGGCCTATTTTTTGCCACAGACTTGAAGCTCGCCGAAGGGCTTTTGGTGGAATTGCATCTGACGATGCCGCGAGAGATTCTTGGCGACGACCTCCCGGAATGGTATTTCATGGGGCGCGTCGCCCACGTCGAATCGTTCGGCAACCGGAACGGCAAGTCTGGCGTGGGCGTACAGTTCCTCTACTACGAAGTACCCAAAACCGCCGCCTGAGTGCCCACCCGGCAAGGATTCTGGACGAATTCACCTCGCTTACCTACCTCGCCAGACTGTTCTCAAGTACGGGTCGTGGCTTGCAGTTTCGTACGAGTAACCTCCCCGAACTCATTGAACTCTCAAGGCTTGCCCG
>QHYP01000391.1:585-2430 GCA_003224195.1 Acidobacteriota bacterium | reverse complement strand
ACGTCGGGCAGAAGGTCGTCCTCGCGCCGGGCGTTTCCTGCGGCAAATGCGCCGCCTGTCTTGCGGGCGCCGACAACCGCTGCCGCGAATTTACCAATCTCGGCTACATGATTGACGGAGGCTGCGCCGAATATGTCCGCTGCCCTGAAGTAAATTGCATGCCGTATCCGGAAAATCTCAGTTTCGAGGAGGCGGCGGCTGTGCCGCTGGTCTTTCAAACAGCCTGGCACATGCTCGTGACTCGCGCGCAGCTCCAGCCCGGCGAAGATGTTCTGGTCCTCGGCGCTGGAAGCGGAGTCGGCAGCGCCGCGATCCAGATCGCGAAATTCTTCGGCTGCCGCGTGATTGCAACGGCGGGCACGGATGAAAAGCTCGCCAAGGCAAAGCAACTCGGCGCCGACGACGTCATCCAGCACCGCATCATGAGCATCCGCAAGGAAGTGCGCCGCCTCACCCACAATCGTGGTGTGGACGTTGTCTTCGAGCACGTGGGCACGGCCACTTGGGACGACAGCATCGCCAGTCTTGCCGTGGGCGGCCGGCTCGTGACCTGCGGCGCAACCACCGGCTTCGACGCCAAGGTGGACATTCGATTCTTGTTCAGCCGCCAGCTTTCGGTTTTAGGCTCGTACATGGGCACGAAGGAAGAATTGCGCATCGTCTTGAAACTCGTCGCTGAAGGGCGTCTCAAGCCCGTCGTTGACCGCGTCCTGCCGCTCGCTTCCTGCGCCGAGGCCCATGCGTATCTTGAACTCGGCAAACAGTTCGGCAAAGTCGTGCTTTCCGTATAGGGGCACAGCAGTTGCCTTCAGCCCGCCGAGGGGCGTCGTGACCGCCGGGCAAGGATTTGTCGGTTTCTTGCTAACGTGCGAAAATGGGTCAGACGAGAGGAATCATGAGCGTTTCTCCGGGTAAGGGCGCGACGCTGAGCAGGCCGGACGACTTCGGCAAGCTGCTCGAGGGCGAAGGAATTCTCTTCGCCCAACTCGATAAGGTCGTGAACTGGGCGCGCAAGAGTTCAGTCTGGCCGCTCAGCTTCGGGCTGGCCTGCTGCGCCATCGAGATGATGTCCATGGCGGCGGCGCGCTATGACGTCGCTCGCTTCGGCGCCGAAGTCTTTCGCCCATCGCCGCGCCAGGCCGATCTCATGATCATTGCCGGCCGCCTCTCCCAGAAAATGGCTCCCGTCGTGAAGCTGCTCTACGATCAGATGCCCGAACCGAAATGGGTGATCTCGATGGGGGCGTGCGCGACGTCGGGCGGCGTGTTCAATAATTACGCGATTGTGCAGGGCTGCAACCAGGTCATCCCCGTAGATGTGTATGTTCCCGGGTGCCCGCCGCGGCCGGAAGCGCTGCTTTACTCGATTCTCCAGCTACAGAAAAAGATCGACAGCGAGCGCGGGTCGTTCAAGCGCGCCCTAAACCTCGCTTAGTTCCAGGATTGCCCTCAAAAAGCGTCGCGCCGCCAGAGTCGCTGGCGGCGCGAATTCAACACATTCGCCTAATTGTACGGACACACTTCAATTCTCCTGCTCGCCCTGTCGCTCAGAACGAGTAGCGCAGAGCGAACTGGAACGCGCGCGGCCCGCCGGACCCGAAGAAGCCGCCGGCCGTGCGTAGCGGCTGGTTGAAGCTGGATGAAGTGATGTCGTTGGCAAAGCCAGAATAGTTGTTGTTGTTGAAGCCGCGAATGTTCGTGACGTTGAAGAGATTGAAGACCTCTGCAATGAACTGCAATTTCTGCCGCTCACCGAAAAGGGTCCAGGTCCGGGTGACTCGCGTGTCGAATGAATCGAAGGCATCACCGAAGTGCAAGCCTGGCGCCACATGGGGCAGCAGTGTT
>QHYP01000391.1:0-488 GCA_003224195.1 Acidobacteriota bacterium | reverse complement strand
GCGCTGTTAGAGATTTCCCGCCCCAAAGCATTCCGCGACAGGATGGGCAGCCGCGCGCTGAGGGCAGGCACGAAGGAATCCATGGGCACATGCGAACTTATCGTCCAGATCGGTGAGATGGTGAGCTTCCACGGCACATCGAAAACGCCATAAAACACCAACCGGTGACGTTCGTCCGTGGGCGCGTAACCCTTTTCGAGCCGCAAGTTGTTACTCCGGAAGATCAAGTTCACTTGGTCTTCGGCGCCATTGAAAGGAATTTGGTCGTCGTTCGAGAAGTTGAAGGTCTTCGAGAGGGTGTAGTTTACATTGAAGCCCCATTTCCAATTATCGGAGCCTGTCTGTCTTTTTTGGAGGGCGACGAGGAGCGCGTCATACCAGCTCTTCGCCGAGGACTCTATATTCGTCACTTGGTCGGAACGTCCCGTCAGTGGGTCTGTCACGGTGCAGGGGTCGAACCCGTTTAAACAACTGATCAATGGCGATGT
>QHYP01000164.1:3421-11849 GCA_003224195.1 Acidobacteriota bacterium | reverse complement strand
GCTTGTGCCATTTCACGGCGAGCGAAGCCATGTCCCCGATGATGCGCGTGAGCTCATTCAGGGTCGTGTCGCCCGGCAACGGCACCGTATCGAGCCCGGTTCCACACACGGCGGAATATGCGAGCAGGGCATCAATCGTAATGCGCCCTTCGCTCCAGCGCTTGGCCAGCCGCGCATCCTCGAGCACCGGCAGCATCAGTCCGGTGTAGCCCACCTGCTTCACGCCCACGTTTTTGATCGCGGCGGTGATTGCCGCGGCCGCCGTCAGCGTGCCGACGGCGCCAAAGGGCCGCGAGGTCAGATTTTCGATGGCTTCGCCGATGGAAACGTCTTTGAGCGGCGCGGGCGACAGGTCAATCCCCATGTACGTCCACCCCGATTGCGCATCCACCTTTTCCGCCAACGCCTGAATCGCAAACGCGAAATTCGCCAGCCTCTCCGTCAACTTGCGCTGCGCCGCGGCCGGCTCGGCGTTATTGCGAAAGACCTCCGTGACCGTGTTTGCCGACTGCAACGCCAGCGCGAACTGCCGCCCAAAGCCCGTGTGGTAGGAAGCGGGATAGAACGGCGTAAACGGCGGCACCATCGCCGTGGCGGCGAAATTGAAACTCTTCTGGCTATGCTCGCTCGTCTCCGAGAGCTTCTTGATGACGCGGGCCGCGGCCGCAACCGCATTCCAGCGGACCCCGTCCTCACCCGCCACGGCGACGCTGCCGTTCAGGATCTTCGTCTGCCGCAGAATTTCTCCCAGCAGGTCGGCCTGGGCCTCGGTGTCGCCCTCATTCAGCATGGCCGGGCCGATAGACGCGTCAAAGCCCTCTTTCGCCGCCAGCGCGTCGTATTCCTTGAAGAACGCCACGGCTTGCTCGGCCGTCATCCCCTGCGTGTACTGCGGAAAAGGCTGCGTGGTAATGCGGATGGTCTGCACCTCGTAGCCGCCCTGCCGGAAGACCTCCTTTGCCGAGCGGAGAAACGCAAGCGTCTCCGCGATTTGCTGCCGGTATTTCGTGCGGTCGAGGTTGATGAACGCGGTGATGGCGCGGATCTTCGGCTGCTGCCGCACCTCCTCCATGAGTCCTTGCGCGCGGACGCATGGCGCCAGGACGAGAAACACTGTCGAGATGCAAAGGGAGCGGAAAAGCGAGTTGCGTGAGCAAGCAGCCGGCGAGCGATCCATGCTGGTGTCCTCCACTGCAAAAATCACGGAGAGAGAATTATGCCCGGCTGCGCTGGCCGCCACAACCCTTGGTTCCACTTCAGACAAATGCGGAAATGCCGGTGATGCGCTCGCCGATCACCAGTTTGTGGATGTCGTGCGTGCCCTCGTAGGTAGAAACGGACTCGAGGTTCGTCATGTGGCGCATGATGCAGTAATCGTCCACGATGCCGTTCGCGCCCAGGATGTCGCGCGCCTTGCGCGCCGTCTCCAACGCGATGGCCACGTTGTTCATCTTCAGCATGGAGATGTGCGTGTGGTCCGCGCGGCCCGCGTCTTTCAGCTTGCCGACATGGAGGGCCAGCAACTGGCCTTTCGAGATTTCGGTGATCATCCAGGCGAGCTTGTCCTGCACAAGCTGGTGCGACGCGATCGGCTTGTTGGCGAACTGTTTCCTCTGCTTCGCATATTGCAACGCAGTGTCGTAGCACGCCATCGCCGCGCCCAGGCCTCCCCAGCCGATTCCGTAGCGCGCCTGGTTCAGGCAGCCGAGCGGGCCCTTAAGTCCCTCGACCTTCGGCAGCAAATTCTCCTGCGGAATTTCGCAGTCCGTGAGCGCCAGACCCGAAGTCACCGAAGCGCGCAGCGACCACTTGCCGTGCACGTCCCAGGCTTTGAATCCCTTGGTTCCTTTCTCCACCAGGAAGCCGCGAACCTTCTCGTCCTCGCATTTCGCCCATACCACGGAGACGTCCGCGAGCGAGCCGTTCGTGATCCACATCTTTTCCCCGTTCAGAACGTATTTCCCGCCCTTCTTCGCCGCGTGCGTCAGCATCCCGCCCGGGTTCGATCCGAATTGCGGCTCCGTCAGACCGAACGAGCCGATCGCTTTGCCCGACTGCAGCGCCGGCAGCCATTTTTTCTTTTGCTCTTCGCTGCCGTAGGTGTAAATCGGCCACATCACCAGGCCGCTCTGCACGGAGACGAAGCTGCGCAGACCCGAATCGCCCCGCTCGAGCTCCTGCATCATCAGTCCGTACGCCACGTTCGACATTTCGGCGCATCCATAGCCCTTCAGGTTCGCCCCGAAAAAGCCGAGCTCGCCGAGCTGCGGCACCAGATGCATCGGGAATGTTGCTTCGCGGTTGTGCTTTTCGATGATCGGCAGGACTTCGTTGTCCACGAACTTGCGCGCCGTCTGCCGCACCAGCTTTTCCTCGTCGTTCAGCGCCGAGTCGAGGTCAATGAAGTCCACTCCGGCAAATCCTGCCATGATTGCTCCTTTGTTTGGGGCCGCCGAACGGCCAACTTTAGGCGCCGCGCGCTCCGTCAGTTTATCCTAATGGTGTACGCAAGGAGTGGAGGCGATGGGCAAATCCGGGCGAGCACTGCGCGCGCAGCCGCAGATACTGATCTTCGACGTGGACGGCGTCCTGGTGGACGTGCGCGGCAGCTACTGGCGCTCCGCGCTACAGACCGTCCAGTCCCTGAGCGGCCATCGCGTCACCTACAAGCAACTGCACGAGTGGAAAAGCAGGCCCGGCTTCAACGACGACTGGCGCATGACTGCGGCGTGGGTCACTTCCTTAGGCCGCCCCATTACCTACGAGGAAGCGCGCGATGCCTTCAACCGTTTCTACTGGGGCACGGACGGCAAGCTGGGCAACGTCCGCAACGAGAAGATGCTCGTTACGCCTCGCCAGATCGCGCGATGGGCTGCGCGCTTCGAGCTGAACATTTTCACCGGACGGAACCGCCAGGAGCTTCAGCACACTTTTGGCCGCTGGCCCGCGGCGAGCCATTTCCGCCAGATCGTCACGATGGACGACGTTTCTCGGATGAAGCCGCATCCCGACGGACTGCTGAAAATCGTTGCCGGGCGCGAAGCCGCCACCGCTCTCTACATTGGCGATAACGTCGATGATGCCCTGGCCGCCCGCGCGGCCGGCGTCCCATTCGTTGCCGTTCTCCCGCGCGCCGCGCATCAATACCGCGAACGGGCCGCGAGCTTCCGCGAACTTGGCGCACTCGCACTTTTCTCCCGCGCTACCGACCTCAACACCTGGCTCTCGCCTTAGTCTGGGAGCGGCCTCTCGCCCGCGCTTCGGGGTCAAACACTTCAACTTCGCCAGGGGGATACGATGTGACAGGGCTATTCCAGGGGCCGGGTCAGATTGACGGAATGGATTGTGGATGCTATAAAACAACGTTTCGTTTGGCAGCTTCAGGCTCGCTGTGTGCCTCAATCCGGGCCGGGCACGGCGCGCGGCGATAAGTCTTCTGTGTGACCGCCCCGATGGAATCGGGGTAAACGCCGCGAGCGGTCAATTTATGTGTGACCCCGACCAGGTCGGGGTCAACTCAAGGGTGACCGCATAGCGGCCAATTCAAGTGCGATCGCATAGCGATCAACCGGATGCAAGAGATCGTTCACCAGCTTGGCGAACTGTTCCTGCAGGCTGTACCCACAGTCCTGATCGTCTTTCTTTTCTATCTTATTCTGCGCTCAGTGTTTTTTGCGCCTTTGCTCCGCGTCATGGCCGAGCGCGACGCACGCACATCCGGCGCGCAGAAGGCCGCCGAAGCTGCCCAGGCCGCCGCCCAGGAGAAGATCAAGCAATACCAGGAGGCGCTCAAGCGAGCTCGCGCGGAAATCTATGCCGAGCAAGACGCGGCTCGTAAGAAACTGCTCGAGGAGCGCAACGCTGTCTTGAAAGCTGCCCGGAACCTTGCATCGGAGGAAGTGCGCTCCGGCAAGGATCGGATTTCGGCTGAACTGGAGGCGGCGCGGCGCGAATTAGAAGCCTCCAGCAGCCAGCTTGCTGCGGAAATCGCCCGGCGCGTCTTGGAAAGCCCCCTGGCGGGTGATTCCCGATGAGCTGTGAGCAGATCCGCCGCTCAGCGCGATTGGCCATTCTGATGTTTCTCTTGGTGGCGCTGCTCGGCCCCGCCGTGAATGCTCGCGCCGCGGAAGAGAGCGGCAACCCGGCCGAGTCGCCGATTGGCGAACTTTTCAAATGGCTTAACTTCGCGATCGTCGCGGGGGCCGTCGGCTACCTTTGTATGAAGAAGGGGCCCAGCTTCTTCCGCCGCCGCGCGGACGCCATCACGGCTGCAATTACTCAGGCGACAGCCACGAAAGCCGAAGCCGAGCGGCAGCTCCAAGATGCAGAGTCACGGCTTGCCCGCCTCGATCTCGAAACAGCCGATCTCCGCGCTCACGCGCAGCGCGACGCCCAAGCCGAGGCGCAGCGTCTTCGTGACCTGACTCGCGCCGAAGCCGAGAAAATCTCCGCAGCCGCCCGGGCGGAAATCCAAGCGGCCGAACGCGCCGCGCGCCTGGAACTGAAAGCCTTCGGCGCAGGGCTGGCCGTGGCCGGCGCCGAATCGCTCTTGACCAAGCAGCTCACGCCGCAGGCGCAGGATTCTCTGTTCCGCGCATTTGTACACAGCTTGGAAGGCGGGCTGAATTGAAGTCCGCCTCCCTACAATACGCCGGCGTCCTTGCCGATATTGCCCTCCAGCAGGAGGTCGCGGAGACCTTCTCGAAGCAACTCGAGCAGTTGCTCAGCCTTTACCGCGAGTCCGAGGAACTCCGGAAATTCCTGGCGAGCCCCGCGATTCCGCGCCCGGCCAAACATGGCGTCATCGAGAAGATCGTTGACCGAATGAGCGCTCGCCCCGATTCGGCCGGGGCGAGCAAAATTTTGCGCAATTTTCTCTTTGTGCTTGCGGATCATCGGCGAACGCAACTCCTCCCGGAAATCGCGGCCGCCTTTCACGGCGTACTCCGGCAGCGGCAGGGGATCGCCCAGGCGGATATAACTTCCGCCGTCGAGCTGAGCGCCGCACAGAAAAAAGAACTCCGCCTCGCGCTGGAGCGGATCACGGGAAAGAAGATTGAAACGCGCTATGCGACCGATTCCGCGCTGCTCGGCGGCGCGGTCGTGCGCGTCGGCTCGACGATATATGATGGGTCAGTCCGTAACCAGCTCGAACGGTTGCGCGAGCGCCTCGCTTCGGAGTAGGAGCAGGTATGGCGAATATCAAGGCAGACGAGATTACTAAGCTTCTCCGCGAGCAAATCTCGAACTACGAGCAGGCCGTCGCGGTGGACGAAGTCGGCCAGGTCATCAGCGTCGGCGACGGCATCGCGCGCATTCATGGCCTCGAGAAAGTGATGGCCGGCGAAATGCTCTCTTTTCCGCACGGCGTTTCCGGTATTGCGCTCAATCTCGAAGAGGACGAAGTCGGCGCCGTGCTCCTGGGCGAATACATCGAAATCAAAGAGGGCGACACCGTCAAGCGCACCAACTCCATCATGTCCGTGCCGGTGGGGGATGCGCTGGTGGGCCGCGTCGTCAACCCGCTCGGCGAACCGCTCGATGACGAGGGGCCCATCGTCGCCACACAGCGCAATCCGGTCGAACGCATCGCTCCGGGGGTGATCGACCGCCAACCCGTCCGGGAGCCTTTGCAGACCGGCATCAAGGCCATCGACTCGATGATTCCGATTGGCCGCGGCCAGCGCGAGCTCATCATCGGCGACCGTCAGACCGGCAAGACGGCCGTCATCCTGGACACGATCATCAATCAGAAGGGCCAGGACATGATCTGCATCTATTGCGCGATCGGGCAGAAGCGCTCCACGATCGCTCAGGTCGTAAAGGTCCTAACCGATGCCGGGGCCATGGACTTCACGATTATTGTGGCCTCCTCCGCCGGCGAACCCGCCACGCTCCAGTACATTGCTCCCTACGGCGCGTGCGCCATGGGCGAATACTTCCGCGATAAGAAACGCCACGCGGTGACGTTCTACGACGACCTCTCGAAGCATGCGCAGGCCTATCGCGAAATTTCACTGCTGCTGCGCCGCCCGCCCGGCCGCGAGGCGTTTCCCGGCGACGTCTTTTATTTGCACTCGCGCCTGCTCGAACGCGCCGCAAAGCTAAACGACAAGCTTGGCGGCGGCTCGCTCACCTCCCTCCCGGTCATCGAAACTCAGGCGGGAGACGTCTCCGCCTATATCCCGACAAATGTAATCTCCATCACGGACGGCCAGATCTATCTCGAGTCCGACCTTTTCAACGCGGGCATTCGCCCGGCGATCAACGCCGGCATATCCGTGAGCCGCGTGGGAGGAAACGCGCAGATCAAGGCCATGCGCCAGGTAGCGGGTTCGCTGCGTCTCGACATGGCGCAATATCGCGACCTCGCGGCCTTCGCCCAATTCGGAACGGAACAGCTCGACAAAGTGACCCAGGCGCAAATCGCGCGCGGTCAGCGCCTCACCGAGCTTCTCAAACAGGATCAGTACGCGCCGCTCCCCGTTGAGAAGCAGGTGTTCGTGATCTTTGCCGGCACCAGCGGCGCACTGGACGCGGTTCCGGTCGCGGAATGCGGGCGCTTCGAGCGCGAGCTCCTGCAGTTCGTGGAGACGAACTATCCCGCCGTGTTGCAGAACATCGCCGCGAGGAAGGCACTCGACGATAATCTTCGCGCGGAGATGAAGCGGGCCATTGACGCTTTCAAGGAGCGCTTCAGCCCTGCTGCGGCGACGGCGAGTTGAGCTCAGCTTCTGACGACCCACAGTGCCCACACTTCTCGATTTTCGGCGCCGCATCCGCACGGTGAAAAACACCCAGCAGATCACACGCGCGATGAAGTTTGTCGCGGCGGCGCGTTTGCGGCGTGCGCAAGAACGCGCCCTTTCCGCGCGGCCGTACGCCAAAGAAATCGCGCGCGTCCTGCGCTCGACGATGGCCCGAATCGAAAATCCCCAGCATCCGCTGCTGACAAAACGCCGAGAGGAGAACGTCCTCGTCGTGGTGCTGACGGGGGAGCGCGGGCTGTGCGGCGCGTTCAACACGAACGTCCTGCGCAAAGCGCAGGACGTCATCCGCGCCAATGCCGAAAAGAAAATCCTGGTCCTACCAGTGGGCAAGAAAGGGCGAGATGCTTTCCGCAAGCGCGGGTATGAATTCGCCGGGGAATACGTGAACGTTCTTGCGCGGGTCGAGTTCGCGGTTGCCCGGGAGATCGCGGCCAGAATCACGGAATTGTATGCCTCCGCCGAGGTGGATGCCGTGTATGCCGTCTTCAATGAGTTCAAGAGCGTCCTCGCGCCGACTCTCGCGGTCGAAAAGCTGCTTCCGGTCGAAGGCCTCGCCAGCGCCGAAGAGACACCGGCCGAAGCGGCCATCGCGCAAGTTGACTACATCTACGAACAGCCCAAGGAGCATTTGCTCGACAAACTGCTCCCGCGCTACGTGGAAACGCAGGTCTTGCGCGCGATGCTGGAATCTTCGGCCGCAGAGTACGCCGCGCGCATGACCGCGATGGAATCGGCCACGAACAATGCCGGGGACGTCATCGAGGCGCTGACCTTGCACATGAACAAAGTTCGGCAAGCGGCCATCACCAGAGAGATCATTGAAGTGGTCAGCGGCGCCTCTTCGACCGCCTGAATGACCAGTGACCGGTAACCAGCGACCAGTGAAGACCTTTCGAGAACTCGATGCTTGGAAGAAGGCACACGGTCTGACCCTCACTGTTTACCGCGCTTCTTCTGGATTCCCGGCGGACGAGCGTTTTGGTTTAGTGATGCAACTGCGCCGCGCCGCCTCCTCGGTCCCAGCCAATATCGCGGAGGGCTTCGCTCGCCGAACAACAAAAGATTTTCTTCGCCACCTTGATATAGCGAGTGGATCGCTAGAGGAAACTCGGTATTTTCTCTTGCTGGGGAATGATTTAGGGTATATCGCATCTCAGAATCATGAGGAGATTCAGCGCGCTTGCGACGAAGTCGGGCGATTGCTCGGCGGCCTCATGCAGGCCCTTCGCAGGCGGCTGACATGAAGTTCTCTAATTCACTGGTCACTGGTCGCTGACCACTGGCCACTCGAGATGTGTTGATGGAGGAGTGATGAGTTCGGAGTCTTATGCCAGCGTTGGCCACGTGGTCCAGATCATCGGTCCCGTCGTCGATATCCAATTCGACGCGGACAAATTGCCGCCGATCTATAACGCGATTCACATTACGAGCGACGGGTATAATATCCCGCAGCCGCTGGACGTCATCGCCGAAGTGCAGCGGCATCTCGGCGAAGGCCGCGTCCGTACTGTGGCGATGGAGCCCACGGAAGGCATGGTGCGCGGCATGAAGGCCTACGATACGGGCAAGCCCATTGTCGTGCCCGTTGGCCGCCCCACACTCGGCCGGGTGATGAATGTTTTGGGCAAGCCCGTCGATCAACTGGGACCCCTCACCAG
>QHYP01000164.1:0-3387 GCA_003224195.1 Acidobacteriota bacterium | reverse complement strand
CCACACTCGAGATGTTCGAGACCGGCATCAAAGTCGTAGACCTGATGGAGCCCTACCTGAAAGGCGGCAAGATTGGCCTCTTCGGCGGCGCGGGCGTGGGGAAAACCGTGCTCATCATGGAGCTGATCCGCAACGTGGCCACGAAGCATGGCGGCGTATCCGTTTTCGCCGGCGTGGGCGAGCGCACCCGCGAAGGCAATGAGCTCTGGCTCGAAATGACTGAGTCCGGCGTCGTCGTGCCGGGCAATTCGGAGAAATCCCGCGCCGCGCTCATCTACGGCCAGATGACCGAGCCGCCCGGGTCGCGCTTGCGCGTCGGCCTTACCGGCCTGACCGTTGCCGAATACTTCCGCGACGAGGAGCATCTCGACGTACTCCTGTTCATCGACAACATTTTCCGCTTCGTCCAGGCCGGCTCGGAAGTCTCCGCGCTTCTTGGCCGCATGCCATCGGCAGTCGGTTACCAGCCGAACCTCAACACCGAAATCGGTGAATTGCAGGAGCGCATCACTTCCACGAAGCACGGCTCAATCACGTCCGTGCAGGCGATCTTTGTGCCTGCCGACGATTACACCGACCCTGCGCCGGCCGCCACCTTCTCGCACCTCGACGCTACGACGAACCTCAGCCGCCAGATCGTCGAGCGCGGCATCTACCCGGCCGTCGATCCTCTGGCGAGCTACTCGCGCATTCTCGACGCGCGCATCGTCGGCCAGGAGCACTACGCTGTCGCTCGCGCCGTCAAGTCCATACTGCAGCGCTACAAAGACCTGCAGGACATCATCGCCATCCTCGGCATCGAAGAGCTCTCCGATGAAGACAAGCTGACCGTTTCGCGCGCCCGCAAAATCGAGAGGTTTCTCTCGCAGCCCATGTTCGTCGCCGCAGCGTTCACCGGCAAAGAAGGCAAGTACGTCAAGATCGAGGACACCGTCCGCGGCTTCAAGGAAATCGTCGAAGGCAAACATGACGACATTCCCGAGCAGGCCTTTTACATGGTCGGCACCATTGAAGAGGCGCTCAGCGCAGCGGAGAATATGAAGGCAGGAGTCTGAGCCGCGATGTTTCCTGAGACGCTCGAGCTCGTTGTCGTCACGCCGGAGCGCCAACTGCTCCGCGAAAGTTGCGCCGGAGTGGAAATTCCCGGCGCCGACGGCTACCTCGGCATCTTACCGGGCCACGCGCCACTTATGACCGAGCTTGGGATTGGCCGGCTCAGTTCGCGCAGCGGGAACACGGAAGTCCAGCTCGCCGTGATCCGTGGCTTCGCCGAAGTCCTTCCGGACCGCGTGACGGTGCTCGCAGAAATCGCCGAGCGCGGCGAGGAAATCGATGTGCCTCGCGCGCAGGCCGCCCTGCAGCGCGCGGAAAGACGTATGTCCTCGCAGGACTCGAATATTGACTGGGACCGCGCCCGCGCGGCGCTCCAGCGGGCTCTAATCCGCGTCCAGGTCGCTCGAAAACGCCGCACTGGCGCCGCGAGCGGCTCCCAAACCGTCGCACTCGGTTGACCTTCCCGACACTTCCTCTTGCTTCCAAGCATCTAATCGCGTGGAAATTGATTATGGACGCCGTCACGATCTATTCCATTCCATGGTGCTCGGATTGCCGCCGCACAAAAGTCTTTCTAAGGGAACATGGCGTCGAATTTCGGGAGGTGAATATCGAAGAAGATGCGAACGCCGAAGCTCTCGTTCTCAAAGTGAATAATGGAAAACGCAAGGTTCCCACACTCGAGGTTGGCGGGCGCTACTTTGTCTGTAGCCCGTTCGATCCCTACCAGCTTTCTTCGGCGCTTGGAATTCCATTGAATATGTAAGGACGGCAGTCGACTTTTGGGCCCTGGTGCGGGAGATATCGCGCCACCCTGGCATATTCGACTTTGGTTAGCTTGTGATCCCGCGTGTCCAGACGCGTCGGATCTGCAGGCTGGAATCCAGCAGAACGATGTCCGCGTCTGCTCCGGGGCGCAGCGCCCCCTTCTTGAACTCGAGCCCGAGCAGCAACGCGGTGTTTTGCGTCAGCATGCGCACCGCCTCGGGGAGTGAAAAGCCCAGGGCGACGATGTTTCGCAGCGCCCGGTCGAGCGTAAGCGTGCTCCCTGCCAGCTTACCCTCGGCGTTGCGGCAGATGCCGCCACTCACGGTCACTTCCAATGGGCCCAGTTTGTATTTTCCGTCCGGCATCCCCGTTGCCGCCGTTCCATCACTCACCAGAATCACCCGTTCGACACCCTTCGCCTGCAAGAGAAGCCGCATCGCGCCGTCCTCGACGTGGACTCCATCGGCGATCAATTCGGCGGTCACCTCGGGCGAAGTAAGCACGGCACCGATCACGCCCGGGTCGCGGTGAGTGAACGGGCGCATCGCGTTGTAGACGTGTACCGCGTGGCGCACGCCGCGGGCAATTGCCGCTCGCGTCTGTTCGTAGTTCGCGTCGGTATGCCCCATCGCAACGACCAATCCCGCCGTGTGCGCCGCTTCGATGCAGGATGGCGCGCCGGGAAGTTCCGGCGCGATGGTCAGGAGGCGGGCCGTGCCGCGCGCGACCTTCAGGAATCTGGCGAGCAGCTCCACCGAAGGAAGCTGGAGCCATTCCTGCGGATGCACCCCGCGCCGCGTCGGGCTCAGGAACGGCCCCTCGAAGTGAATGCCCAGCACTTCCGAACGGACCGCATCTTCTTCATGTTGATGCTCGATGTAGTGTGAAATTCCCTCGATGCTGCGGGAAGTATCCTCGGCGCTGGCTGTCACCGTCGTGGCGAGAAAGGAAGTCGTGCCGTGCTCGGCAATCGTCCTGGCGACCGTGCCGATTGCCTGGCGCGTTCCCTCCATAACGTCGGAGCCGCCCGCGCCGTGGATGTGCACGTCCACAAAGCCGGGAATGGCGATTGCTTCCGGTTCGCGAATCTCCTCTGCGCCGGCCGGAAGGCGCAAGGCCTGGCGCGGGCCGACGGCCTCAATCGTGCCGTCATGTATGAGGATACCAGCGTCTGAGATCTCGGCCGCGGGAGTGACCGCGCGGCCGGCGTGCAGAAGGAGGGTCGTCATGTGGCACGCATCATCCTACTGAAAACGCCGCGTGGCGCAAAAAGAAAACAGGCGGGGCATCCCCCGCCTGTCTGTCCGAACCCTGTTTGAAAACGGGACTTACTTGGCCGCCATCTCGATGCCGCTGAGCTTGAGGCTGTCTCCCTCGATGGTGCCCTTTACGGTGACGTGGTGGCCGGCGTGCGCGGCGACTTGGTCCTGCGCGTCAATGGCGTAGACCTTCTTGTCTGCGTCGTTGACGAACACGAACTTGCCGCCCTTCTCCTTGACGCACTTCGTCGCGCAATCGGCATGGCCCTCTTTCGCGCCCTTCGCCCCGCAATGACTGTCGGAGATG
>QHYP01000163.1 GCA_003224195.1 Acidobacteriota bacterium | reverse complement strand
GCTGGATAACTGGGGACCCGAAGGGGGCCACGACTGGCCTTTCTGGAAACACGAGATGCGGGAATACATTAGCCGGCTGTTCTGAACGGTTTGACTGAAAACTGAAGTGAGATGACTGAGATCCGCCAGACTTGAAGTTACTTGAGATCGAGATGATCGAGGTTGTAGCGGCCGTTGGCGATGACCTGGTCCGCGTCAATCCACACGTCGCAGTTGCGCGTGAGCACGTCCACGTGCGTTCGCGAGGACCAATCGGCGTGGGTTTGGCTGCCATAGGGATCACCGAAGGCAATGTGCACGCCGGGATGCTTTTCGTCCTGCAAGAGAATGCCGATCATCTCGGTGAGCCCGAGGTTGGTGCCGAAGGCTAATTCGCCGACGCGATCGCTGTTTTCGTCCGTGTGGCAATAGTTCCAGAATTCCTCTTCGAGATCTTTGCGCGCGCATTTTGCGCCAACGAGCCGCCCGTCTTCGATCTGGAGCACGAGCGGCTTCGGTTGGAGGTCGCCATACTTCCGGTTGAAGTAATCGCCGGCCGTGGCGTCGCACACAAACGTGCCGTCCACGGATGCCGGCGTGGTGAACACTTCACCGGCAGGCAGATTCGACCAGTAGCGGGGGCTGATCAGCCCGCTGGTTTTCACCCAGTCGAGCGAGCGATCGAACTGCGCCGTGAAATCCGTGCCGGCCGACGTTTTCACCGTCAAGGTGTCAGCGCGCAACATGCGCTCGCGGATGCGATCGCTGAGACGATCCACCAGGCGATAATCCGCGCACATGCCCTGCTGCATGATCTCGGGCGTCACGCCCACCATGTGCGCGTAGCGGATGCGGCGCCGCTCGACGACCTTCACGATGGCCATGCGCGCGGCCAGTTCACCCGGCAGCGGTTGCATGCAAAGAATGCCCACTTCGCCGGATTCGAGCGCGCGAAGCACGTCCGGCGGCGCGGCCATCATCGGCCGCGGGGCAAACTCCTCGAGCAAAAGACCTGTCCAGGGAGCACGTTTCTCTTCGAGCGCTTCCGCAAGGCTCGCGGCCACGACGCGGCTCGCCTCGTCCGCGATCAACGTCACTCGCTCGGCCGGCTGCACGGCGAGGCAGGTTTCCACGGCGTTCCGCGCGCCGGGCATCAATTCGGTTTGTGCGGCACCGAACTCCATGGAATTATTTTACTGTATCCTGTGGTCCTTTGTGGGATCCGCTGTGACCCCATGTGTTCTCGCGGAGCTGAAATCGCGAACAGCGGAACATCAAAACCCACCCTCTCGAGAGGGCGGCTACAGAAAACCCCGCCTGCTTTGGATCCTTCACTTCCGCTGTTTCGTCAGGCACCAGCTTCAGCGCCGCGAAGCCGCACGCGGAAGGAGGGGACCTGGCCGCCGCCGGAGGTTACATTGGCGAGGCCCGTGGCGCTGAGACGCGTCAAAAAGCCCGCCACCTTGCCCCGGAAAATGTAGGGCGCGAAATCCACGAGCATGTCGCGAAATTCCAGCTTGTTGTCCGCCGTGATCACTGGAAAGAGTTCGCGGCGGACGGGAATGCGCTCTTGGACAATCCAGGCTGCTTGTTTGCTCGACAGCGCCTTCTCGATCGCCGCGTGCCAGTGGCTTTCGTTCGCTTCCCAGCCGAGCGTCACGCCCGAGCCGCCGTATTCGTCGCTCGGCTTGAGCACCAGGTTGGCGCGATTCTTGCGGAGGAACGCCAGCAGCTCGACGGTGTCACCATGGTGCTGCGTCTTCGTGTCCTGCACCACGCGTGTCCATGGAATGTGCCGGCGGATGATCTCCTGCTCCGGTGCGGAGAACAGCGCGGCATTTCGCTCGTCGGTGAGCAGGGCGAAGAAGGCCTTCACGTGAGGGATTTTGCAGCGGAAAGTATTGGCGACGCAGACGGCGTTTGCCGCGTAGGCTTGCACCAGCGCTTCGCAGTCGGCGGGACGCGCCACGATGTCGTTGATCAGCACGCGACGGTAGACGAGGTCAATCTTTTTGCCGTGCGCCGTCAGCACTTTCCCGTCGAAGACCAAATCGCGCGGGTCCGCGATAACCGCCGGCACGCCCAGTTTTGCAAAGCGCGCCTGCAAAATCTCGAATTCGCTCCAGGTGGGGACTTCGCGCCAGTCGGTAATGACGATTTGCGGAGCCGTCCGCGTCCCGCCCCAATCGGTGTAGCTGGCCAACAGGGCCTCGAGGAGCTTCGCGCTCAGCCCGTACATCCGCGCTTCATAGCGTTCGCGGAAGCGCTCCATCACGGGCAGGTTGCTGAAAATCTCGGCCAGCATCTCGGCATAGCCCGGGCCGGCGGGCGATTCGCCGTTGTATTCTGCGAATTTCAGCGAATCGGGGAGCAAAAAGGCATCGAGCCGCGACGCCGTGCTCGCCCGCGCATAACCCACAGGAATTCGCGCCAGCCTTTCTTCTTCAGGCCGCAGATGGAGCTGCTCGAAGAGTGCGCGATTTTCGAGCGCGGCCACGACCACGCGCTCGCCGAGCGCCGCGATCGTCTCCGCGACGACGCGCACGCGCGTCTCATCTTCTTCGGTGAGGAAAAACGGGCGCAGGAAAGGGCAGTGAACGCGGCCGCCGAACACGAGCTTGGCGTCCCGCAGCCGCGCGAAGAATTTCCCGGCGAAATCCGGCGCGCGGTCGAATTCCGGCCGGAGCAGGCTGTGCCAGAAATCCGCCGGATCACCGGCCATCGGCGTGGGAGAAGCGCCTGCGCTGTGCGTCACGCCTTCGCTCCCGACTTTCCCGCCACCGCGATTTTCGGCGCCGCCGTGAAGCCTGCGGCCGCGCCAATGCCAAGCATCTCCTCCCAGCGCGGCCAGGTATTCGCAACGTTGCCGTGGAGCGCGCGGTCAATCACCAGCTTGGACATGCGGTCCACGACAAGATCGAAATAGAACGGGGTGATGCGGTCGCGCTCGAAATCCGGCGCGGGATTCAAGAAATCGATGGCGTAGGGCACATCGTCCTTCACGGCAAATTCGATGGTGTTCATTTCGTAGCCGAGCGCGAGGTTGATCGTTTGCGCGTCGCGCGAGATCCGTGCGCCCAGCTCAGCCGAAAGATATTTGTGATCCACGATGTAGCGGCGTTCCTTGGGGTCATAATGAACCGGCGTGATGTCCGTCTTGCCGAACGTGAAGCAGCGCACGTAGCGATCGAAATCGATGAACTCCTGCAGCGTCATGCAGTACGGACTCGTCTGATCGTACGCAGCAATCAGCTCCTCGCGATTCCTCACCTTATAGACGTGCTTCCATCCGCCGCCGGAAAACGGCTTCAGGATGGCGGGGCGGCCCACATAGTCGAGCAGCGAGTCCCAATCGATGGGGTAGTCGAGGTTGCGCAGCGATTCGGAGGTGATGTCCACGTTGCTCGGGTAGCCTTTTTGCGGGAGCAGGACGGTCTTGGGGACCGCGACGCCGAGTTTCGCGGCCACGGAATAATTGAAATACTTGTCGTCCGCGGTCCACCAGAACGGATTGTTGATGACGTAGGTTCCTTCGAGCACCGCGTGCTTCAGGTAGCCTCGGTAATAGTCCACCTCGTGCGAGAGCCGATCCACGATGACGCGGTAGCGCGCAGGTTCGCCCATCTTCGTGCCGCCCAGCTTCACGAACTCCGCACTGATGCCGTCTCTCTTGCCCAGCGCATTCACGCGCTCGAGGAATGCCGGGGGAAAACTGAATTCTCGCCCACACAACAGTCCGATCTTCGTCATGTTCTTGCTCCGAAAAAGGACTCCGCAGCCGTGTGATCTGCCGGGGCGTCAATTCACGGCGCGGGCCGAGGTTGCGCGTTGCGACGAAGTCTCGCCCGCGCGGGTTTCTTGCACCAGGTGGCGCACCACGGCCTTCAGGTCCCTTGTGCTTTCGTACACGCGGAGCTGGCGATCCGCGCTGGTCCCTTCGCGCAGAATGGTGTGAACGTATTCCACGGCGCTGCGGCTTCCCAGATCGTCCAGGACATCGTCCACAAACTCGAGAAGTTCGAGGGCCAGATCACGCATCGGCACTTCCGTCTGCTTGCCGAAATCGATCAGTTTGCCGTCGATACCATAGCGCGCCGCGCGCCACTTGTTTTCCTCGATCAGGGTGCGGCGGTACAAGCGGAAACCCATGTTGCGCTCATAGAGCCGGTGAAGCTTCACGACAATGGCTTGTGTGAGCGCTGCAATCGTCACGGCTTCTTCGACGCGGGTGGTCACGTCGCACATGCGGAACTCGAGCGTCCCGAAGCTCGGATGAGGCCTCACGTCCCACCAGATTTTCTTCGCGTTGTCGATGCAATTGAGCCGGATCAACAGGTTGATGTAATTTTCGTATTCACCCCATGAGCCGAAGTAGTCCGGTACCCCCGTGCGCGGGAACCGGCGGAAAACCGTGGTGCGAAAGGATTTCAGCCCCGTGTTGCGGCCCATCCAGAAGGGCGAACTCGTCGAGAGGGCCAGCAGGTGCGGGAGGAAATACCGCACGGCGTTCATCAAGTCGATAGTCGTCTGCCCGTCCGGCATGGCCACGTGAACGTGCATGCCGAAAATCAACAGCGAGCGCGCCAGTTGTTGCAACTCCTCCACGATGTTCTTGTAACGGTCGCCGGGCGAAATCACCTGATCGATCCAGCTCGAGAACGGGTGGGTTCCCGCGGCGGCCACTTGCAGTCCCACGCGTTCGGCGGCGGCCACCAGTTCGCTGCGCGTCCGGTGCATCTCGATCCGCAATTCCGGCACGTTCTCGCAGATCTTGGTGCCCATCTCCACGATCGACTGATGCAATTCGTGCTTCACCTGCTCTTCGATGCTCGGAGAAGCGGCCGCCACCAGCTCGCTCACATGTGACCGCAGTTCACATGTGGCCGGGTCAATAATTTGAAATTCTTCTTCAACTCCGATGGTAAAGCGGTGAGCCATGGAGCTGGCCCTCCGTGTCCCAGTCTGCGGGGATTGTCGTCCGTATGATACGCCCGCGACGCGAAAATTACACGCGGGGCACGCGCTTCACATGCGGAAGGAAGAGAATGAGGAAACGCCTCTGGGTTCGCAGATAAAGGGTCCTCCGGGCGGCGCGCAACGCAACTGTGCGGAGGGCTCCCACCCTCAGCTTCAGCTGGTCTGCGCGCCCATGGCCCGCCGCTGCTGGAAGCATTCGCGGCAGAAGACCGGCCTCCCTTGCGTTGGCCGAAAGGGGACGGTCGTCTCTTTGCCGCACTGCGAGCAGGTGGTTTTCGTTTCCGCGCGAGCCGGCGCCTGGCCTCCGCCACCTTCCGCCCGCTTCGCCTTGCAACTCTTGCAGCGCTTCGGCTCGTTCTTAAAGCCTTTATCGGCGAAAAACATCTGTTCGCCGGCAGTAAAAACGAACTCGGCGCCGCATTCCGCGCACTTCAGGACCTTATCGTGGTATTCCATCGATGGCTCCCTTGCCCCGGGTCCGGCATGGAAGGCGCACACCCCGCGCACAATGCTGGATGGCGAGGGAGAACCGATCGACCGGGAGGGCCGGGCACGGGTCCCACGTTCCTGCGAGCGCGAAGCTGCGACAGAAACCCAACAACCTAAGTGTGACCGCAGAGCGGTCAACCTCCGCCTGATGGGGGCCTGAATCGCGGAATGGCGGCACCGAACTGCAGCTCGAGCAGGAACCTAATCCTGCTCGCGCCGCTGCTTCTTGCGCAGCCGTTTCCGCGAAAGCGCTTCTTTGGCCCGACGCTTTTCGCCGGGCTTCATGTAGAAACTATGCTTCTTGATTTCCTTGATGATGTCTTCCTGCTGCACCTTGCGCTTAAAGCGGCGCAGGGCATTCTCCAGGCTTTCGCCCTCCTGGATCATGACTTCTGCCAATTTGTGTTCACCCCCAATCCGACTCGGATTGGCCTATGCGGTCGAGGACCACCGCCCACTCAATTATCACATGAGGTTGCTGGCATCTTCTAATCAATGCCGGGGCGGGAAGTCAAGAAGTCTTTCTGCCAGGCGCCGGATGCGCGGTTTACCGAAGGGCCAGCAATTTGCATTCCGGTAAACTACTCCGACGGGCCCCGTCGCCGGACGCCTGCCAGGAGGCCGCATCGCCTTGCCGATTGTGCCTCGGGGCTGCACTTGCTGGTAGAATGAGCGGCTTCCACCGTCGCGTGCTCCGGGGGGCCACCCATGTCCGACATGCGCGATGCCATCGGGGTACTCCTCGCCGGAGGGCAGGGCGAGCGCCTCTGGCCGCTCACGCGCGACCGCGCCAAGCCTGCGGTCCCCTTCGGCGGGGTATATCGAATCATCGACGTCACGCTCTCCAATTGCATCAACAGCGATCTCCGCCGCGTCTTTGTCCTGACGCAGTACAAAGCCCTCAGCCTGAACCGTCACATCCGCTTCGGCTGGGCGCCGCTTGCCGGCCTCGGCGACTATATCGAAGTCCTTCCGCCGCAGATGCGCGTCTCGCAGCACTGGTATCAGGGCACGGCCGACGCCGTCTATCAGAACATCTATTCCATCGGCAACGAACGCTCGAAATACTGTTTTATTCTCTCGGGCGACCACATATACAAGATGAACTACAGCAAGATGCTCGCCCAACACATCGATTCCGGCGCGGACGCGACCGTGGCCACCGTCGAAGTTTCACCTGAAGAGGCCGCCCGCCGCTTCGGCGTCATCGAAACCGACAAGGACTGGCGCATCGTCGGCTTCGAAGAGAAGCCGGCTGTGCCCAAACGCTCCCGCCTGAACCCGGACCGAGTCAACGGCTCCATGGGCGTCTATGTATTCAACACTCACCTCATGATCCCGATCCTCATCGCCGATGCCGAGGACGCCAAGTCCAGCCACGATTTCGGCAAGGATATTCTTCCGCGCATCATCCAGAAGCATCGCGTGTTCGCCTACAACTTCGTGGACGAAAACAAGCCGGGCTCGCAGTACTGGCGCGATGTCGGCACCATCGACGCCTACTACGAAGCCAACATGGATCTGGTGTCCGTCTCCCCCGTGTTCAACCTGTATGACAAGGAATGGCCGCTGCGCACCTGGCAGCATCAGTATCCGCCGGTGAAATTCGTCTTTGGCGACCCGGACCGCATGGGCGTCGCGGTCGATTCCATCGTTTCCGGCGGCTCGATTGTGTCCGGCGGCCGCGTGACGCATTCCGTGATCGGCAACGATGTGCGCGTGAACAGCTTCTGCGACGTGTCCCACTCCATCCTCTACAACCACGTGAACGTGGGCCGTCACTCGCGCATCAAGAATGCCATCATCGACCGCCACGTGTGCCTGCCCGAGCACACCGAAATTGGCTACGACTCCGAGGCCGACAAGCGCCGCTTCCACGTCACTGATTCCGGCATCGTCGTCGTCGTCCGCCAGGAATCCCTCCTCGAAGAGCCTGAAACGGCGTGACGCGTCCATGCTCCAGGAGCTTGAGAAGATCGCATATTGCACGCTTGTGCCGGTGGCCTGGTACCTCGGTTACTTCTTTCGGCGGCACAAGAGGGGGAAAAGGGACCGCTGGCGGTTGAGGACCATGCTGTATGTTGCGCTGGCCGGCTTTCTCGTCGGTCTCGTCTGGGTCGTTGCCGAGCACGCCTTGAACCGCTGATTGTTGAGCACTTAAGGCGGATTACTGACAGCTAGCACGGTCCTCTCCCGTCTGTTGCGCTTCCTCTACCTGCTGCGCTTCCGGTAAAATTTCTGATTCGTTTCCATTCAGGAGACCACGCGCATGTCCACAAAGATCGCCCGCGTCCACGCCCGCGAAATCCTCGACTCGCGCGGCAATCCCACCGTCGAAGCTGACGTCGTCCTCGAAGGTGGCGCGCTCGGCCGGGCGGCAGTGCCCTCTGGCGCCTCCACCGGCGAACACGAGGCGCTCGAGCTCCGCGATGCCGACAAGCCCCGCTATCTCGGCAAAGGCGTACTCAAGACCGTCGCGAACGTGAACAACGAAATCGCAAAAGCCGTGGGCGGACTCGACGCCGCGGATCAGCGCGCCCTCGACAAGAAAATGATCTCGCTCGACGGCACGCCCAACAAAGGCCGCCTCGGCGCGAATGCCATCCTAGCCGTCTCCATGGCCGCCGCGCGGGCCGCGGCTGCGGCGCTGAATCAGCCGCTGTACAAATACCTTTCGCGCTCTTCCACCGACCAGTCCGCGAATCTTCTCCCCGTGCCGATGATGAACATCCTCAACGGCGGCGCCCACGCCGACAATTCCGTG
>QHYP01000162.1 GCA_003224195.1 Acidobacteriota bacterium | reverse complement strand
GAAGGCGAAGCGCGAGCTCGTCGACCAGGCCGTGATTCGCTTTGCCGGCGACTCGGGCGACGGCATGCAGATTACCGGCAGCCAGTTCACGAACACCGTGGCGCTGTACGGCAATGACCTGGCCACTTTCCCGGACTATCCGGCGGAAATTCGCGCGCCCGCGGGCACGCTTCCCGGCGTCAGCGGCTACCAGATCAAGTTTTCGTCAAAGGATGTCTATACACCCGGCGACGCTGTTGACGTCCTGGTGGTCATGAATCCCGCCGCGCTCAAAATGAACGTTGCCGACCTCAAGGCCAACGGAATTCTGATCGTCAACAGTGACAGCTTCAAGGAGACCGATCTGCGCAAAGCGCAGATGACCTCCAA
>QHYP01000161.1 GCA_003224195.1 Acidobacteriota bacterium | reverse complement strand
CGACCTCCAGCGCCTGACGCGCGTCGCCCTGCAGCATCTCGGCCTAGACGCGAAGTCGGTGGACCGCTGCAAAAACTTCTTCGCGCTGGGCATGTGCTATTGGCTGTACAACCGCTCGATGGATTCAACCGTCCGCTGGATCGAGGACAAATTCAAGGGCAAGCCGCTTCTGGTCGAAGCCAACAAGCTCGCCATGAAAGCCGGCTACAGCTATTGCGAAGCCACGGAGGCGTTTCAAGTCAGCTACGAAATCCCGCCCGCGCAGCTAGAACCCGGCGTCTACCGCAATATCAGCGGCAATCAGGCGCTGGCGCTCGGCTTCATCACCGCCTCGAAGAAAGCCGGCGTCACGCTCTTCCAAGGCTCCTATCCGATCACGCCCGCGTCGGACATTCTCCACGAACTCTCGCAGTACAAAGATTTCGGTGTAATGACGTTCCAGGCGGAGGATGAAATCGCCGCCATCACTTCGGCAATCGGTGCGTCTTACGCCGGCGCGCTCGCCATCACCTCCACGTCCGGACCCGGCATGGCGCTCAAGACGGAAGCGCTCGGCCTCGCTGTCGCCGTGGAGTTGCCCCTTGTCATCTGCGACATTCAGCGCGGCGGGCCTTCCACGGGCCTGCCGACCAAGACCGAGCAGGCCGACCTGCTCCAAGCGCTCTTCGGACGCAATTCCGAAGCGCCGATTCCCGTTCTCGCCGCAGCCACGCCGGGCGACTGCTTCTGGACGGCACTGGAAGCCAGCCGCATCGCCATCAAGTACATGGTGCCGGTGATCCTTCTCTCCGACGGCTACCTCGCCAACGGTGCGGAGCCCTGGCGCATTCCTGACCTTAGCGAAATTCCGGAAATGCCCGTCCACTTCGAGAGGAACCCCGAGGGCTTCATGCCCTACAAGCGGAATCCGCAGACGTTGTCGCGGCCGTGGGCGATTCCCGGCACGCCGGGCCTCGAGCATCGGATCGGCGGCCTCGAGAAGCAGGACGTCACGGGCAATATCAATTACGAGCCCCTGAACCACGAAAAGATGGTGCGGCTGCGCGCCGCCAAGGTCGAGGCCATCGGCCAGGATATTCCTGACGCGGTTCCCGCTGGGGACCCGGGCGGCGACCTTCTGATTGTCGCGTGGGGCTCGACCTGCGGTTCGATCACTGCCGCGGTGAAGGCGCAGCGCGAGAAGGGCCGCCGCATCGGCCACGTCCATCTTCGCCACCTGAACCCGCTGCCGGGCAATCTCGGCGACGTGCTCAAGCGCTATCGGAAGATCCTGGTGCCCGAGCTGAATATGGGGCAGTTGCTCTGGGTTCTTCGCGCCAAATACCTTGTGGACGCCGTCGGCTTGAACAAGATTCAGGGCCGGCCGTTCAAGCAAAATGAACTGGAAGTGAAGATTGAAGAAATGCTCGGCGTTTGAGCGGCGCAAACTTGACTCTGCGTCTATGCGCTGAGAACGGATTCTGGGAGATTCGAGAATGACCACGGCCACGCTTCCGACTCTTACGAAGAAGGATTTTCAGACCGACCAGGAGGTCCGCTGGTGCCCCGGCTGCGGCGACTATGCGATTCTGGCCGCTGTGCAGTCCGTGTTCCCGGAGCTCGGCATCCCGCGCGAGAAATTCGTCGTGGTCAGCGGAATTGGCTGCTCCAGCCGCTTCCCCTACTACATGAACACGTTCGGCTTTCACACGATTCATGGCCGCGCGCCCGCCGTCGCCACGGGAATCAAGGCCATCAACCCAGACCTGGAAGTCTGGGTAGCCACCGGCGACGGTGACGCCCTCTCCATCGGCGGCAACCACACCATCCACATGCTCCGCCGCAACGTCGGTGTCAAGGTCCTCCTTTTCAACAACCGCATCTATGGTCTGACGAAGGGACAGTATTCCCCGACTTCCGAATTCCACAAGAAGACGAAGTCCACTCCCTTCGGCTCGCTCGATCGCCCGTTCAATCCCGTGTCCCTGGCGATCGGCTCGGAAGCCACCTTTGTGGCCCGCTCGGTGGACATCTTCCAGCAGCATCTAAAGGAGACGCTGCGTCACGCCGCGGCGCATCGAGGTTCCGCCTTCGTGGAGATTCTGCAGAACTGCAACATCTTCAATGACGGCGCTTGGGAATCGCTCACGGAAAAAGATGCGCGCAGCGAACACGTTCTCCAGCTCGAACACGGCAAGCCGCTCATCTTCGGCATGAACCGCGACAAGGGCATCCGCCGCCGCTCCGACGGCGACATCGAAGTCGTCCAGCTTGGCAACGGTGTCACGGAAAAGGATCTCGTGATCCACGACGCGCATCACCCCCGGCCCTCCTATGCCTTCCTGCTCTCGCACATGGAACACCGGCCTGGATTCCCGACTCCGCTCGGCGTCCTGCGCGCCTGGGACGATCTCCCGCGCTACGAGGACATCATGAACTCGCAGATTGCCGAGGTCATCGCCAAGCGCGGTCAGGGCGATCTCGCCAAACTCCTTCGCGCCGGCGACACCTGGGAAGTTAAGTAACAGGTCTCCTGCTGCACCGCCACCATTCTGGAGAGGGCAAGCGCAGCGCGCCGGGATCTTGCGGCGGAGCAAATGAACCTTTATTCTTTCTTTACATCGCTCCCCCGCTCCCAGCCCCGGCGCTTTTTCTTTTGCCTGTGGAAGTGTTTGCTTTCGCGCGTGAAGCCTGTGGTTTACTCTAAGTGTTACGAAACGAGGCCGCCCGATGCGCACGAGCCTGAAAGTGGTTGTGCCGTTGATTGTGAGTGTGGCCTTCGTGTCGCTGCTCTTCGCCGCCTACCAGGTGCGCACGGAAAGACGCGTCCTGCGCAACGATCTCTCCCGCCGCGCGGAGATTCTTGCGGAGAGCCTTCAGGAAACTATCGAGCCTCTCTTCGATCGCGGCGCCGACAAGAATATGCAGCGGCTGGTCGAGCGTTTCGGTCAGCGCGAACACCTGAAGGGAATCGCCGTCTATGACGCGGACGGATCCGCGCTGGCCATCACCTCTGGCCTTCCGCCGACCTTTCGCACACGTCCCGCCGCGGCCGCCCGGGCTGTTCAGTTGAAGAGCGGTTCCGGCGAATTCCTGCGCGTTTCGGACACCCCGCTCCACGTTTTCGCGCTGCCCCTGCATCGCGACGGTGAAATGGCCGGCACACTGGTTGTATTTCATGACGCCAGCTACATTGAAACTCAGGTCTCCCGCACACTGCGCGATTCGCTCCTGAACGCGCTCATACAGACGCTTCTGATCACCGCGCTTGCTCTGTTTCTTGTTCGCTGGACTTTTACCGATCCGCTCACGCGCACCGCCAAGTGGCTGCGCACCCTGCGCCTGGGCCAGTCGCATCCACCGCCGTCGGTGCCCCAGGGAGAAATCTTCGATCAGCTTCACCAGGAGGTCTCGCATCTGGCCCGGGATCTGGGTACGGCGCGCGCCATCGCCGAGACGGAGGCTCGCCTCCGCGATTCAAACGCTTCGCTCTGGACCGCCGAGCGGCTCCGCGTCAGCCTGCGCAACAAACTTCAGAATAAGCCGCTGTTCGTGGTTGCCAACCGCGAGCCATATATGCACGTCTGGAGCGACAAAAACGACAAGTCCATAGACGTGATCGTTCCGGCGAGCGGGCTGGTCACCGCTCTCGAGCCCGTCCTGCTGGCTTGCAACGGCACGTGGATCGCCCACGGCTCGGGAAGCGCCGACCGCCAGGCCGTGGATGCTCACGATCGCCTGCGCGTGCCTCCGGAACGTCCGAGCTACACGCTGCGCCGCATTTGGCTGAGCAGCCAGGAAGAACAGGGCTACTACTACGGATTCGCCAACGAAGGTCTTTGGCCGCTCTGCCACATCGCGCACACCCGCCCCATCTTCCGGCCCCAGGACTGGAATGACTATCAGAAGGTCAACGGGCGTTTTGCCGACGCCGTCCTCAAGGAGATGGAAAGCACCGAGTCGCCGATCCTTCTCGCGCAGGACTACCACTTCGCCCTCCTCCCGCGCATGGTCAAGGAAGCGCGCCCGGACGCGCGCGTGGCCATCTTCTGGCATATCCCCTGGCCCAATCCGGAAGTCTTCGGCATCTGTCCCTGGCAGCGCGAGCTCGTGGATGGCCTGCTGGGCGCCGACCTCATCGGCTTCCACATCCAGTCGCACTGCAACAATTTTCTGGAAACGGTGGACCGCGCGGTCGAGGCGCTCACCGAGTGGGACCGTTTTGCCGTCAACCGCAAAGGCCACGTCACCCGCGTCCGTCCTTATCCCATCAGCGTAGCGTTTCCTGAAAATGCTTCACCGGCCAAGCAAGTGCGGAGCGCCGGTGAGGAGCGCGCTGCGCTTTGCGAAGAGCTCGGCATCGAAGGCTCGCTCCTCGGCGTCGGAGTGGACCGCGTCGATTACACAAAAGGGATTCTCGAGCGCTTCCGCGCGATCGAACGATTCATCGAGTCGCACCCGGGCTATCAGAACCGCTTCACCTTCGTACAGATAGGCGCGCCCAGCCGTACCCACATCGAGCGCTATCACCATTTTCTCGACGAAGTGGTCGCCGAAGCGGCGCGCATCAACGCGCGCTTCCCGGCGGGCCGCTGGAAACCCGTCGTCCTCCTCAAGCGGCACCACTCGCACGAAGAGATCGCCCGTTTCTATCGCGCGGCCTCGCTGTGCCTGGTCACCTCGCTGCACGACGGCATGAATCTGGTCGCCAAGGAATTTGTCGCCTCGCGCGAGGATGACCAGGGGGTCTTGATCCTCAGCACGTTCGCGGGCGCCGCCCACGAACTCTCTGACGCGCTGCTCGTCAATCCCTATGACGTCCAGCAGCTCGCCGCAGCCATCCTGCGCGGCCTCGAGATGCCGCAGGAAGAACAGGTCGCCCGGATGCGGCGCATGCGCCAGATTGTCCGCGAACACAACATTTTTCGCTGGGCCGCTCATCTCCTCTCCGACCTGACGGAAATACGCATTGACGTGCCGGAGCGTGTCGAAGTTCCATGAGCCTTTCGCCGCCCAAGCCCTCTCGCCTCTTTTCGAACTGGGATCAGGTGGCGCGCCGTATTCGCGAGAGCCGGCAGGTGCTGCTGTTCCTCGATTTTGACGGCACGCTCGCGCCCTTCGCATCGCGGCCGGAGCAGGCGCGCCTCTCCGGCCGCGCCCGGCGTATTCTCCGTCGCCTCGCGCGGCATCCTCGCGTCACGCTGGTGGTCATCAGCGGCCGCCGGCGCGCCGATTTGTTCCGCCACGTGGGCATCCGCACCATTCGTTATTTCGGTCTTTACGGATGGGAGCGCACCGGCCGCCACCGTCTCCCCAGGCCTGCCCAAAACGCGCTGCACCGCGCCCGCCAGCAGCTCGCGCGCCGCCTCTCGCCTTATCCGGGCGTGTGGGTTGAAGACAAGCGCACCAGCCTCTGCGTGCATCTTCGGGGCGTGCCCGCGCGCGTGCGGCGCCGCGTCCGCCGCCAACTTCGCGCTCTCTCGCGTCCGTTTCAGCGTTCGCTGCGTCTTTTCGAAAATCTGCGCGACGCGGACATTGTCCCGCGTTTGAATTCCGGCAAGGGCGCGGCCGTGCGTCGCCTTCTGGCGCAGCCTCGCTTCCGGCGCGCATTGCCCATCTATTTTGGCGACGATCACTCCGACGAGCCTGCATTCGCGGCCCTTCGCCGCGGCATTTCGGTCCGCGTCGGCCCGCCGCTCCCCACACGCGCGCGGTACCGCGTCCGCGACCCGGATGAGGTGGCCGGCGCGCTCCTGCGCCTGGAGGCAGCCTTGCCATGAAAACCGCCGAAACCCCGTTCGATTTCTATGCCGTCGCTCACGTCACGCGCATCGGCAATCAGGTTGCCGGCACGCTCGCCGAACTCCTTGCGGGTCTCGAGCACTGCAGCGACGCCTCCATCTTCCATCACACCTATCAGACCCTCGGAACGCATCACTTCCTCACCGAGGGTTTTTCCAACGACTTCGCGCAATGGGTGCTCGCCTCCGCCAACCGCAGCGAACTTGCCGAGCAGCTCGCCGTTCTCGACATTCGCGACTACCTTTCCATTGCCGGGCTGCGCAGCGATTTGCGCCGCGTCGTCGCCGACTACTGCGCCGCCCAACCCGAACTCGCCCGGCAGACGGCCCTCGAGCGTTTCTACTTCTGCGAAGACGTCGAAGTCCTGGTGCCCTTGGGCTTCACGGCGCGGACACTCGAAGAGTTCCGCCACGGCCTCGAACGTTTGAGCCACGCCTCCTTCTATTTCCACTTCATCTCTTCGCGCTTGCGGCTGCACTTGCAGACGAACGATTTTTCGCTGTGGTTGATGACTTCTCTCGGCCTCGACACGCTCGCGAACTCCATCAACCGCATCGATATCTACACGAATACTCTCGACAGCGCGCGCGCCAAGATGTTGCGCCTGATCGACCGCGAAAGGAGGAAGGCATGACCGAGGTCCAGGTCGCCAGCCGCGTCCCGCTCGACGACTATGCTTCCCTCCTTGGCACCGGCGAAATCGACGAGCTGCGCGCCCTCGCCAAGCCCTTGCGTGGCCGCAGCGCGCAAATGGTCAACTCCACGGCCGTAGGAGGTGGCGTCGCGGAAATCCTGAATCGCCTCGTGCCGCTCACCGAGGAACTCGACATCAAGATTCGTTGGGACGTCATGACCGGAGGCAACGACTTCTTCGAAGTCACCAAAGCGTTCCACAACGCGTTGCACGGCGGACCCTATCATTCCCGTTCCGAGGACTTCGACATCTTTCTCGCGTACAACGAGCAGAATCGCGCGCGCATGGCCTTTGACGCGGAATTCACCGTTATTCACGATCCCCAGCCCGCCGCGCTCGTCGACGCCCGCAATGATCGCTCCGGCCATTGGATTTGGCGCTGCCATATCGACCTCTCGCATCCCAACTCCGAAGTCTGGAATTTTCTCGAACGCTTTGTCTCGCGTTACGACGGCGCCATTTTTTCCTCGCCGGAGTTTTCGCGCCAGCTTCCCTTCCCGCAATATCTTTTCTATCCCTCGATTGATCCCCTCTCGGAGAAAAACCGCGATCTTGATCCGGAATTCATCGCTCTGGTCCTCTCGCGCTTTCAGATTGATCCGCTCCGCCCGATCCTCACGCAGATCTCCCGCTTCGACCGCTTGAAGGACCCCGTCGGCGTCATCCGCGCGTACCGCATTGTCAAGCGCTACTTCGATTGCCAGCTTGTCCTTGCCGGCGGCGGCGCCGCCGATGACCCGGAGGGGGCCGGGGTTCTGAACGATGTCCGCCGCGAAGCCCACGGCGATCCGGACATTTACGTTCTCGAGCTACCTACCTGGGCGCCTCTCGAAGTCAACGCTCTCCAGCGCGCTTCGACCATCGTCATTCAGAAGAGCCTTCGCGAAGGCTTCGGCCTCACCGTTGCGGAAGCTCTCTGGAAAAAGAAACCCGTCGTTGCCTCCGCCGTCGGCGGCATTCCCGTCCAGGTGATTCACAAGCACACCGGCATGCTCGCCCATTCCATCGAAGGCACCGCGTACCAGATTCGTTTCCTTCTCTCCCATCCGGAGATCGCCGCGAAGCTCGGCGAAAACGGCCACCAGCACGTCAAGGAAAATTTCCTCATCACCCAGAACCTGAAGAATTATCTCGTTCTCTTCCTCACCCTGGCCGGCTCCTGACGTCCCAAAGTAAGGCCATCATCCCTGCCCGCCACGGCGGGCCTGCGCAGGCAGGCGGCAGGCGGGCCGGCGAACCCGGCCAGGGGCGATCCTCTCATTCCCCTTCCGTAATTCTCCCCCCTCCAATTAGGGTCTCTTCCCGATTGTGGGACAACCGGTTTGCGTTTACACAATTACCCATCGATTGCAACGCGCTGTTCCCGCCGAGGTAGTAGAGGCGGGGCAGCGCGCCAACGAGGACACCGAACCCCGAACTGCAGCCCCTTCCTTCCGATTAGGGGCGCCCAGCGAGTTCTCACCCACTCGCTACCGGGCGCCCCCCTTCAAAGCCCGGAAGGACTCACACGAACCGCACTGTGGGCCATGCGAAAGGAGGGTTACATGAAAGTCCGGCTCCCCATCGTCCTAGCCGTGGCATTGCTCTGCCTGGCAACCAGTTTGGTGTGGCTTCCGGCCTTCCGCGGCGTTGCCGGCATAAACGGTTTCAGCCCAAATCAGGAACTGCCGCTGCCGCTGCTTGCGCCCGTTCCAACCTCCCAGAGCCCTCTGGCCTTCGTTGTGAGG
>QHYP01000389.1:227-2778 GCA_003224195.1 Acidobacteriota bacterium | reverse complement strand
CTTTCGAGGCGTTGCTGCTTGAGATCTTAAGCGCGTGGCAGATCACGATTCCGAAGCTGGGGACGATTAAGGCCGAAACAGTCCCTTTCGTCGTTTTGAGTTCCAACGAAGAGCGGCGCCTGGGCGACCCGTTACGCCGGAGATGCCTGTATCTGCGGTTTGAATATCCCACGGTCGAGCAAGATGTCGAGATATTATCCGCACGGAGCGCGGACCAGGAAACGTCGCTGCTCAGCCAGATGGCGGGCCTGGCACATGCACTGCGCGGCTGGAACATGGAAAAGCCGCCCTCGATTGCCGAAATGCTCGACCTGGCACAGGCTCTGCAAATTCTCGGGGTCAAAGAGATCATGCCGGAGCAAAGAGACGTTCTCTTGCCCTTGTTGGCCAAGGCAGAAGGAGATCGAGGAAGACTGTTGCTGCGCGAGGGTTTCGAGGGCCTCATCGTGGATTCGAAGGTGTACAGAGACAAGCTACATCGAGCGCGCACCACGGGTTGCGCGGTGGCTTGAGAGTCGGAGCGATGACGACACTTGCCAAGGCGTTTGTTTTCCTGGTTTTGTTCACAGCACCCGTAACGCGCGCTGCCGAACGGACACGAGTGCAGGAATTCTCGGCGCGATGCGCAGGTTTTTACGCCTCGGCCTTCGAAATCCCTGCAGAACTTGTGGAGGCCGTCATCCAGGTAGAGTCGGGCTGGAACCCTTATGCGGTTTCGAAGAAGGGAGCCACAGGGCTTATGCAGCTAATGCCCGGAACCGCGCTCCGGTTCGGAGTCCGAGACCGATTCGACATCGAAGAGAACATTCGAGGCGGGGTTGCTTACCTGGCTTGGTTGATCCGCCTGTTCAAGGGCGATCTACGGCTGGCCGTTGCTGCCTATCAAGTGGGTGAGTCTCAGATCCTTTCGCAGGGCCTAGCATACTCTTCTCGGAAAGTCTTTGACTACGTGAGCCGTGTGGCCCAGCTCTACCGTGCCATGCGGTACGAGACTGCGC
Organism: Acidobacteriota bacterium; assembly: GCA_003224195.1. Lineage (GTDB taxonomy): Bacteria > Acidobacteriota > Terriglobia > Acidiferrales > UBA7541 > Acidiferrum. The sequence goes on along the minus strand of QHYP01000389.1, from coordinate 1,780 downwards.
GGCAACTCGCAACGCATATCTCGACGAGACGGCGAGGTGAACCATGAAACGACTCCGTGGACTTTGTCTCTTGGGTTTCTCTCTTGGGACTGGCTCGGCCTTTGCGCAGGTTCCCCAAGTCGAGCCGAAGATCCTTACCAAGACAGAGGTCGATGGAAAAGTCGCGGTGGTGGAGGTGGTAGCTAGGTTTGTCACTGCCATCCGTCTGCCAGAAGCCGTCAACTCGGTCGTAGTCGGAGACCCATCCGAATTTCAGGTCGAACACTCTGAACGCGAGCCGAAACTTGTTTTTGTCAAAGCAATCTCGAGAAAATCGGCCGAAACCAATCTGCTGATCTCCACGACTGGGGGACATCAAGTCAGTCTTTTGTTGGTCAACCGTGGAGAGAGTGCTTTGCCGGACCGACCTCGCGTGGACTTCCTTCTCAGGTATGAGCCTGAAAGAGGGTTTTTAGTTGCGCCGTTCGGTTTTCCATTCGCACTGGTTGGAGAAACCGTTCCCCTCATGCAAGCCGGAGGAGATTGGGGCGGGAGGCGAGGACCTTCGAAGCCCGCGCCGGGCTCAAATGCACTGTCCTCAACCGGAGGAGATTCGCCGGCAACAGAGAGTGATGCTATGCGAGACGATGTCCAGAATGGTGGCTTGGACAAGCTGCTCGAACAGCAGGAAAAGGCCCCTTTGCCAGTGCTGTATGGTGAGCACGTGAGTGAAGAATCCATCAGTGGAGATAGGGTTCGGGCTGGAGTCAGTCGCGTGATTGATGGTGGGGAACAGGTAGTCGTCTTGTTCTCGGTCGTAAATCCAACCAACCGCGCCATCTTATTGATGCCGCCGCAAGTGCAACTCGGAGGTAGAACAACTTCGGGAAAACTCATCCACCACAAGAAGTGGTCGACGGCGGAACAGCTGCCCGTTCTGGATTTTCGGTTGAGTCGGCGGCGCGTTGGGCCCGGGGAGCGCGCAGATGGTGTCGCGGTGTTTGAGCGGCCACCCCACAAGCAATCGAATGAGACGCTTCTTTTGCAAGTGGCTGAGTCGGGAGCTGTGGATCGCCCCGCGCTGGCGCCGATTGGGTTTGGGGTGAGTACTTCCTGGGAGGACCAAAATGGCAGAGGAAAATGAGAAGAGAACCAGTGGAGCTTCAGAAGCCGTCCCTGCGGAAGAGTCGCTGATCGATGAAACAGAAGGTCCAACTCGTCCGGGATGGCGTGAAATCTTTCGTCAAGCCTTCGACAAGGCGCGCCGCGAACAGCGGGTTACGAACCGGCGCGACCTGGGGCGCGATCGGAGTCGTTCGCTCTTTCTGCTTGCAGGCGCAGCAATTGCAGTGCTCTTGTTATTTCTCGGAGTGTTTTCCTCGTCCAACACCGCAAGGAAAACGACGTACGGGAGGCGACCCGGAGCACCGGACTTGGGACGCAGAGTGACACTAGGTCAGCAGGCGACCGGGCAAACAGGATCGGTGACGCCTCTGCTGAACGCACAAACGGGGCAACCCGAAGCCCAAGGCAGCCAAGACGTCACTCCTGAAGACATAGGCAGGACGGCGCGA
>QHYP01000389.1:0-154 GCA_003224195.1 Acidobacteriota bacterium | reverse complement strand
GATCGATTTCTCAGATCCAACGACGCGACAGCAAGCACCTGCGGCCTCCGCCTCATCAGCGACGTCGGCGACAGATGATCTCAAGAAGCCTTCGTTGGTGTTCGTTCGGAGTGTCCAAAGCAATCCAGTTAGTGCAAACACCGGACCGCGTTCG
>QHYP01000388.1:2726-3251 GCA_003224195.1 Acidobacteriota bacterium | reverse complement strand
TGGAGCACTTGAATTTGCAGCAAAGCTAAAGCGCGCGAATAACGCATGATGCGGTTGCGTGGGCCAGACGAAGGAGGGGGTGTTGCGAGTCGTTCTGAAAGTGTGGAGCAGCAACCCCAACCACGGCTTCAGGCGGAGTGGGGCAATTTGATCCAGGGAAGGTTTGAGGTCAGATCAGACGGTTCTTCGCATCAACACGCGGGTACTGAACCTCGTGCTGCTAAAAGGGGCTACGGGCTTGAACCCCTCCTTCGCGAACATGGATGCAGTGCCATGTTTGGACTCATTTCCGAAAGCGTACGATTCCCAGCGAGTGATGGGATAGGCCTCCACGAGGCCCCCTCCCTTGTTTCTTATGGCTTCCAGAGCGGCTTTCAACAGCGCGCTCGCTACCCCGCGTTTGCGATACTTCCTGTGAACAACGAAGCAAGTTATTCTCCAAAGTTTCGTGCTACTTTCGGGAGCAAGCCCTCGATACTTGCGACTGTTGTCGATCCGAGGAAGCTCTTCTCTGGGGCCGCACTG
>QHYP01000388.1:523-2618 GCA_003224195.1 Acidobacteriota bacterium | reverse complement strand
CTGGTATACAGCCACTTGTTCTTGGGCAACCCGTGAGGCCGGTGAAAATGCATGCACCAACAAAAGTCCCAGCCGCCCCCCTGAGAGAAAAGTCTCTCAAAATCTGGCCAAGTCTTCTTTGATAGCTCCTTCGTTGTATATGCCGGAACTCGTGATGCCATTAGACCGTAAAAGCCCCTTCTCAATCGTAGCTTAAGTAAAATCCTCTGAAGTTCAAAAAGAAGTGGAGGAAGACGCCCTTTCGTTTACTGTCGCTGGACAGCTTCTCCATTTTTCACTTTTCTGAGTCGCCTGACCGCCCATGAGGACAAATCCATGCCATTGCCGAAGGACATCAACGAGTATCTGCGTGCGTGGGCCCCCGAGCTGGGTGAGAGAATTCTTCAGACCTATCCGCCATTGCATGGTTTTGGCGACGCAGCTTCGCCGCTCACCGAGCAACTCCTCCGTAAGCCGTTTCCTGCACAAACCCTCGCGATCATGGGTGTCGTGAAGCGTTGGAATCGGGCACGCGGTGCGGCGGTAATCGCCGAGTGCGGGACTGGAAAGACACTGATCTCGCTCGGGGCTGTCCATGTGCACAGTGACCGCAAGTCATTTGCAGCCCTGGCCATGGTTCCGCCCCAGTTGGTCGAGAAGTGGGCGCGAGAAGCATTTCTCACTCTGCCCCGCGTGCGCGTCTTCTTCATCGACGGACTTCGCGCTCCGACGAGTTCTGCAGCCCATGCGGGAGTCAATGAAGTGAGAATGCGACATGGCCGCATCGTTCGCGAGGGGCTGCGGACGACTTTGACCGAGTTGCGGCTACGAAGGACTGCTCGCACGGCTCGCGAGCGATGGGATTCCATCTGTGGATTTCCGGCTCTGTTCGTCGTCGGGCGTGACCGGGGGAAGCTCAGTTACTTCTGGCGGCATGCGTATGGGCTCGCCCGATGCGGGCGATACCAAGGGAGCGTCGTTAATCCCGACACGGGCTCTCCGATCTACTTGGGTGAAGACGGCGAGAGGCTGCTGTCAGCCGACTTCAAGAAGGCAAAGCTGAGCGAAATTCTAGGCAGTCGGAATGGTGAAGAAACTGCCAAATCGCGGCGAGCGTTGTACAGCGCGTTGTGGCAGGCAGACCGGAAGAAAATTCGACGTTTTGCTCCCGTGGATTTCGTCGGGCGCTACATGCCGGATTTCTTCGACTACGCCATTGCCGACGAAGTGCACGAGTTGAAAGGAGATACTGCCCAGGGAAACGCACTCGGCACGCTGGCTGGATGCGCGCAACACACGGTGGTGCTCACCGGGACGCTCCTCGGAGGCTACGCCGATGAGGTCTTTAACATCCTCTTCCGTCTCGAAGCGGCCAAGATGGTCAAGGAAGGGTTCGAGTTTGGAGAAGCAGGCGTGCGAGCGTTCACAGAAACCTACGGGCTGCTCGAGAAGATCACGGTAATCGAGCCAGAGGACAACTCTTGTTCGGAAGCGCGTATGACGAAACGCGTTCGTCGGCGCCCTGGGGCGTCACCGCTGCTCTTTGGCCGTTTCTTAATGAGCCTGGGAGCTTTCATTTCGCTCGAAGACATTTCGGAGGCGTTGCCGCCCTACCGCGAAGAGGTCGTCAGCGTGGAGATGGACCCTCCATTGAAGGACGCCTGCAAGAAACTCGAAGAGGATGTGAAAAAGGCATTGAAGGAGCATCGCGGGAACCAGTCGGTAATGAGCGTGGCGTTGAACGCCCTGCTGCTGTATCCGGACCGCCCGTTTCGCCTGGGAAATTTGTTCGGTTGGGAATACGACCCGAAGACGCAGCGGCGAGAAAAATTCCTCATCGCGGAGACGCCAGATCTGAACGAGGACTACATCTACGCCAAAGAGCGCCGCTTGGTGGAGGAAGTGAAAGCAGAGCTCGCTCGTGGTCGTCGGTGCCAGATCTATGCCGTCTATACGCAAAAGCGGGATGTGACTCGAAGACTGGAACGTCTCCTCACGAATGAGGGGATCCGGGTCGCGGTGCTGACCACAGATGTGCCACCTGAGGCAAGAGAGGGCTGGTATGAGCGTCAGCTCCGCGGTGGGATACAGGCGGTCATCTGCCACCCGAAATTAG
>QHYP01000388.1:0-517 GCA_003224195.1 Acidobacteriota bacterium | reverse complement strand
TCGACCTAATCGACTTTCCCACGATCCTGTTTTACGAGACTGGATACTCGATCTATGTCCTTCGGCAAGCCAGCCGGCGAAGCTGGAGAATCGGCCAGCGCCTTCCAGTGAAGGTGAAGTTTCTTCACTACGCCGAGACGATGCAGGAGAGTTGTCTGCGACTGATGGGAAAGAAGCTGCTGGTCTCGCTGGCCATGGAGGGCAAGTTCTCTTCGGAAGGGTTGCAAGCCATTAACGAGGAGGATGACATCCTCATGGCCATGGCCCGCGAACTAGTCACAGAGAAAGGGATAGGCGAACGGGCTGACCAGGTGTGGGCCAGCCTCCAAAAGAAACAGGAAGAGGTATTCGCGGTGAAGTCAAGCGAGACGGAAGCCCCTATAACAAAGTCTGTCGAAGATGGCGGCCTCGTTGTTATTGATAACCCGGTCGCAGCTGCCACTCAATGGATGCCACTGGGAACCGCTCAGGAACCGATTCGTCGCAAGACTTCGCGACGCGAGGACTCCCTCGAAGG
>QHYP01000160.1 GCA_003224195.1 Acidobacteriota bacterium | reverse complement strand
TTGAGCGGGCGTGCGGGAATCCGCGCTCGAAGCGAACGAGGATACCGGGAATTCAGAGAGTGGAGTCCAGCGCTCCGCGAACTTTGCGAAGCAGGGCGCTCTTGGTAAAGGGCTTCTGGATCAGCAAGGTGCCCCGGGTCAGTACTCCCCGATCAGCAACCACATCGTCGGTGTAGCCGGACATGTAGAGGATTCTGAGGCCAGGGATGATTCGGAGGAGCTGCTCGGCCAGCTCGTGGCCGCCCATGCCGGGCATGACAACGTCCGTCAGCAGGAGGTGGATCTTGGCGTCGCCATCTCGTCGAACCGTTTCTATCGCCTCTTTGACACCAGCGGCCTCGAGCACCGTGTACCCGGAGTCCTCAAGGAGCCCGCGCGTCAGCTCGCGCAAAGCCGGTTCGTCTTCCACGACGAGAATGGTCTCCGTGCCTCTGGGAATTTCGTCGCGATCCGCCCTTTGCCCGCGCACCGCAGGGGTTCCTTCGGCGCGCGGGAAGTAAATCTTGAACGTCGAGCCGTGGCTTGGCTCGCTGTAGGCCATAATGTACCCGCCGCTTTGTTTCACGATTCCATACACGGTTGAGAGTCCGAGGCCCGTGCCTTTCCCCTTTTCCTTCGTGGTGAAGAACGGCTCGAAGATGTGAGACAGTGTTTCCGAGTCCATGCCAGTTCCGGTGTCGCTCACGGCCAGCATGACGAAGGGGCCCGTCGTCGCGCCCAGATGTTGACGCACGTAAGTTTCATCGAGCTCGGCGTTTGCCGTCTCGATAATCAGTTTTCCTCCGCTCGGCATGGCGTCCCGCGCATTGACCACCAGGTTCATCAACACCTGATCGAATTGGCCTGGGTCCATCCGCACGCAGGCCAAGTGCGGCTGTAAGCGGGTTATCAGCTCAATGTCCTCACCGATGACGCGGTGCAGCAGCTTTTCAATCTCTCCCACCGAGACGTTTATGTCCATAATTCTTGGCTCGATGATTTGCTTGCGGCTGAAGGCGAGGAGTTGCATGGTGAGCGCCGCGGCGCGTTCCGCGGCGTTTTGGATCGCCGCGGTGCTTTTTCGCAAGTGTGGGCTGAGACCAGACTCATCGAGAATTTCGCTGTGTCCCAGGATCACGCCCAATAAATTGTTGAAGTCATGGGCAATTCCCCCGGCCAAACGGCCGATCGCTTCCATCTTTTGTGACTGGAGAAGCTGCCGCTCCAATACCCGGCGCTCGGTGACGTCTTCTGCGAAAACCTCGAAACAAGACAGTTTCCCCTGTTGGTCACCGAGGGCCCGGCCTGAAAGGCGCACCTTGATGACCTTGCCGTCTCTCCGCTTCCATTCGACCTCAACGTCTTTGAATTCTTTCTTCGTCCAGTATTCGTCGATTAAACGCTGTCGCGTCGCTGGATCCTTATAGATTTCCGTTCCCATGTTGCGATCGATGAGGTCCGCCTCCGAATCGTAGCCAAGCATGTTCACGAGAGCAGGATTGGCGGCGAGAATCTTGCCGTCCAAGGCCACCCGATAGATTCCGTAGGGCGCATCCTGTACCAGAGATCGGAAGTGTGATTCCGACTGCTGGAGACTCTCTTCGGCGCGCTTGCGCTCCGTAATGTCGTGGGTGATGGATAGCATGCAGGGCCGGCCGCCCACGGTGACGCGCGTGGCGGAGACCCGCGCGGATCGGATCTCGCCTGCCTTGGTGCGGAAGCGAAATTCTTCTTCGTGAACGTTTCCCTCTTGCTCCAGCTTTCGAAGCATTTCGCCGTGCATCTGGCTATCCACCAACAGATTCAGTCCGGCGGATGTTTTGCCAATGACCTCTTCGGACGCATAGCCCGTCAGGCGCGTGAAGCCCGGATTGACTTCGAGGTATCGGCAGTCCGGGAGAGTGCGCAGGGTGATGGCATCGGGGCTGGATTGGATCATCCGTGCGTATTTCTCTTCCGTCTGACGTAGCTGCATGTCGGTGCGCGCGCGATCCGAAAGGTCACGCACGATGCCGGTAAATGTGCGCTTGCCGTCGTGCGCGTGATCGCTCAGGGAAATTTCGAGGGGTATCTCCCGCCCACTTTTATGAAGCCCTGTTAGATCGAGAGCGCTCCAGGCTGTGTGCTTTTGACCCGTCTCCAGGTACCGCCGCAGCGCAGCGCGATGCACCTCGCGAAGGTAGGTTGGCATAAGCGTGGTAACTTCTTGCCCGAGCATTTCGGAAATGCGATACCCGAAGATGCGTTCTGCCGCGGGATTCGCGAACAGGATGATGCTCCGTTCGTCGATGGTGATGATGGCGTCTGCGGCTGTTTCCGCGATTACGCGGAGAAGCTGATCGGTTTCCGAACCGAGGGCCGTGGAGGGAGCGCGCGGCTTGGCTTTCCGTGGGATGCGTGGCGAATTAGGCATGATCCGAACGCGGCTCCAATTCGTCCCAAGAACTTGAACGCGCAGACAGGCTTGGACTCGAGCCGAGCCTGAGCACGGAAGAGGTCTGACTCAGCCTAGCATGGAAAACAAGGTCCCCCGCTACTTCTAAGGGGTAAGTATTGAATCAGGAAATATAGGGTCCGGCTGTTGGCTGAGATCCCTCGCATATCCGGAAATTCAGTGGCGACGACTTCAGGAGTTCCAGGCTACCTTCGCGAGCTGCTGCTTGCGCTGCGCCCACTCGGCGCTGGAAAAGAGCTGGGGCGCGACCTCCATCAAACGAGGAAGAATCTTGAACACGGCGACGGCGTCCCAGGCGAGAGCGTCGCGGGTGCGGAAGCCACTCTCATTGATGGCCTGGGCCATGCGCGGGAAGGAAAAATCCTGAACGATCAGTTCGGCGAGGAGCTTGAGGATGAGCATTTCTTCGGGGTCTTCCTCGAGGTGAACGTGATCTGCAGCCACGCGCAGGCCAAAGGGGACCTCTTGGAGGCCCGAATCCGGCGCCGTTTCTTCTCCCTCCGTTTCCCTCTCCCACTCGACGGCGACGGGCTTCCAACTGGATTGTGAGCGTTGCAGCAAATATTCGAGCGTTAGGGATCCTCGCAAGCTCTCTCGCAGGCGCTGGATCTTCATGACCGGTGCCTCCCTGCCGCTGGAAATGGACGGCGAATTGGGAACGCACTTCGCCAGGAAGTGCCAGGAAGTGACAGAGCAAACATGCTTCCGGACTGCCCATGCACAGAAGTAACAGAAAAATAAAGGGTTGGCGAGGATTTCAGCCGGGCCCAGTAAGTCAGGAGTGACCGCTCATGGGACGCGGGTGTTGCCCCGCCGAACAACCGGACCGCAGGGCGGGAAGCGGCAGGGTCGGAAAAGACAGAGATGAGTGTGAGCGGCCTGACACATGGGTGACGGTTTGTACCGGACACATGGGTGACACTCTTTCCCTTTAGGGGAGGGAGTGATGCCGTGGAAGGAGTGTTCGGTTATGGATGAACGTGTTCGCTTTGTGGCCCGCTTGCTGGAAGGCGAGAAAATGACGGCCCTCTGTCGAGAGTTCGCTATCTCTCGCAAGACCGGTTACAAGATCTTTGACCGCTACAAGGAATCCGGCCTGGAAGCTCTGACAGACCGTTCGCGCAGGCCTTGGCGTTACGGCAACCAACTGCCCCAGCAGGTGGAGGCCGCCATCCTCAACCTCAAACGGGAGAAACCCTACTGGGGCGCACGCAAGATCCGCGAACGCTTGCTGCGTCGCTTTTCCTGTGAGGTTAAGGTTCCCGCCCGCAGCACCATCCACGCGCTGCTTGATCGACATGGTCTGGTCCAACGCCAAGGGCGCAAACGCAACCCTGCTCAGGGCACGCCCTTGTCTTTGGGACAAAAACCCAATGAGCTATGGTGTACCGATTACAAAGGCGAGTTCCGGCTGGGCAACAAAAAATACTGCTACCCTCTAACCGTCACCGATCACGCCTCGCGCTTTCTCCTCCTCTGTGAAGCCCTGGAATCTACCTGTGAATCCCTTGCTTTTACCGCCTTTCAGCGGCTGTTCCAGGAGCGCGGCCTGCCTGGCAGCATGCGCTCCGACAACGGTGTTCCTTTCGCCTCGCCCAACTCTTTGTTCAACCTCTCCAAGCTCTCCGTCTGGTGGTTGCGTCTGGGCATCACCATCGAACGCATCCAACCCGGTCATCCGCAACAGAACGGTCGGCATGAGCGCATGCATCTTACGCTCAAAACCGAAACCACTCGTCCCGCGGGCATGAACAGTCTGCAGCAGCAGAGCAAATTCGATGATTTTCTCGAGGAGTTCAACAACGAGCGGCCGCACCAGGCCCTCGACATGAAGTGCCCCGCGGAAGTCTATACTCCCGCCACCCGCCCCTATCGCGGCCTGCCGGAACTTGATTATCCTTTTCACGACAGCACCATCCACGTCACCAACTGCGGACGTATCTGTCTCCACCGCAAAAAAATTAATCTCAGCACCGTCTTCGCGGGGCAGGCTGTCGGTATCAAGGAGGTCGAGGAAGGTATTTGGCTGGTCAGCTTTATGGATTACGATCTCGGGCACATCGATCTGGAGGAAAAAACTCTGCAACCTCTCGACAACCCTTTTGGCCCAAAAGTGTTACCCATGTAGCCGGTACGTTCTGTTACCTATGTGTCCGGGCCGGACCCGGAAGACTTTGGTGGACGGCATGGGATTCGAACCCACGGCCTCCTCGTTGCGAACGAGGCGCTCTCCCAACTGAGCTAGCCGCCCACTACGTATGCCGCGACTGCTGGCCAGGTACCACAGCCTGTCCGGTACCGACCGGACCGCTCTCTCAGCCGAACTAGCCGCCCACTCGAAGCAGAAAAATTCTAGCAGAGGAGTCGTGAGTTTCCAACCGCGCACAGGGACGAGGGTTACGGCTGCGAATAGCCTGCGCCATTCCGCTGCGCGATGATCTTACGCGCATTTTCATAGAGGGCGCGCGCCTGGGGAATGGCTTCGATGGCCTTTTGTAACTGGGGGTCGGCTTCCAGCGCGACCTTGAAGCTCTCCTGCAGGCCGAAGGTCGAAAGGAAGACTTCCTGCTTGATCTTGCGCTTGATCCAATCGAGATTCTCAGCAACGTCGGATCCGGTGAAGCGGACGTTGTGTTTGGTGAGGTAGGTGCGAAATTCGCGCATCACCTCGTCGTCAGGCTCGAACTGCTTGGTGATCGTGGGTTTGGTGCCGAGGTAATAGCGGGTGAAGCCGCCAACGCTCTGGTCGAAGGGGAAAAAGACGTCGCTGCGGAGAAGGAGTTCCTGGAACTTCGTGTACTTGGGATACGGAACGACGAGGTCGGGGGCAATGCCGCCACCGCCGGTTACCTGGCGGCCGCTATCGGTGAGTTTCACTTCCGTCGGGTGGTCGGGGACCTTGCGCTCATAGTGATATTCGTAAAGCGAAACAGACTTGTAATCGCGCTGGATGAGGCGGCCGCTGGGCGTGTAGTAACGCGCGGTGGTAAGGGCAAGGCCAGTGCCCTCACTCAGGCCTGAGACAGTTTGCACCAGGCCCTTGCCGAAGGTTTGCTCGCCAACAATCAGGCCACGATCGTGGTCTTGCACGGCGCCGGACACGATTTCCGTCGCCGAAGCGGAGTTTCCGTTGACGAGGATGACCAGCGGCACGTTGATGCCTTGATTGCCGCGAATGGCGTAATAGCGGCGCTCCGGAGAAGAGCGGCCATGATGCGACACGATGAGCTGATTCTTTTCGAGGAACATGTCGGCGACCGCGACGGACGCGTTGAACAGACCGCCGGGGTTGGCGCGCATGTCCAGGATGAGGCCATCGAGGTTCGGGGCGTTGAGCTGCTTGAGGGCGCTGGCGATTTCATGATCGGTGGTTTCGTTGAAGCCAGAGAGACGGATGTAGCCGATGCCGGGACGCAAAAGGAAGGCGCCGTCCACGGAGTGACGTGGAATCTCATCACGCGTGACAGTGAAGACGAGCGGCTCCGAGTAGCCTTCGCGCGAAACAGTAATCTTCACCACCGTGCCCTTGGGCCCCTTGAGCATGTCGGCCACTTCGGTGGAGGAAAGCCCCTCGGCGGGCTTGTCGTCCACCTTGACAATGATGTCCCCCGGGCGGATGCCGGCGTTATACGCGGGCGAGCCGACGTAAGGCGACAAGACGACCGTGTGATTGCCGCGCGGCTGGATCACCATGCCCACGCCGTAATATTTGCCGACCTGCTCTTCGCGGAGGACGGAGAACGTGCGGGAATCAAAGAAGGTGGAATGAGGGTCGAGAACGCGAAGCATGCCGGGGACAGCACCCTGGTAAATCGCCTTGTCGGTATCGATCGGCTCGGCGTAGTTGGTCTGGACGACGCTGAGAACGCGGGTGAAGTCGCGCACGGCGGCTTGGTAGTCGTCAGCCAGGGAGGTGGCGCCATTGACGGACCGGCCGTACGTGGCGCCCAAAACCGCGCAAAACAGCAAGATAGCGATAACCAGCACTAGCCCGCGACGCTCGGCATTCATGTAACCCTCGTCACGGAAGTATAACACAGCGAGCCGACGAGGCCGTTTGACAGTTTGGAAGAGCGTTCTCTATGATGCCAAAGTGAGGTCTCGGGGTCACGGCTGGTCATGCTGAGTATCCCGCATCTCGTTGTGATCTTTATTGTGGCGCTGATTGTTTTCGGGCCGCAAAAGCTGCCGGAGCTGGCACGGGGGCTCGGCAAGCTGATGGCGGAGTTCCGCAAAGCATCGCTGGATTTCCGGTCGGCGTTTGAAGAGGAGATGCGGGACCTGGATCGGCAGGCGCGTGAGGTTGAGCTGCGGAAGCAACAGCCTGCCGCACAGACGGCTCCGGCGCAGGCGCCTGCGAGCGACAGTGTGGAGACCGACCCGTCGGAGCCAGCGAATGCAACGCCGGCGGAGCCTGCGTCGAACGGGGCTTCATTGAGCGCGCCGGCGGAAAGTGTTGCGCGCGAGAGTGACATTCCCGAATCCACGGAGGAAAAGGCCGCGACCGTGGAAGACACCGCCCATGACCACTAGCAACGCGCCTGAGAAGACTGCAGGCACAGCCGAGGAAGACAGCGGCGCGCAGATGACGTTCTTCGAACATCTGGTCGAGCTGCGCAAGCGCATCATCAATTCCCTGATCGCGATTGCGATTGGCGCGTTCGCAGGCGTCTATGCGGCCTATGCCTCGCCGCGATTCATAGAGTTCGTTACGCGGCCGATGCTGAAGGCGCTTGCGGATGCGCATCTCGAACCGAAGCTCATCTACACGCATCCGGCGGGCTACTTAAACCAGATCATTACGATGGGAGTGTATCTCGGGTTGGTGCTGGCTTCGCCGGTCGTTCTGTACCAAATCTGGCTGTTCGTCGCGCCGGCGTTGTACAAGCACGAGCAAAAGGCGGTCACAGGCTTCCTGTTTTCGACCGTTTTCTTATTCCTTGCAGGGATCGCCTTCGGGTATTTCTTCGTATTGCCGAACGTGCTGCGCTTCCTGGTGAGTTTCAAGGGACCAGTGCAGCCCATGATCAGCCTCAACGAATATTTTGACCTGATCCTGATGATTCTGCTTGGGCTCGGACTGGTGTTCGAGCTCCCGGTGCTGATTTTCTTTCTGTCGCTCTTTGGGATCGTGACTCCGAAGTTCCTGTGGAAGAATTTCCGCTATGCCATACTCATCATCGCCGTGGTTGCGGCCGTTATCACGCCCACGCCGGATGCCACGACGATGCTGATTTTCATGGCGCCGATGGTGGGCCTCTATTTTGTGGGCATTGCGGTTTCGTCGGTGGTGACGCGGCGACGGGAGCGGCGATTGGCGGCAGAAACAGCGGGGGCGGGGGCGCGCTGAATGAGGAGACAGGCACAGGTTAGCGCCAGGATTGCGTGCGGAATCTTCGCGGCGGCGGTGATTGCCGGTTGCGGGGGGAAGAGCGATCCTACAAAGCTCGCCGACCCAGTTGCAGCAAGTCCGGTAAATCTCGGCGAGGCCGCTTCACAACTTTCCGCGCAGGCGGAGGACGCGCCGCCGGCGGACAAGACCGGCGGATTCGACGGCCAAAGGGCGTTCGCGCATGTCGCGAAACTTGTAGTCATGGGTCCGCGGCAGTCCGGCACGCCCGGAATTGTGCCGGCCCAGGACTATATCCTCTCCGAGCTGAAGAGCTACGGCTGCGCCGTCGAGACCGACGATTTTCACGCCGACACGCCCGCCGGTTCGCTGGCTATGAAGAATATCGTGGCTAAAATCCCGGGAGAGAGACCGGAGATTGTTCTTCTGGCGACACACTACGATACGAAACGCCTCGCGAATTTTGTCGGCGCGGATGACGGCGGCTCTTCGACCGGCGTGATGCTGGAGCTGGCGCGAGTGCTGTGCGGCAAGCGCGGGCGGGACACGGTGTGGATCGCATTCTTCGACGGGGAAGAAGCTGTCAACCCTGACTGGAAAGATCC
>QHYP01000159.1 GCA_003224195.1 Acidobacteriota bacterium | reverse complement strand
CTGGGCGACGAATTAGGAATTGTGACTTCCAACTGGGGAAGCTGGCTGTCGGCGGCGAAGATTTCTGAGAAGACGGCGTTGTGATCCCGGAAGTACTCGAACTCCGAGTAGGCGAGGAGGGAGCGGTCGCCGCCCTCACTTCCGAAACTGGAACCGTGCTCGTCCGGATCCGAAAGAACGACCAGTTGCTCAGGATGCGAAACAGGGAGCGAGCGCAGCAGGACCGAATCGAGGACACTGAAAATGGCGGTATTGGCACCGATCCCCAGAGCAAGGGTGAGGATGGCGATCAAGGTGAAACCTGGGTCTTTTGCCAGCATGCGTGCGCCAAAGCGAACGTCCTGCCAGATGGTCTCGAGAGCGGTGAAAGCCCACAGCTCGCGGCTTCTCTCTCTGGCGAGCATGGCGTTGCCGAATTGGCGGCGCGCGGCGTACCGCGCTTCTTCAGGGTCGATGCCTTCGGCGCGATACTTTTCTTCCCGCTTGGCGAGATGAAAGGTCAACTCGTCTTCGACGTCGCGGTCGAGTTGGCGGCGATGGAAGAGCGCTTTGAGGCGGAGGCGAAGTCCGTGAATCCACTCTGCAAACATGGTGGTTGACCTCCTACGCGGTACGCAGAACGCGGGCGATGGCCGCGGACATGCGGCTCCAATACTCCGACTGCGCGGCCAGGTGCTTGCGTCCCGCAGCGGTCAGGGAGTAATACTTGGCGCGGCGGTTGTTGTCCGAGGCGCCCCAGCCGGAAGAGAGCAGGCCGCGTAATTCGAGGCGATGCAGCGCGGGATACAGGGCGCCTTCTTCCACGCGCAGCACATCGTCGGAGGTCAGGTGAATCCATTCGGCGACGGCGTAGCCGTGTTTCTGCCCGCGCACGAGGGACTTCAGGATGAGCATGTCAAGCGTGCCCTGCAGGAGATCTCCCGGATTGTCCTTTTTGGCCTTCAAGTACTTCCTCCTTGACCCATAAGACGATTATGGGAAGGATTTGTTTCCGCCAAAATGAAAAAAAATCCGCCAGCCTCCGTGCTCCGGACGAGAGTTGCCTGCCCAAGTGCTTTCCCCTAAACAACTTATGGGAGAGGCTCGCTACCTCCCTGCTGCCGTCAAAAAAAATTGGCGCGTCCGAGGAACGGCACACCGGTTGTCCTTTCGATATCGGTGATACGCCGCGGCGGTTCAGCGGGCGCGTGAGTGTCAGTTCCCAATCGCTGTGCTAGACTCGATTTTGCAGCCGCGCAATGCGCGACTGCCGGAGCGTGGAACTTCGGGCTCTGTGCAACGAGGTCCCGCGAACCCCGCCAGGCCCGGAAGGGAGCAACGGTACCGGGAATGCCTCGGGTGCCGCGGATCACCCGAAGTTCCTCGTTTCTTTCCCTGCTCTGCGGTCGGCGGTCAGTGTTCGGTAAAAGCGTTCGAAATTTTCGATCGGACATTTAGCGAATTACGAAGAGAGATGAGCTACCAGGTCATTGCCCGGAAGTGGCGTCCGCAGACGTTCGCCGAACTCGTCGGCCAATCCCACGTCACCGAAACGCTGGCCAACGCCATCCGCATGAACCGCGTGGCGCACGCGTACATTTTTTCCGGCGCGCGCGGCGTGGGGAAAACGACCGCGGCGCGCATCCTCGCCAAGGCGTTGAACTGCGTGAAAGGACCGGCGCCGGAGCCTTGCGGCGTTTGCGATTCGTGCAAAGCAATTGCGGCGGGCACGTCGCTTGACGTGATCGAGATTGACGCCGCCTCGAACCGCGGCATCGACCAGATCCGTGAACTGCGCGAGATGGTGCGCTACGCGCCAGCCGCCGCACGCACAAAGATCGTGATCCTCGATGAAGCGCACATGCTGACAGGCGAGGCGTCGAATGCCCTGCTGAAAACGCTGGAAGAGCCACCCGACCGGGTGATCTTCGTGATGGCGACGACGCAGCCCGAAGACCTGGTGGACACCATCAGGTCCCGGTCGCAACATTTCCATTTCCGCGCCCTCTCGTTCAACGAAATCGCGGGGCGGATTGAGGAGATTGCGGCAAAGGAAGGTCTCACGATCGAGCCGGGCGCGCTCGCGGTTATCTCTCGCGCGGCCGAAGGGAGCCTGCGCGACGCGCTGTCATTGCTGGAGCAGGCGCGGGCATACTGCGGCGACACGATCGCGGACAATGAAGTGCGCGAATTGCTCGGCATCGTTTCGGAGGATGCGCTCGACGAACTTGTCGGGGCGATTGCCGAAGGCTCCGCGGATCGCGCGCTGGCGCTGGTGCATCGCTTTCAAAAAGAAGGCCGCAACCTACAACATTTTTGCCGCGAGGCGATCCGGCACATGCGCAACCTGCTTCTGGCGCGAGTGTGCGGCGCGGATTCCGACCTAATCGCGGCGACGCCGGACCAGCGGCCGAGGATCACGGAGGCGGCGTCGCGTTTTACCGAAGAAGACCTGACGCGATACTTCCAGATTTTGTTGCAGACCGATGATGACCTGCGGCGCAGGCCCGATCCGCGCATCCACCTCGAGATGGGCTTGCTGCGGCTCGTGAACGCGTCGCGGCTTGGGTCACTCGAGGAATTGCTCGGAGAGCTGCGCGGCGGCACGCCTGCGGCCGCGCCGGGTGCAAGCGCACCTCCGCACGCAAAACCATCTGCCGCACCGGACAGGAAACAGCGGGGCGCTTCGGCCGAGGGGAATGCGCCGGAACCGACGAGGCCCGTGAATGCAAAAGTGGCGGAGCGCCCGGCTTCCGCGCCGGCCGCGAGCGGAATCGAAGCGGAGCAGGTTGCGGAAATCAAGGCGATGATTGAGGCGCAGCAGAAATTTGCCAGCGAACTGGTCGAACATGCGCGAAGATGGGAGCTGGAGGGCGCTGAGTTGCGCTTGTATTTTCAACCGGAGAGCCGCGCGTTCGCGGAGTTACTGGAGGGACGCGAGACACTCGAGAAGGTGCGTGACGCTTCGAGCAAAGTGCTGGGCCGGCCAGTTCGCGTCTGTGTTAGACTCGAAAGTGGAGCGGTTGCGGCAGCCGCGGGGAGTTCGCGAACGCCAACTGGCGCGCAGGAGTTGCGCGCGCAATTCGAGCAAGATCCGATGGTGCGGGCGATGCTGCAACGCTTTGGAGGAAAAATTTCCGAAGTGAAGAGGCGGCAAGAGGAATAACCATGGAAGTCAGCGCCCTGCAGCAAATGCTTTCGCGGTTCCGCCAATTGCAGGAGGACCTGCAACGGCAGGTGAACGCCGTGACCGTGGAAGCCTCCGCCGGTGGAGGCATGGTGACGGTGAAGATGAACGGGCAGAAGCAGGTGGTGGACGTGCACGTCGAACCCGACGTCTTCAAGAGCAAAGACCAGGAGATGCTGCAGGACTTGATTCGCGCCGCCGTCAACGAGGCGTCCCGCCGCGTGGACGAAGAACTCGCCAATCAGATGAAGAATCTCGCCGGCGGCCTGCCGGGGTTAGCGGGCCTTAAAATTCCCGGACTTTTCTGAACTTGCAAGAAAAACCTGTGGACACCTTGAGCGGCGCGAGCAGGCGCGGCGCAGCGCGGTCCTTCACATTTTTTTCCAGATAATTCCATGCCGGATTACGCCGCACCGATCGAGCGATTGATTGAAGAGCTGAAGCACCTGCCGGGAATCGGGCAAAAGACGGCGCAGCGGCTGGCGTTCCATTTGTTGCGAGTGGCGCCGGAAGACGCACTGGCGCTGGCCGACGCCATCCGCGACGCCAAAGAAAAAATCCGCCAGTGCTCCGTGTGCCACAACATCACGGACGCCGATCCGTGCTTGTATTGCACGGGCGCGAACCGGAGCCGCAAGACAATCTGTGTGATTGAAGAGCCGCACAACATATTGGCCATCGAGAAAACGCGGACCTACAACGGACTTTACCACGTGCTGGGGGGAGCGCTTTCCCCGCTGCAGGGACGCGGTCCGGAACAACTCAAGATCAAGAGTTTGATCGAGCGGCTGAAGGGCGGAGCGGTGGAAGAAATCATCATTGCCACCAACCCGACGGCGGAAGGCGAAGCTACGGCTGTCTACCTGTCCAAGCTGCTGAAACCGCTGGGCGTGCGGGTGACGCGGATCGGAGTGGGCATCCCAGTGGGCGCGGACCTCGAATACGCCGATGAAGTGACCATGCTGAAGGCCATGGAAGGCCGGCGAGAGCTCTGACGGAGTGCTAATGCAGCGAGCATTGCGCTCCATCCTTCCCTCTTACGAAATGCAGGCGCACGCGTAGTACCTCTCCAACCTCCGTTCTAGGACGGCAAAGGGACGTTTCGTGAAAAATTTTAGCGAAAGGCCGCCGCGGCTCTAGCAATCGCGCGTATTTCGTTGTAGAGTGAAATTTCCGCGGACAATGTCCCCCTGGCAAGGAGGTGCGCTATGGCAGGTCTGGCGCACTACATGGCGCAGTACAACCACGAGCATTCGTCTCCCTGGAATAAACTGTTGCACGGAGTGGGCATACCGGTGATTTTCGCCGGCATAGTCGGGCTCTTCCTGATGAAATGGCTCCTGGGCATCGGCCTGTTTTTGGGAGGCTGGGTGCTGTTGCTTCTCGGCCACCGCATCGAGGGCAACAACCCGGCGTTTTTCCGGGGACCAATCTATTTCCTCGTGGGTCCGATTTGGGTGGCGAATGAAACGTGGATGTATCTGACGGGACACCGCGAAAAGAAAACATCCCGGCAGACTCGGGCGCCACAGTCGTAATTGAGGTTGCTTCCGCAGAGCCGACAAAGGATCCGGACCGAACCGATGGATGAACAGGGAAGTAACCTCCTTGATGAATCCGGTGAGATGGTGCCGCAGACCACGCCACAGATGACCCCTGAACTGAGAAAGCGCCGTAGCACACGAATCGTACAGGCCGTGCCGCTCGTGGTGACAGGTGTGGACGCGCTGGGCCGGCCGTTTCAGGAACGCACCTCGACGCTGATCATTAATTGCCACGGCTGCCGCTATCAATCGAAACACTACGTGCTGAAAAACATGTGGATCTCGCTGGAGATTCCGCATCCCGAATCGGGCCAGGCGCCTCGCGCCGTGCGAGGAAGAGTGGCATGGATTCAGCGGCCGCGAACGGTGCGCCAACTTTTCCAGGTCGCAATCGAGTTGGAGGTAGCCGGCAACGCGTGGGGAATCGCGTTTCCGCCCGAAGACTGGTTTGCGTTTCCCGAAGCGCGCCCTGGGGATGTTTCGATTCAGCCGCCGGGCGAAGAAGCGCAACCTTTCGCGCCGGAAACGCAGGCTCCACCCGTCGAAGTTCAGCGCCCGGCGGAGAATCAGGTCGAGGGCGTTCATGTCCTCCCCGCCCCGACCAGCACCGATGTGTCGCTGCAATTTGCGAGACAAGTGACGCGGCTGCTCGCGGACGCCAAGCAACAGATCCAGACGGCAGCGCGGGAGGCGGCTGCCCACGCCGTGACAACGGAGCTCACCTCTGCGCGGCAGGAGTGGGAGGCACGATTCGTTGCGGCACGCGAGGAGCTTTCAACGGAAGTGGCGCGATTGATCGAGGCGCTCCAACAGGAGGCGAAAGAGAGGTCGCTGGCGTCGCACAGCGCGGCGGCCGAGGCCTTGCAGCTGGAGGTACCGAAGTGGCTCGCGCCACAACTCGAGCAGTTCACGCGCGATTTGGAAGCGCAGCTTTTGCGCGACGCCGGCGCCCACGGTGCGGCACAGGAAGAATCGCTGCGCAACGCTGCCGAAATTCTTGACAGCGCCCGCGCAACGGCTGAGGAAGCCGCAGAAAGGGTGCGCGCCACGGCGAGCCAGGCCGAAGCAGCACTGGACGCCCGGGCCGAGGCCGCCACCCGGACCCTTGACGAAGGGGCGCGTAGGCAGGAAGAAGCCGCAGAGAAGACCCGCGAATTGCTGGCCACCGCCGCCGAGGAACACCTCCGGCAGCTCGCGACCGCGTCTTCAACTGCAGAGGCAAGCTGGCGGGAAAAGGTGACCGCGAGCCTGAACGGGGCGGAAGAACAATTGAGAGCAGGAATTGAGAGCATGCTTGCCGCCGGCATGGAACGGAGCGCGGCGTCGCTAAAAGACCAAGCGCGCGCTACGCAGGCAGAAGCGGAAGAAGAAGCAGTTCGGCAAAAGGCGGCGATGCAGGAGGCTGCCGCTGCGGCTCAGCGCGAACTCGAAGCTCGGATCGGAACGCTGCGCGAGGGTTTGAACGCGGACCTGCGGCGAGCAGAAGAAATGCAGATGGGTGTTGAGGCATCCAGGGTAGAGCTAGAGGGGCTCGCGGCGCGGATAGGGGAAATCCAAAAAGCCGCGCTGGAAAATTTCCAGTCGCATCTCATTAACCTGCTTGCGCAACGTGGGGATGAACTCCGCGCGCGCGCCGAAGCGCTCTCCGAGGAACTCCTCACGCGCGTGCGCGCCGCTTTCGATGAGACCGGCCGCGACGCCGCCGGAAGGTTTGAAGAGCAGATACGCTCAGCCGTCGAGCCGCACATTACGAGCGCCGACGAAGCAGTTCAACGCCTTGCCGGCGGGCGCGCGCTTTTGGATGCGGCCGTGACCCTGCAGCAGGACCGGATTCGCGGGACAACAGAGGAGGCCTTTGCGGAAGCTTTCACAAGGTTCCATGAGCATCGGGGGCGCATGCAAAAGGAGTTCCACGAATCGGCGCAGGCGGCAGTGGCCCGCAACACGGAAGATTTTGAGGCGCGGGCAGGCGCGATGAAGCATGCCACGGTCGAGGAACTTTTCAAATCGGCAGAGTGGTATGAGAAGAAGGCGCAGACGCAACTCCAGCAGCTGATCGAAAAGAGTGTCGAGCAGGCCGCGATGCAATTTCGCGAGCGGGCCGGCGAAGTGTCGAGCGTATTTGCAGCGGAGTTGGACGGGTACAGCCGAAACTTCACGGAGCACGCGCAGGGACAGCTGGAAGAATCCGTGCGGGAATCGTTTGAGCGGGCGCGCGCGCTGTTCGCTGAGGCGGCGGAAACGACTTCGGCCGCGTTTACCGACGAGATTCAGCGCCATGCGCGGGAAGAACTCGATGGCTTCGATGCGGACGTGCGCAAGACGATGGAAGAGTCCCGCGTGCAGGCGGATGCGCTCCGGCACGAGCTGGGTGTGCAGATGACCGCGGAGCAAGAAGATTTTCTGCGGAGGTTTCGCGTTGCGATGGCGGGAGTGGTCGAGGCGGGCGTCGGAGATGCGCACGAGCAAGTGCAGGCGGGGGTCGAACCGGTGCTCGAATCGTGGCGCGCGATAAGAGCAGAGCACGAGACGCAACTGCGAGCGCTCTTCGGCAGAGCGAGTGATGATGCGATCGAGCAATACCGCGGGCGCTTGGAGAATGCGTCGAATTCCTGGATGGTCGCCGCCGTTACCACGCTCGACCGGCAATCTCGTGACGTCCTGGACAGCGTCGCTCAAGCCGCTGAGGAAAAACTGCGCGAAACCTTTGGGCAGGTTCTGGGCGGAATTGGCGATGCGCTGCGCACGCGCCTGCAAGAGATCGCTGGAACGTTCCCGCCGGTCAACGCAAAAACAGCGGGGAGCGGGCTCTGAGGATCTCACCCGGATGCCTCAAGACTTGGCTGTCGCCCGCGCCAGACTGCGTTTCTCTCAGCGGCTCAAACCGTCCCGTTCGCTTGCCTGCGGGCGCGCCCGTATAATCCACAGATGGCCAATCGAGCGTATCTACGCGTCTGGACGCGAAATTTTTCCGAAGCCACACTGATCGAACAGTTCGTGCGTTTCCTGGCGACTGCGCCGCTGTCTTCTTCCACCGCGGAGTTTACGCAACTTCTCGTGCAATCCGTTGACCCCGCCGAGCCGCCGGTGGCGGACTGGGAATTGCGCGGTCGAGGGATGGGGGCGGCGGAAGTGGTGGCGCTGGCCGCGCAACTTCTGCACGCGGATACCGCCTACTTTGTCGCCGCGGACTGGGATCTGTGGGAGTTCGATGCCGAAAGAATGAAGTGGGAAATGAATCCGACGCCATTGCAATTGGCCTGCTATGGCCCGGAATTTGACGGGGGCGTCGCGGCGGTCAGTGGGAATTTTGAAGCGACCCTCGGCCTCGAGCACCATTTCACGGGCCACGCAGGGTTGCTGACCGGCAGCGGGGATAGCGCCGCTGCTCCGGACACCGGTGACGCCGTGGAACACCGCTTTGCGCGGTGGATGGCGGCAGAAGCGAACTTGCGCGAATAT
>QHYP01000158.1 GCA_003224195.1 Acidobacteriota bacterium | reverse complement strand
AGCGCGGGATCACGACGATCGGGCAATTGCGGCAGGTGCCGCGGCCGGCGCTCGAGGCGGCGTTTGGCGAAGCGATTGGCCGGCAGATTTGGGAGCGGGCGCGCGGGCTCGATGGACGCGAGGTGGTGCTGACGGCGGCGCCGAAGTCCATTTCGCGGGAGACGACGATCGAGGGCGGCACGATTGACACGGAGTTTCTCGGCGGGTTGATCGAGTATTTGAGCGAGCGCATCGGCGCGACGCTGCGCCTCCACGGACGGCAGGCGCGCACGATCAGCTTGCGGCTGCGGTATGCGGACTATTTTTCGGCGCATCGCGCGGAACGCCTGCTGCGGCCGACAAACGACGAGCGCGCGCTGCTCGTGGCGGCGATGGCGCTATTCGGAAAATTGTTCACGCGGCGCGTGGCCGTGCGGCTGGTGAACGTGAGCGTGACGAATCTCGAGCCCGACCGACGGCAGAACGAGCTGTTCGATAGGGAGGCGAACCGGCGGTGGTATCTGAATCGCGGCGTGGACGCGGTGCGCGGGCGGTTCGGCTGGAACGCACTGTTTTACGGCAAGGGTTTACAGTTGCGCGAGCATTACGCGGAAAAACCGACCGGACTGGTGCTTTCCACGCCGTGCTTGTCGCGGTAGCTGATGGCTGAACTTTTCTTCTCGTTCCCTACCCTGCTTTAGTGAAAAAAGAACCAAAGATGCCGGCCTAAAGGTCGACGCTACACGTGCCTTTACTGGCCGCTAACCCTTTTCTTCACGGATCACGAACCACGATGTTTGTTCATCTCCATTGTCACAGCCACTACTCGTTTCTGAGGGGGGTCGCGTCGCCGCTGGAACTGGTCGCCGCGGCGGCCGAGCAGAAGATGCCGGCGGTGGCGCTGACGGATACGAACGGGATGTACGCCGCGGTGCCGTTTTACCTGGCGGCGCACGAGGTGGGAGTGAAACCGATTGTGGGAGTGGCGGTGGATGTCGAAAGAGATCAAAGCGGCGATGCGGGAGAGATTCCCAGATTGCGGGCCAACGAAAACCATCGAACCTCCGCTCGGCATGAGGAAAAAAAACATGACCTGCCGATGGTGCTGCTGGCAGCGGATGCGGAGGGCTACAGCAACTTGTGCCGGCTGGTAACGCGGCGGCAGATCGGCCGAAATGGCGCAGAGCAAGAAGGCACGGCTGGGGCAGCGCGGAATCGTGCGACGGCGCAAGACACCGCGGCAGAAGAAGAGGAAGGCGCAATTGTTGCGGCGAAAGACGAAGGAGAGCCGCTGACAATCGAGGACTTGGCGGAACACAACAAAGGGGTGATCGCGCTGTGCTGGACGCCAAGCGAGTCGTCGAATGCGAGCAACCGTAGGGGCGCAGCATGCTGCGCCCCTACAAATGGAAAAGAATGGATTGCGCGGCTGAAGGAGATTTTTGGGGAGCGGCTCTATCTGGAGGCGCAGCTTCTTTCGCCGGGGGACCGGCGCGCGTTGCGCGAAGCAGCGCGGCTCGGGCGCGAGCTGGGCGTGCCGCTCGTGGCGACGAACAACGCGCATTTTCCGCGGCCCGAAGAGCATCTGCACCATCGCGCGCTGAACGCGATCCGCACCGGCGGGCTGCTGACGACCGTCGCGCCCCCCGAAATCACGAGCCGCGAAGCGTGGTTCAAGCCGGCGGCGGAAATGGAGCGGCTCTTCGCCGATCATCCGGAAGCCGTGCGCGCGACGCTCGAGATTGCCGCGCGCTGCAACCTCCAGCTCGAGCTGGGCAAGCTGATCTTTCCGGAATTTCCCGTGCCGGAGGGCGAGACGCCGTTTTCGTATTTGTGGAAGCTGAGTTTCGAGGGTGCGCTGCGGCGCTATCGGCCTTTGCGGCCGGAGGTGCTTGCGCGGCTGACGCACGAGCTCGAAGTGATCGAGAAGCGCAACTTGGCGCCATTTTTCCTGCTCGTGTGGGACATCGTCGAAGAAGCGCGGCGGCGCGGGATTCCGGCGGTGGCGCGCGGCTCGGCGGCGAGTTCGATAGTGACGTATTGCCTGGGGATTTCGCGCGTGTGCCCGCTGCGCTGGGGGCTTTACTTCGAGCGCTTCCTGAACGAGCAGCGCGGCGATTGCCCGGACATTGACATCGACATCTGCGGCGCGCGGCGCGACGAGATGCTCGATTACGTGTACAAGCGCTGGGGCGCGGAGCATGTGGCAATGATCGGAAGTTTTATCACCATGCACGCGCGGCTGGCGATCCGCGAAATCGCCAAAGTGTTCGGCGTGCCCCCCGGCGAAGTGAATCATTTCACGCGGCGTCTGCCGCACCGGCCGGTACGCGAAATTCTCTCGGCGATTCGCGGATTGCCGGAGTGCCGCTCACTGCCGATAAACGACGAGCCGTGGAAGACGATCCTGCAAGTGGCGCTGCGGCTGGACGATCTGCCGCGGCACCTGGGGATTCATCCGTGCGGGACGGTGATTTCGGCGCGGCCGCTGACGCAGCTCGTGCCGCTCGAGCGCGCAGCGAAAGGAATCGTCGTGACGCAGTACGACATGAACGCCGTCGAGGCGCTCGGCCTTATCAAGATGGATTTGCTGGGGCAGCGCGGGCTGACGACGATGTCGCTGGCGCTGGACAACATTGAAAGGACCATGACAAACAGCGCAAGCGAAATGCAGATCGCGCCGGATGGCGCGACGCCATGCCCGCAGCCACGCGAGATCGATTTCGATGCAATTCCGGAAAACGACCCGGCGACGTGCGAGGTGCTTGCACAGGGCCGCACCATGGGAATTTTTCAGATTGAGTCGCCGGCAATGCGCGGCCTCTTACGGACGATGAAGGCGCGAACGCTCGAGGAAGTAGCGCAAGCTCTGGCGCTCGTCCGGCCCGGGGCAGCAGAATATGGATCGAAAGAGTTGTTCTTGAAGCGGTTGCGCGGGCAGGAAAAAGTCGAACACGCGCATCCGGCACTCAAGGAAATTCTCGGCGACACGCTGGGCGTATGCATTTATCAGGAACAGGTAATGCAGATTGCGCAAACGGTTGGCAGCATGTCACTGGCGGAGGCGGATTTGGTGCGAAGGTCGTCGGCCAAATATTCGGGGGAGCGGGATCGTAACCGATTACGTGGAAAATTTTTGAAAGCTGCGGAGCAGATGGGCCTTAAAGGAGCAGCGCGCGAAGAGACCTGGATGATGGTCGAGAAATTCGCGGGATTCGGCTTTTGCAAGGCGCATGCGGCGACCTACGCGGACATTTCGTACCGCATGGCTTATCTGAAGACGCATCATCCGGCGGAATTTCTCGCGGCGATGTGCAGCGCGGGCGCGGGGTTTTATCACGTTTCAGCATACGTCGAGGAAGCAAAACGCTGGGGAATCGAAGTGCGGTTGCCGTCGGTGAACCATTCGCGGATGGAATACACGACCGAGCTCGCGGCAAACGATAAACGCGCCCCGATGAAATCGGGGCAGGCGCTGCGTGTCGGCTTGATGCAGGTGAAAGGCCTGCGGATCGAGACGATGGCTGCGATTGTGCGCGAGCGCGAAGCGCATGGCGCGTTTGGCTCGCTTGAGGATTTTCTGCGGCGAGTGCCGGTCGAGCGCGACGAAATCGAGACGCTCATCAAATGCGGCGCGTTCGATGACGTCTCAACCCAGACGCGGCCGGCGCTGCTTTGGGAGTGGAATCTGCTGCAGGCCGGCAACGGCGAGCTTCGAGCAGGCCCTTCGACCCCGCTCAGGAGGAGTGCGATGACAGAAACATTATTTCCAGATGCGGGGAGAGCACAGGCCCGCCACGGCGGGCAGGCAGGAGTGCCTGTGCCACCCTACGCGCCGGCGTACACGCAGAAGCAGAAGCTCGCGTACGAGCGGGAGATTCTGGAAGTCTGCGTCAGCGGGCACCCCCTCGATGATTTGCCGCGAAACGGCGAGGTATGGAGCGACGAGCTGGAAAAGCTGCGCGGCAGGCGCGTAGCGCTGTGCGGCTGGGTGGTGACCTACCGGCACGTGGGCACGAAAAACTACCGCAACATGATGTTCGTCACGCTGGAGGACCAGCGCGGCGTGTATGAAGCGGTGCTCTTCCCCGAAGCCTACGAGCGCTACGGCGGGCTGGTGTATGAGACGCGGGCGCTGCGAGTTTCCGGACGCGTGGAAATCGACGGGCAGATCAATTGCGATACATTGGCGCCGCTGAAAGCGGGATGAGCGACTCGTGATACGAGCGAAAACACAAGACGCAGAGCGAAATGTGGAGCCGGAAGCGGGGCGTCCCGAAGGCACGGGCGAGCAGTGGCTCGGACGGGAGCAGAACGCGGGGAAGCGGCTTTGGGAGCGGTTGAACCCGAGGCATCGGAAGCAGCTTCGCGTGATCGCCGAAGCGCTGGCCGCGGAACAAACGCATGCCCGCCTGCCTGACGAGATGCGCGCGCGGCTGAGCGCGGCCATCGCAGAACTCGACCGCGTGGCGAGCCGGCTGGCCGCGCTCCTCATCGAGGTAGCTCGCCGGGCACCGCCGCGGGGATGAATCTTGCGAGCTTTCTGCGCTCGCGCCATACTCGAAACATGGGTATTCCCCGAAAGCGCGGCCTCCTTTTCCTCGCCGTGTGCGCGCTGGCGATTCCCGCCGCCGCCGACGAGATCCGTCTGAAGGACGGAAAAAAACTCTACGGCACGATCGTGGCGTACGAGGACAACATGTTCAAAGTGAAGACCGAGTTTGGCTATGTCCTCGTCGAAAAAGACAAAATTGCGGAGATCATTCCGACGTCACCAAAGCCTGAGCCAAAGCCAGCCGTGAAAAAAGAAGCAGAACCGAAAACCGGGAAGCCGGCCATCGAGCCTGCGAAAGCAACCGAGAAACTGGAGGCCGCGAAGGAACCTGCCTCTCCGGCCACGGCGCCTGCCGCCGCGGCTCCAAACAAGGGAGATAGAGCGGCAATGGATTTGAAGTCGGCAGCGACGGCGACGGCCACTGCAACCGCTCCCGCAAACAAACCGGGCAACCTGCCGGCTACGACAGCTTCGGCGGCGCAGCCCGCAACTCCTGCCGCTCAACCGAAGGCGCCCGAGCCACCACCGAATCGCGAAGAAGTTCAAGGCAACACGTACATCAACTACACGAACGGCTTTCGGATGTACAAGGCGCCGAGCTGGAACCTGATCGAGGACGCGCGGAATGCTCTTCCCAACGCGATTGTGGCGCTGGGCACGTCCAGCGAATCCACACTCCTGGTCATCGGCCGCGAAGAGACGAAGGATTCACTCGAGGCAGCCGCGAAAAACGTCGAGCAGCGCCTGAAGGAAGCTTACGAGAATTACCGGCGGCTGGAGCAGAAGAAAACGCAGGTGGGCGGGATGCCCGCGATTGAGTACCACTATCGCGGGAGGGCGGAAGAGCACGATTGGTCCGGAAGTCTGGTGGTCATTGCGCGAGGTAAAGACATTTTTACGGTGCTCGGCGTCACCTACGCCGACTCCGACCTGATCCAAATCCAGGAAAATGTCATCGCGCGGGCAATCGCCAGCCTGGATTTTTCGGCCCACTGAGCGGCGTCGCCAGCACCAGCTTCACGCAATAACCCGCGCTTCGCGCAAAAGTTTCGCGGCCGGAGGCAACCCGCGGAGTTGCCCACTCATCCCCATTCCAGGAGCCACCAACGTGCTGCCACCTCTCCGAATCAGCATTGCCATACTGCTACTCCAGTGTTCATCGGTCCTGATTCTCCCGCCGGCCGCAGCGGACACGCTTGTCTTCCAGACGGGGCGCGTCACTGACGTGGAGGAATTGGACACGGGCCGGTCTGAGCGTTCCGATCAGGCCTGCGGCCCGCTTCAGGCAAGGATTTATACGGTCGAGACCGGAACGCAAATCCTCAAGATGCTTGGCAACATGGGGCCGAATGTGTCACCCGGCGAACGAACCTCCATTCGTTTTGCCATCGATAAAAAGAACCGTGCCCACCTCTTCGATCCCAACGGAAGAGAACACCCCGTGACGCTGATCGTGTATGAAAGCGCGTGGATAGATCACACGAAGTTCCATCCGGCCGTCCCAGAAAAACAAAAGTCACGCGCGTGGAAGAAAGCCGACGTGAAAAAAGTAGAACCTCTTCTCGTTCGAGTGCCGGTACCGGCCTACGGTTTCGCTTACCGCGCCGCATGTTCGGTGAGCAGGCCCGTCGGCTGGATTTATGTATTGGACGTCGGTGGTCTCACGTACGAAGCGGTTTGGCGAAAAGACACGCCACTGGATCTGCCTGCCAAAACGGAAACCAGCATCGCCTGGAAGGGGATGGATCGCGTCTATCTGCTCGAGCAGAATGGAAAAGAGAGGACGCTTACCGTCCGCGAGCGGGCCACTTTCCGCGCCGCAGATACCTATCCCGCTCACGCAGACGCGCCGAGATCAAAGCAACTCCGGTAGGCGCAGACGCCCGTACTCTGCCTTTCCTGGACGAACGACTGGTTTCAGCGGCTTTGTTAATGTGCTAGTCGGAGGAGCCATCCGCCGGAGCGGACGCCGTCTTGCGGTGCTCACGAATCAAGGAGATGAGCGCCTGCGCGGCGCGCGGCAGGCTGCGGTCGCGGCGATAGACGAGACCCAGCTCGCGCCACAGATCAACACCGTCCAGGGAAAGCAGTTTCACCTCTCCCGCCTTCACGTAGTCACGCGCAAAACGCTCGCTGATGAACGACACTCCGGCGTTGGCAGCAACGAAGCGTTTGATCATGCCGACGCTCGGCAACTCCATCGTGACGTGAATGCGCGAGCGGTAGGGACGGAACAGCTTGTCGAGCACCTGCCGCGTATAGCCCGTCTTGGGAAAGATGAGCGGCTGCTCGGCAACCTGCGCCAGAGGGACGCGAGACCGCCCGGCAAGGGGATTCTTGGGGTGAACCATCACCATCAAGCGGTCGCGAAAAACGGGATGGACTCTGAGATTCGGCGATTTGACTGGAAGCGTCACGATGCCGACATCGATTGAGCCGTCCTCCAGGCGTTGCAAGATCTTGTGGCTAAAGTTCCGGTAGATACTGATCTGGACAGATGGATAGCGGCGCTGAAATTCGGCAAAGATGTCCGGCAGAAGGTAGAGGCACGTAGCCTCGTTGGCGCCGAAGACGACCGGGCCCTGCACCCTGTCACTGCGGTCCGCGACGGCCTGCACGGACTCGTCACGCAGCCGGAGCAGGCGCTCCGCGTATTCGAAGAGAACTTCCCCGGCCGGCGTAAGTTGAACCGACTTGGCCGTGCGGTCGAGGAGCCTTGCGCCGTAGGCCTGCTCGAGCTGGCGAATTTGCGCGCTGACCGCCGATTGCGAGCGGAAAACCTTTTGGCCGGCGCGAGAGAAGCTGCCGAGCTTGGCCACCTGAACGAATGTCGTGAGCTGGTCGAAGTCCATAGTCCCTGTTTTGTGTCGCAAATAAGTTACACAGGGGCGCTAGCAGGACACAAGAGCAATCGTGGCCGTTTTGCAGGGTGGCACAGATATGCTGCACGGAGAGCAAGGAAGGGCTACCAGCGTTTGGCCTTCAACTCTTATGTGCGGGCAATAGTGCGTGGTCGCGAAGCTCTGACCGTCGGCGTCCACGGTCATCGTGTAGCTGATTCGATTGTTGAGGCGCTCGAGAATGAAGCGGCCGTTCGAGTCTGTGTGGCGGTACTCGTTCACGCGCCCATCATCGCCCGCGAGGTAAAAGCGGAGGGGGTTGCTCGGCAAGTTGCCATCAGGGAGCAGGATATGTCCGCGAACATCCACTTGGGCGGCAGTTGGTGGCGCGGCGAACGCGAGGAACCCGAGAGTAGCCAATAGGCCGAGCAGCGCCCGGACGAACGTTTTCTGGACTGTCAAAGGACCGTTGTCCTGGCTCCCTCGCCCGCTAATAGACAAGCTGGCCGTCGAGAATCATCTTGCAAAGCTCATTCTCGCGCGATTCCAAATCCTGTATTAAGTGTCGGATATTTTCCCAAAAACTGAAGCCCTTAGTCCGGCAGCCTCCAACACGAGCTCCGGCCTGTATCTAAATCCCCTAAAAAGAGAAACATACAGCTCACGCACTGATATAAGCCATATGAAGGCTTGGCCAGCAAATTGCTAAAAACCATCTTACTAGGGCCCGCGTTTGGGGATTTGGCACAAAAAACTGGCGGAGGTGGCGAAGTGACTTTTGCACGCCTTGGCAAGACCTTTTCTTCTCCTTCCTTGTTGTTCTACTTCTTACTATCTCTTCTCTCCGGCGCCGCGTTTGGGTTCCTGTCGGCTCGACCGGTTGCGGCAGATGAGCTCTACGCTCGCATCCGCGGCACTGTGACGGACTCTACGGGGGCTACTGTCCCTGGGGTGACGATCACGGCCACGAACACAGAGACTCGCATCTCGAAGTCAACCCAAACGGACGCCGACGGTTCATTCGAGATTCTAAATTTGCCCATCGGGACCTACGACGTAAGTGCCGTCAAAACCAGCTTCAAA
>QHYP01000157.1:6423-15362 GCA_003224195.1 Acidobacteriota bacterium | reverse complement strand
GATTCCCGGCCACGACGCGGCGTGGAGGGTCGTTTGGGTTGGCGAGGTTTTCGCTGGAGTTGTCGTACGTATATTGCATGGAGATCGTGCTTCTCTTGGGCAACGGCACGGGAGCCGCGTAGCGGTAGACAGCCTGCCAGTTCAGATCCCATTGCGGGATGTGAATGAGCGTTTTTGCGGAGCCCCCGGGAAGAGTTGCGAGAGCGAGCAGGTCCTTGCCGAGATAGTGCGCGTGCGGATAGATCGCGAGCAGATCCACATCTACCGGAAGCGTAAATTCATCCGTGACGACAAAATGTTTTTCGCCGGGAGGGATGTCGAGTTGCCGGTCGTTTTCCAATTGGAGCAACAGAGGGAAGAGGGTTGCGGGCTTGTCGGTGAAATAAAGACCTAGACTCGGCTGAATCTTGTCCGGCTTGCCGGAAGGCTGCAAGTGAATGTTCAGGACCAAGTCGGTGTTTTTATCCAGGCGCAGAGACATCCCTTCGGGCTCGGGCTTGGGCACCGTGCCGGGCTTCCAGAACAGGAAATGGCTGTCCGGATCAAACGTCTCTGATTCGATTTTGAGCTCCATGCCGGCGAAACCCGCTCCCGGCTGTGACTCCTGACGGCGAGCGGATTGCTCGCGATCCACAAGAATGTTCGCGTGATGAACGACGCGTTTATCGCCGGGGCGGATCTCGATGGCCCTTAGCCAGCGCGCGCGATCGACGGGCGTTCGAAAGATGAAATTCCAATACATGTCGGAGCCGCTAGCGCTGAGAGTGTACGGTTTTTCCGCTTCGATGATCTTATCCGGCCGGCCAAGCTGCCAGCCTGGGACAAATCGAGGGGCGGGAGGAAGATCGGCGGGAGCGCCCTCGACCGCCCCCTGCTCGACCCACTCTTGAATGACCGCAATCTGTCCGTCGGATAGCCGTAGTTCGTCGGCAAACTTCAACTCTTGCGGCGCCGGCAGCCACGGGGGCATGAAGCGCTTCGAAGTTACCGCCGCGATCTGACGAGCGCGAGCCTTCGCGTCTGCGTACGTAAGCAGCGGGAAAGGGCCGGCTTCGCCGGTGTGGTGGCAGGCGGCACAGTAATGAAAAAGGATGGGAGCGATATCGCGATTGAAGGTGATCTGGTGCTCGACCGGCGCGGAAGGGTGCACAGCGGCGCCGTTTTGCCCGGTTATGAGCGCGGCGGCCGTGTAGCTGAATCCGAGTACGCATGCAACGACTGTTCGGCACGAAGAAGTCATTGGAGGTCCGAGATGAAGCACCCCACGCCAGGCGTATTGGGCGGCGGAGTTTTCCCGCTGAGAACGGCTTGGATGGCATCGTCGAGTTCGTGGGTCGTGGCGGCGCGGCGGGCGCGCCCAAAGTCTTCGTACATGTTATCGATACGGCCGTGATAGAGCAGGCGGCGACTGGCGTCGAAGACGGCCGCTTCCGGCGTGACCTGGACTTTCGCCTGAGCGACGAGCACGTGTTGTGGATCGCGCAGCGCAGGGAGTTTATAGCCATACTGGAATTCATGTTGGCGAATTTTTCCCGCCGAAGCAGTCCTGCTCGGATAGACAAGCCAGAAGGTTACCTTCGCTGCGTATTGCGAGCTGATTCGCTGAATCAGCGGCGCGTAACGGTTGGAGATAGGGCAGTCCGCGCGCACGAAGACGAGCACAACGGGTTTTCCCGAAGCGGCCAGAAATGGATCTGCCGGGGTGCCGTCAAGATGCAGCGCCGTCTTTTGGGCGGCGCCCGAAGTGGACAACGCCAAGAGAAGTAGCGCTGTGGCCATAAGACTTACACGGATAGCCCGTGGCTGCGAGGTAAGGGTAGCGCGATACATGACTGTATCTTTCGCTCTGACGCCCAAAATCTTACTGTGGGTGGAGAAGTTTGTCTATTTGCCTGGGTCGTTCTGCTGGCGCGCGCGACCCGAACGGGCCAGGAGGCTGGCCGTCATGAGGGTTGTCGACTTCTTGGCGGTCGCAAAGAAAGTTGGCCGCTTGACGGTCACAAAGAGCGTTGACCGCTTCACGGTTTCAGAAGGCGAAGAACAAACGTATCTTTCTATGGCGGGAACCCTGAAAAGCGCCGCGAAGATTAGAACATAAAAAACGGGGAGCCCGCGAGGGCTCCCCGTTCGGCTGTAGGTTTCTCTGTCCCGGTCAGAAGATGAAGCGCACGCCGAACTGCAACTGTCGCATGCCGTTCGGCGCGTTCGGCGAAGCATCGGCTTCAATGGAGCCAATCTGACCAGCGCCGGCGCAGTCAATACAGGTGTTGCCCTGCGTCGAGCTGAAGCCGAGCACCGGATGGTTGAATACGTTGTAGGCGTCAAAGCGGAATTGCGCCTTGTACTTTTCGGTGATCGAAAAGTTCTTAGAGAGCGACATGTCGGAGAAAAACGCATGAGGGCCGCGCAGCGAGTTCCGCAGCGCGTTACCGATGTGGCCACAAGCCGGAAGAGCGAATGCTCCGGCAGTGGGCCGTGCAAGCGCACAAGTGTCTTGCCCGGTCAGGTCGGTGTTCGAAAGCGTCGCTTGGTTGAATTGGGCAACGGGCGTGAACCAAGTGAGGACGCCGCCAGTGCGGTGGAGGCCGGTGCTAAGCGACTGTCCCGGCAGGAGATCCGGGCGGCACGGTCCTGCATCCTTGATGTTGCCACATTCACCGATGGTCGGGGTAAACGGCAAACCGCCGCTCCAGTTCGAAGTGTTCGAAATTTGCCAGCCGCCGATCACAAGATCCATACCGCGGCTAACGTTACCCATATACTTCTTGCCTTTGCCAAAGGGCAACTCGTACACGGTGCTGACGACGAAGACGTGCTTGCGGTTGAAATCGTCCGGACCATAAGCGAACTTCGGATCGACGGAGAAGTAATCGCCGTCGTAATTGAACGCGTGGGAGTAAGTGTAGTGCCCGAGGAACTGCAGGCCCTGGCTGAAGCGCTTCTCAACTTTTACTTGTAGCGCGTCGTAGTGCGTGCTGGCATCATTGCCGAAATAGTTGCCAATGTCGCTGGAGCAGCACGTGACGCCCGGGAAATTCGGATAGGTGAACGCAGGCACGCCGTTGAGGAAAAAGCGTCTCCTGAAGTTGGCCGGATTTGTTGTAGGAGCTCTGAATCCGCTCGGCGTGCAATAGAACTGAGTTGCGCTGGGATTTCCCACCGCCCCAGGAGCAAGGCACTTGAACGGATCAGTACCCGGACCGACGCCAGCCTGGTTCGCGTTGTAGGCTGGACCGTTGCCAGCGAAGGTGTGGCTGCCCTTGTTGCCGATGTAGGCCACTTCGATGTTCATCGTCGCAGTGACCTGCCGCTGGAGTGTTACGTTCCAAGCATCCAGGGTGGGCAACCGTTGTCTGCGCGGTCGCACACGCGGATCAACCGCGTTTTGCGGTCCACGTAGCGGCAAGATGCCGTCCGCGGGAATCGCGATGGGCGGCAGCGACGACGGTCCCAGGGTGAGACCAGAACAATACGCAGTTGGTGTGGGGCCGCACCCGAGAGTGAAGACCGCGCTGCGATCGTTCGTGCCGCCATTGACGCTGGAATCCGAGAGGTCCTGGTTGGCGAGAACCGGCAGATTTTGCGTCACCACGTGGCCGAAGTTGGAACCAAACACACCGATGTCAAAGCTGCGGCCATAGCCGAGGCGCACAACAGTTTTGGAATCATATTGGTAGGCAATTCCAATCCGAGGCGCGAACGCCTTGTAGGTGTTGGCAGTGTTGCCGTTGAGGCTGGTATTTCCGAAGCCAGCCACGCGAATAATGCCTTGGTCAATGTTGGCAAACCCTCCGTTTCCCTTGCCATTGACGGTTTCCGGAAAATAGATTTCCCAGCGAAGCCCATAGTTGAAGCTGAACTTCGTGGTGACTCGCCAAGTGTCCTGTCCGTAGAAAAACCAGCGCTTCTGACGCTCGGCGGCATTGAGGCTCGTGCTCACAAAGCGATTGAAGCTGGTCACATCGCCGAGAAGGAAGGTAGCAAGGTCAAGACCGTCGTTGCCAGCGAGCGAGGTGTCCCCAGAATCGAAGTTTAGTTCACCAGTACGGTTGGCATCGCTCGGCACTCGAAGGTTCTTCGCATAGCGAATGTCCGCTCCGAACTTGATCTGGTGGTTCCCTAGGATTCGCGTCCAGTTGTTAACCACCTGGAACTGATCTTCTTTTTCCGTGAGCGGGCAGTTGCAACGGCCAACGTTCAAACCGTCACCGAAAGACCCGGAATCAGCCCCGGCTACGTTGCCGAAGGTGCCATTTCTCATACCATTTCCGCTGAAGTGGAATCGGGACAAACCGCCGGTCGTTGGCGCACCAGCAACTCCTTGAGCGCAGTTTGTTCCCGGTGCGGTGCTGGTGCCGTTCAAACATGGTATGCCAAACAATGTAATCATCGGTGTTGTGCTTGAGTCGGAGTACGCTGTCTGCGGGTTATACCGGAACCAGCCGAACCGTACGTCGGTCAGCCACTTTGTCCCGACCGCCTTGTCAAAACCAGTAGCCAAGCTATAGTTGTGTACCGTGGACTGTCCGTTCAAGCCTCCCGGTCCAAAACCTGGCCCGCCAAGGACCCCAAGCGATCCTTTGCCGGAGAGCGAGAAGTAGTCCAGGCTGAAACGCCCAAAGATAGTGAAGCCGCGCGGGGCGCTGTAGTCGATGCGCGTATCGAAGCTGTTTTGGTTGTACGGTCCAGAGCCCGAACCGACGAAGTTATTAATCACTCCGCTGCCCGGAGTCGGCGCAGGGAATAAGGCCAGTATCTTCCCGGCCGCTGGAGAGACCCTTCCAATGGGAATCCTGTTTCCGGCGAACTGCGTGCGGCCCGAACCGTCACTCGGGTTACCCGTTGCCGGGTCGTATATTTTGCCGGTACCGTTTATTCCGGCGGCACCCAAATACTGGCTCAGATCGCAGAAACCTGGCGTGGCGCTTGTAGCGTTCGTCGCGGGGTTGCAAGTGCTGATCACTTCCGCCGTCGGGATAGTGAGCCCGTTGCTGAGGCCACCCTCCTGGCGAGTGCCCTGGTAGTCGCCGAAGGCGAAGAGTTTATTCTTAATGATCGGGCCGCCGGCAGCCCCGCCAAACGCTTTGAAGCTGGCATGCGGCAGAAACCTACCAGTGACTGCGTCCTTTGTCGCATTCTTGAACGGATCGCGAGCCTGTTGGCCGTCTCCGCGATAGTCATAAAAACCGCTGCCATGAATTTCGTTCGTGCCCGATTTGGTCTGCACGGTCACGACACCCGCGACAGCCTTGCCGAACTCGGCATCGTAATTTTGTAATGCGATCTTGGATTCTTGGATGGCGTCGAGGTTCGGATTGACGACGATAATCCCGAGAATCGGGTCTTGGTTGTCTGTCCCGTCCAACTCAAAGGCCGTGCCGCTGAAGTGCTGGCCATTGACGAAAATTTGCTGGCCACCTTGCGGGTTTTCTGTGGCGGCGTGACTCCAACCGACGAGCTTCTGCGTCCCGGGGGAGAGCAACTCGAAGTTCGTGAAGTTGCGGTTAAGGATGGGAAGATTTTCGACATATTTTTCGTTGAATTCAATCGCAACATCCGCGCGATCCGTCTTAAGCTGCGGAACCTCCGAGGTGACTTCGACGCTCTGCGTGACAGCCCCTACTTGCAGTTGCGGATCCAATCGCACGGCCGCGTCCGCGGAAACCTGCACGCTCGGTACGTCGTACGACTTGAATCCCGCAGCTTCGAACTTTACTCGATACGCGTCGGGGATCAGGTGAGTAACGGTATAGTTGCCACTCTCGTTCGTTGTCGTTTCGGTGCTAAGGCCTTTGCCCACCGAAGTTACAGTGACTTTGGCGCCCACAACCGCGGCCCCTTGCGGGTCGGTGACTGTGCCAAACACGCTTCCATAAACTGCTTGTGCGGAAGCTTTCGGCGTAAGAACACAAAAAAGTAATGCGAGAACAGCGATAACACCCCATACTGACCGTCTCGTCATCTTGACCCTCCACGAGAATGATTCAATTTCTCCCCCAACACTGCCAGCACCCCCGAAAAAGAACAAAGCGCCTAAGCTCCAAGGGAAATGCGCAACGAAAGACTGAGAAAGGTTGTGTAAGCTGAGCAGACTGCACCGCGCTGGAAGGTGAGCCCCCCGCCGAAATGACGCCCGAGTTTCATAGGCCATCCCCCGAAAGCGAGACTGACTTGGTCCCACCCGCGCGCCCCGCGGGAGCTTCTTCATGTGTCACCGCAGAGCGGTCAACGGCCTAGACCCCGTGCACCGTTACGGTTAGCGATACACGTATCGCCACCGATCGAGAAAGGCTGACCGGGGTATGTTTAGCGACCTAATATGAAACTATTAGCCCCGGAGGGAAGTTTCCGCAGGTTTGATACGGTTACAAAAAATAAACTCAAGACTTGCAAGGAGATGAACTGCTTGTTACTCTCCTGTTAAATGACTGTCGCGGGGGCTGTATGACCGAGCGGGAGCAATTTCTCGGGCAGATCGAACGTCTCGTCGGTAGCCATGCCCTCCATGGGTCGGAATCTCTCTGCAAACTCCTCCGCTATTTGGCGAAACACGCCGTAGAACATCCCGGGTCAACTCTGAAAGAGTATCAAATCGCGACGGAGGTTTTCGGGAGACCCTCAAACTTCGATCCGCAATTGGATTCGACGGTCCGGGTGCAAGCGGGACGCCTGCGAGTGAAGTTGGCGGAGTATTACGCGTCCAACGGGGCGGAAGACACGATTGTGGTGGAATTGCCCAAAGGCGCGTACGCGTTATCGTTTCACCATCGGGGGGCGCCGGTCGGGAGGACTCACGGCCCGAGGCGTGAAATCGAAAGAGACGAAGGCTTCGAACGGTCCGGTTCCCGCAGGTGGATGATCGCGGCGGGGGCACTTGCAGTTCTGTTAGCCTGCGCGGTGGC
Organism: Acidobacteriota bacterium; assembly: GCA_003224195.1. Taxonomy (GTDB): domain Bacteria; phylum Acidobacteriota; class Terriglobia; order Acidiferrales; family UBA7541; genus Acidiferrum. Next base: position 8,460 of record QHYP01000157.1, on the reverse strand, counting down.
GGCGATCGTGGTGCTGCTCGTGGCTCGGAACACGGCGGAAGTGGGCGCGGCCGGCCACGAGGACACGGCACCGGCGGCGTTTCATGTCTTCTGGAAGCGGTTTGTGTCGGGGCCGGAAGAGCCCTGGGTGATCTTCAGCAATGCGGCATTTATCGGGCGTCCCGAGACGGGGATGCGCTATTACGAAGCGGCTCACGACTCCCGGAACGCCATTCTGGATCATTACACGGGCGTGGGTGAGGTCTTGGCGATTCACGAACTCGATCACGTCTTCGGGCTTCTCCATCATCGGATTCGCGTAAAACGCGGCAGCCTCTTCTCCCTGGACGACGCCAAGAACAACAACCTGATTTTCATCGGCTCGCCATCGGAAAACCTCACGCTGCTGGAAATTCCAGGTACGCAGGAGTTCGTTTTTCAGCGCGTGGTTTCCGGCCGGCGCAAAGGCGATCTGGAGATCGTGAACGTGCATCCGCAACCGGACGAACCGAAGCAGTTTCTGGCGACTCCTTCAGGCGAGCCGCTGACAGAAGACTACGCCGTTGTGGCTCTTATCCGCGGATTGAACCCGGCGCAGTCCGTGCTGATTCTTGCAGGCACTACGACAATCGGGACACAGGCAGCCGTCGAGTACGTCTGCCGGCAGGATTCGATCGAAAAACTGCTGCTGCGGCTCTCGGTCTCCGACACTGGCGAGCTGAAGCCGTACGAAGCCGTGCTGCAGGTCAAGGTCACTCGCGGCGTACCGGTGGAAACCCAATTGGTGGCTTTGCGAAAAGGGGCCTCCTAAAGATCGTCTTGTCCTTCCTTACCTCGGCGGCGGCTGGAATCGGCTGTCAAGCTCGGCCGCCTTGCGGAATTCTCTTGCCGCCTCGGCTGTTTCGCCTTTTCGCTGGAGTGCGAGAGCGAGCTGGAAGTGTGCCGGGGCGTAGTCCGGCATGGAGTTGATGGCGGAGCGGAATTGTGAGATGGCGCCTTCGAGGTCCCCTGCGTTCAGGAGTCTCTTGCCGGAATTGGTGGCGAAGGTAGCGGCTTGCTGATCCGTTTTTCGCTTGCTGATTTCGAGGCCCGCGCGGGCCTCTGCGGCGGCGCCTGCGGTATCGCCGAGCTGGCGGAGAACGGCGCTTAGTGTTGTGTGAGCGCCGGCGAAGTCAGGCTGCAGACGGATGGCTTCGCGGAGCGCTTCGGCGGATTCCTGCAACTTACTCTGCTGCTTTAGAACGGTGCCCAGGGTGTAGTAGGCCTCGGCGTAATCGGGCTTGGCGCGGATCGCCGCGCGGAGTTCCTCCGCGGCAGGGTCGAACTCGCCCTGCTGCCAGAGAGTTACGCCGAGCGTGTAATGCACGTCGGGCTGCGCGGGGTCGAGCTCCTCCGCGCGGCGCAGCTCGGCCAACGCGTCCGTCAACTTGTCTTTCAGTTTGAGAGCCAGGCCCAGGTCGTAATGGAGCGTGGCGTCATTGGGTGTTTTCTTCAGAGCCGATTGGAACTGGGCGATGGCGGAGTCGAAATCCGCTCTTTGGAGAAAAGCGACGCCGAGGTTGCCCTCGTAACCGGTGTCTCCGGGTTGCAAACGCAACGCCGACTGGAATTCGGCGATGGCGCCGGGCGCGTCGCCGAATTGAAGCAACGCCAGGCCGAGATTGTTGTGCCCTTCCGGATTTTGCGGCTGGAGTTTCGCGACCTGCCGGAAAGCTGTGACCGCTTCCTCGACGTTTTCGGCCCGCTGCTGGAGCAGACCCAGCCGGGTTTGAGCGTCAACGAGATCGGGCCGCAGTTTGACGCAGGCGGCGTATTCGCGGATGGCGGCGTTGACGTCAGCTTTCTGTTCGAGCGCTTGGCCGAGATAGAAATGAGCCTGCGCGTTTTCGGATGAAAGGCGGACGGCGGCCTGGAGATGAGAAACAGCTTCATCAAGGGATTTCTGCTGGAGGCGGACAACCCCGAGATGAAAATGCGCTGAGGCCAAATCGGGCTCGAGGCGGAGCGCTTCAGAAAATTCTTTTGCGGCTTCCTCGTTGCGGGATTGCTGCGCGAGCA
>QHYP01000157.1:3763-6358 GCA_003224195.1 Acidobacteriota bacterium | reverse complement strand
GCGGAAGCCCAGCGCCCGGCCCAGCGTGCGATGCGCTTCCGAGTCCTGCGGAGCCAGACGGACCGCCTCGCGGGCTTCGCGCACGGCGGCCTCGGCGTCCCCCTTGCGCGAGAAGGCGTTTGAGAGATTGATGTGCGCCTGGACGAATCCAGGATTCAGGCGAAGAGCGGTCCGAAACTGTGAGATGGCGGAGTCGATCTCTCCCTCAGCGAGAAGCACCCAGCCGAGCGAGTTGTGGCCCTCCGGGCTGCGCGGAGCCAACCGAACGACCTTCTCAAATGATGAGCGCGCAGAAATCAGGTCGCCCCGTTGGAGTGCCTGCATCCCTTCCGAGTAGAGACCGGCAGCTTGCGTCGAAACTTTCGCGTCAACACCGCTCTGCGCCGCAGCGAGAAGCGGAGAAAAAAGAAGAAGCAGAACGAAAGGCGCTCGCCGTGTCAGACATTTGTGCTTCCACATTTGGGCAAGCACTTGCAAATTACTGAAAGTCATCGCAGGAAAATATTACCATCTGACTGGCAGGCACATTGGCCGGTCGAAGCCGCCTTGACCCAATCGATGCTGAAACCTAATATCGAAAATGCTTCCATAGAGGACAACGATATTGGGCCTTCTCTCTGAGCGCCTTCCGGCCGCCGCAGGTTTCCGGCTGCAACGAGCTTTCCCTTTTTTTCTTTCCCTTGCCCTCGTTTGCGCGCCGCGCGAGCCGCCGAAGCCAGCAGCAAAACCGATGGCGCAGTTCGTGGACATTGCGGAGAAGGCGGGGCTGCACATGAAAAACGTCTTCGGCGGCGTGAACACGAAAAAATACATCATCGAGACGACGGGAACGGGCGTGGCCATCTTCGACTATGACAACGACGGCTGGCCCGACATTTTTATTGTGAACGGAACAACACTCGAAGGCTTGCCGCCAGATGAAGCGCCCACGAATCACCTTTACCACAACAATCACGACGGGACGTTTACCGACGTGACCCAGAAAGCGGGTCTGACGCATACGGGCTGGGGCCAGGGAGTGTGCGTGGGGGATTACGACAATGATGGCTGGGAAGATCTGTACGTGACCTACTACGGGAAGAACGTGCTGTACCGCAACAACGGCGACGGAAAGTTTTCCGACGTGAGCGAGAAGGCCGGGGTAGCAGGAACGGGCAAGGCCTGGGGGACGGGGTGTGCGTTTGTGGATTACGACCGCGACGGGCGGCTCGATCTGATGGTGGCGAACTACGTGGACTTCGACATCAAGACGGCGCCGGCTCCGGGCGAGAGGGCGGCGTGCATCTGGAAGGGAGTGCCGGTGATGTGCGGCCCGCGCGGGCTGCCGTGGACGAGCAACACTCTGTATCACAACCGGGGCGACGGCACGTTTGAAGACGTGACGAAGAAAGCGCACATCGATCAAACGGATGGGCACTACGCGTTCAGCGTTTCGACGCTCGATTATGACGATGACGGCTGGCCGGACATCTACGTCGCGTGCGACAGCACGCCGAGCATCCTCTACCACAACAACCACGACGGAACGTTCACCGATGTGGCCGTGCTGGCGGGAGCGGCGTTCAACGAAGACGGGCGGGCGCAGGCGGGCATGGGTTCGACGGTAGCGGATTTCAACGGCGACGGACGCCTCGATATTTTCCGCACGAATTTTTCCGACGATACGTCCACTCTTTACAGCAACAAGGGGAAAGGGATTTTTGAGGACGTGACGTTTGCCGCGGGCCTGGGCCTGCACACGCGGTATCTCGGCTGGGGGACGATGTTTTTCGATTTCGACAATGACGGCTGGCCGGACCTGCTGCTCGTGAATGGGCACGTCTACCCGGAGGTGGACAGCCAGCATCTGGGGAGCAGTTTCCAGGAGCCGCGGATCCTGTATCACAACAACGGCGACGGGACGTTCACGGACATTTCGGCCAACGGGGGGCCGGGCATTACGACGGTAAGTTCGTCGCGCGGGCTGGCAATCGTCGATCTGCGGAACGAAGGGCAACTTTCCGCGGTGGTCAGCAACATGAACGCGCCGCCGAGTTTGCTGGTGAACGAAGTGCGGAACGGCAATCATTGGGTGGCGTTTCGGACAATCGGAATGAAATCGAACCGCGACGGCATCGGCGCGCGGATTACCGTGAAGGCGGGCGGGCGAACGCTGGTGGATGAAGTGCGAAGCGGGTCGAGCTACATCTCCAACAACGATATGCGCGTTCACTTTGGCCTGGGCGCGACGGCGAAGATTGATTGGGTGGACGTGCGCTGGCCGAGCGGGCTGGTGGAAAAGTTCGGGAACCTTGCGGTGGACAGGATTCACACCTTGAGAGAAGGAAACGGCGCGGCGGCGGAGAAGAAGTGAAGGGCAAGAAAGGGCAAGAGCTGTGGAAAAGCTGTGGAAAGCGGACCTCCCCCCACCCCCCTTGTTTTTCGTAAGGATGTGCTAGCAAAGAACTTAGGGGTGTTGCCTCACGTAAGAATATGCACAGAAAGGACTTATAAGTCGTTTGTTGGCATATCCTTACGGGGCCGTTTTTCAATGCGTTGATCACAAAAGAGTTGTGGGCGGAGACTGCTCGTAAGTATGGTTTCTAAAGGAGTTAG
>QHYP01000157.1:2892-3666 GCA_003224195.1 Acidobacteriota bacterium | reverse complement strand
GCGTTCCTCGGGACTCGCAACCTCATCGGTTGCTCGATTGTCAAAGAGCGGGTGCGCCGGGCCGGCCGGGCGCAGAGGATATCGCCGAAAGAGCTCAACTGATAGCAGTATGTTAACACAGAAGTACCGGTCTGTCAATGGATAATTGGGGGGCTGAACAAAGACTGTGCCTTGAGCGGGTTACTGGCCGATAGGCCAGCGCTGGGAAGGAAACGCGCGCCGCAAATGGCGAGGCTCCCTCTACCGGATTTTGTAAGATTTAACCGAAGGCAGGGATACCCGGCGTTTCGAGGCTGATTCGTAAGTGGGGAAGGGGTCAAACCAGCCAACTCAGCCCATTCACCCCAAGGGTACCCCTGTGGAGGCGTGAAATGTTCAATTCTCAAGTTCATCGGAGCCTGTGGCTCGCCCTGGCAGCGGTTTTGACGGTAGGGGGTTGCTCGAACACGGCGACCAACGGAGCCGCCAGCACTCCCAGGAGAGCCGATCCAGCAAGAACTGCGGCAGCAATTAAAGCCCCGCCGGCAGCGGCGATGGTCACCGTACCGAAAGGCACAGCGATCAGCGCGATGGTAGGCCAAACGCTCGCCAGCAACAAGAACAAGGTCGGTGACACCTTTGCGGGGAGCCTCACCTCGACGATTAAGGTTGGTGGGAAGACCGTGATTCCCAAGGGTGCGCCCGTAACCGGCCGCATCGTCGCGGTCAAAAAGCACGAACTGAAGGTGACGCTCGCTTCGGTCGTCATCAGGGGGAAGTCCTATCCGCTGGAGA
>QHYP01000157.1:0-2864 GCA_003224195.1 Acidobacteriota bacterium | reverse complement strand
GGCCAAGGCGAACAAGGACGTAACCCTGCTAACCGCTCGGAGCAAGCTCACGTTCAAGCTCGCGAAACCGGTCGCCATTCCGGCGAAAGGCTGACGAGATAATCCTTAGCCGCCGAGCCCCAAGCAGCGCAAGCTGGCTCGAAGCTGACTGGGGTTCGGGGGTTTCGGTTCCATCCAGTAGAGCGCGGCACAGGCTGGGGTTCAGCCCCCAAAGAAACTCTCCTGCCCGGAGGGTGCACTCCAGACTGACGCATGGCCCTAGCGCGCCGCCCCTCCTCTTCGATACCACGACCGTGGTCAGCTTCTTGGCGAAGGCCAAGGGCCAGGCAGCAGCGGCCACGCCCTAACTTCGCGCGCTACCGGATGCAGCCCTCGAACGCGGCGTCCTCACTACCAACCGAATTGCCTATCGGGTGGCCCGCCACACCACTGTCCAAAGCGCGGCCAGGAACAGAATGGCTGCTGTGACCGCAACATATTTGCTTCGTCCTCGGAAGCGACGCAAAAAGATGGAAGCTGGAACTGGCGAAGAAAAAATCGTGCCTATTGCCCAGAAAACGAACGCCACTTTTAGGGTCACGCTCCATCCCATCCAGCCCAGACGCGAGTCATAGGCGAGAACATAGAGGACAAGTGAAAGGATACAGGCCTGCCAGACCAGTAGCTTTCGTTGGTCCGCAAGAAAAGTCACGACGAGGGGAATGACCAGAACCAAGTAAGGCCCGGCAGCGATAAGCCAGCCATAGCCGGCAAGGATGCTGAGGTAGCCAAAACCCACGCCAAGACCTGCAGCAATGAACATAGCGACGCCGTCTCGGCGCGAAAGGATCTGCCGATTCTCCATGTGCCCAGTAGACAAGATATACGGCCCGTCGGTCGAGCATAGTCTTAGAAGCTATTGCAGACGCGTAAACAAGGTGGCGTTACGTCCCATGCTTGGCGAAGGGCAAGGAGCGGAGGAGGCCGGCGCCTTCTTTGACGAAGAGGAGCTGATTGGGGGCGAGGTTTTTGAGAGTTTCGAGGAGGCCGGAGGGCCAGCGGATTTCGAGGAGATCGACCTTTTCGGCTTTGCCGATGCCGAAGTGGACACGGAGATCGTTCCAGGTCGGAATCTACGACGCGGGGCGTCTGTGATCCGGTGCGTCCCGAGAAAGCGGTCCGCACCGGTCCGAACGCAAGGAAGATGCCGGGCTTCCCGCCAGGGTACGCCGGACGCAAAAGGCGCGAAAGCCCGGCCCTACATGGACAGAGGGCACGAAGTATCGTGCCCCTACGGGGAGGAAGAGAGGAGGCGACCACATTTGGGGGGCTCGTTCGGCCCCGGAAAATCATTCGGGATGCCCCGACCAACATCTTCGGGGTAAACGCCAGGCGCAAAAGAGGGCGTGGCAGGCGGATCGGGCTGAGGCAAGCCCGATGGTGAACAGTCAAAAGTGGTGTGATACAAGATGCTGGCGCAAAGGTGATGTTTTATCAACGCGATCTGCCTCATTGGCAGCCAGAGGGCACCTCCATCTTTCTCACTTGGAGGCTATACGGCTCACTCCCTGCTTTGTTAAAGAGCACAGCCATTCCTGTGTTCAGTCTCATGACATCCTTTACAGGGCGTTATCAGGACATCCTTTACACTTCGCTGCGGCGAGGGCTGAGGGAAAGGGCCCTCGTGAGAGGGCTGGATGGCATGGGGAATGGTGGACATCGAAGAGCAGCGGGTGCGTTTTGTGGTGAGCGCGAGCCGTGGGGAAAGAACGATGCAGGAACTGTGCCGGGAGTTTGAGATATCGCGACCCACGGGATATCTGTGGTTGAGGCGTTACCACGAGGGTGGGGTGGCGGCGGTAGTGGAGAAGAGCCGACGGCCGCACCACAGTCCGGAGCGAACGGCGCGAGCGCTCGAGGAGCGCGTACTGGCGTTGCGGCAGCAACGGCCGGACTGGGGAGCGCGGAAGTTGCGCGTGTTGTTGAAAGACTCGGGAGTGCATCTGCCGGTAATCACCATTCACCGGATTTTGTTGCGGGAAGGATTGGTGCGCACCGAGGATCGGCATCGTCCCGCGGTGCAGCGATTTTCGCGGAGTGCAGCGAACCAACTCTGGCAGATGGATTTTAAGGGGCCGGTGGGATGGCAAGCACCGGCCGGACCGCTCTCGATATTGGATGATCACAGCCGTTACGCTATCGCTCTGCAAGGGACGTGGTCGACCAAGGCAGAGCCTGTAAAAGAGCGGCTGGAAGAGGCTTTTCAGCAGTGTGGAGTGCCGGAAGCGATGCTGATGGATCACGGCACGCCGTGGTGGAACATGAAAGCGATCACCGGATGGACATGGCTGACGGTGTGGCTGATGAAGCAAGGCATTCGACTTTATTTCAGCGGATACGGACATCCGCAGACACAAGGCAAGGTGGAACGCTTTCATGGGGCCCTGCAAGCTGCCGCGCGACGGCGCGGATGGCCGGCGGCGCCGGAGCGGCAGCGATGGCTGGACGAATTTCGTTACGAATACAATCATGTGCGACCCCACGAAGCGCTGGAGATGAAAACGCCGGCAGCGGTGTGGAAGAAAAGCGAACGGAAATTCCAGCGGCGGCCAGCCGAGTGGGACTATGAACCAGGCGCGGAAGTGCGAAAAATATCGGCCGCGGGAGGGTTAACCGTGGCCGGGCGCAGATGGGAAATCAGCCGCGCCTTAGCCGGAGAATGGGTCCAGCTGGTGCGTCTGGAGCAGCGCATCCTGGTGTACTACTGCCGCAGTGTGGTGCGCGAACTCGACCTCGCCCAGCAGCGGTCCACGGCCGTGGACCGCTGCTGGCACTCAACCTTTCTCTGTAAAGGATCTCCTGATAACAATGTGTAAAGCATGTCC
>QHYP01000386.1 GCA_003224195.1 Acidobacteriota bacterium | reverse complement strand
CGAAGTAAGTCTTCTTGCAATTTGAGACGAAGAGGTTCACGGCCTTGCGATAGCCAAGGTAGGTCTTGTGCGATTTCTGCCTGCTGCGCTCAATGTACTCGCGAGCTGCTTCCGCAACTGTCTTGCGAGGCGCAGTGGCGGGAATGATAGACGGCCGCGCAGTGGCCGAGACAGCAATGTTGTCGAGGGGCTTGCCGTCTTCCATTTGAATCAGGGCCGCATGAGCGACACCCACGTCCTTGCCGATTTTGATTGGCTACGCCGGCGACTTCGAGTACGGCCCGCACCAGCCTCATTGCTTCACCGGCAACCCCGACAAGGATTCCCTCGTCGGCCTCTTCGACGTGAACCAGCGCATTCTGCCCAAGGCCGCAGGCTGGATGGAAAAATCCGCCCCCAAAGGCGCCGACACCTCCAGTTGGAAATACTAGCTGGCCGAGCAGCGCGCGGGAAAAGGCAGAATTTCGGACGCTATACTGGTGGAGCCGATGGGATTCGAACCCACGACCTCCTCGATGCCATCGAGGCGCGCTCCCAACTGCGCCACGGCCCCACCGGCAGGCGTCCTCAGTCTAGCACAGCGATCCGGCCGCCAACTCCCCCGAACGACAATTACCCGATTCATGCATCCTGGGCGGGCTGCAGGGCTATTTCTCTAACTGGCTGTTCCGCTCCCAGCGCGATCCAAGAAGCTAAGTAGAGCAAGCCTGCGACGATAACCAACGAACGAATACCCGTCCACAGCGACAGCGACTCCAGCAATCCTCCCACAAGTCCGCCGAACAAGTTCGCCCCCAGGGCTTCGGCGCGGAACCCCGTCTTCGCGAAGCTGCGAATGAACACAATCCCCGCAAAAAACACCGGCAGGCACAGCACCAGCGTCGCCACCAGCATCTTCGCCATCAGGGACCCGTAAAAGAACTTCTCCAGCGGCACCAAGTACGACGCCAGGATCGTGAGGAAAATTCCCGCGTAGGCCCACCCGACAGGAAACTCCCGCTGGAATTCCACCAGGAAATTCGCCGCCACAATCAGCAACAGCAGCCCCGCGATCACGATCGAGTTCACCACCCACGTCGTTCCAAACAGCAACGCCATTTTGCTGATGATTTGCGCTTCGAGAAGCAGGAAGCCCGCCCCAAGAAAGAAAAAATGCCAGCGCATCGACCGGAGCGCCGTTCCCGTCCTCCGCAGGAACAGCCAGCACAACAGAACCAGCGCGCCGGAGATGACGATAACCGGCACCGGCAGTCCCGGCTCGCGCTGGTAAAAATACGGCCAATCGTCCGTCGTGAGCGCGGCCTTCTGGGTTTTGATCTTGCTGTGATCCGCCACGAACCTGGCAAGTTCCGGGTTGGCCATCGCCCGGGCGATGCGCGATTCCGATCCGGCGACATAAAAAGTGCCGTTTGTGCCGTAGAAGGACTCCTCAGTTCGCAGTTGCAGAGGAGGATGACCGAAGACGGCTTCGAGGAGCCCGCGGAGTCGTCCGGCAATCCAGGGCGTCTCCGCCTGGAACTTGATAATGAAGACTCCATCCGTCTTCAGGAGTTGTTTCGCAGCCTTCAAGGCTTCCAGCGTGTACACGTAGTTGTCGATCCGGATATTCGTGTAGTAGGAGCTCGTCGTATGCGAATCGAGCAATGAGAAAACGATCAGATCAAATCGGTCCTTGCTGTTTTGTACGTAGCTGCGCGCGTCGTCGAGAACTACCTGGACGCGCGGCGAACTGTAAGGCCTTTCAAAGTGCCGCTCCCGCCCGAGTTTCAGAATCAGCGGGTCGATCTCCACCGCCGTGATGCGTCCCGCTCCGTTGCGAAGCGCCGCCGCCACGTCGTTGCCCATCCCGGAGCCCAGGATCAGCACGGATTCAGGCCGCGCATAAAAGTGGTAAGGGATGTTGTAAGGATTCCATTGGATCGGTTCGTCCTTGAAGAACTGCGGATGGGACGCGACGAACTTGGGCGAGAGGTCAGCGATTTGCTGGTATCACGCATCATTGGTATCCAGCACATACCCAATGATTTCGCCGGAAACCTCCCGCGGATTCAGCGTTAGCTTTTGGTAAGGAGACCAATATATGCTGCTCTCTTTCCTTGCTCCTAGGCTCGTCAAGGCCGCCCCGCAGCAGCCCATCGCAGCCGCGGGACCCTCCACAACAACAGGGCCATCATGACGCCGGCCAATAAAAACCACGCCGTTGGCGGCTGATAGAGGAAACAAAGGAGGGTGTACAGCAGAATGCCAGCAAGGCTGCCGACGATGTTGACGGTATAGCCGAAGATGAGGTTAGCGGCCTTGTTCAAATACCATCCGACCAACTGACCGATGGGAATGAACACGAATGTGAGCAAGCAAAAGATCGGCACGATGATCACGACCGCGGCCACAAGTACGAGCAGCAAGAACCACCCATTTGCCGCTTCGGGCATCTCCCACAGGTGCATGTCCGAGGTCGCTCCCACGAAAGTGGGGAGGTCCGTCATGAGGTCGCGCA
>QHYP01000156.1 GCA_003224195.1 Acidobacteriota bacterium | reverse complement strand
CATTCAACGCTCTGACGCTCAGCCCAGCGCTTGCCGCCTTACTGCTCCGCCCTAAAACAAGCAGAGGAGGGCTTCTCAGAGGCTTCTTTGCGTGGTTTAACCGCGCTTTTGCCAATGCTACCAATGCCTATGTTCGCTTCTGCGGCGTCCTCATTCGCAAGAGTGCAGTCGCGCTAATCCTGTTGGCCGCTTTTGCTGCCGCTGCCGGCTGGTTTGGCAGCAAAATTCCCTCGAGCTTTCTGCCCGATGAAGACCAAGGCTATTTGTACATCAATCTGCAGCTCCCCAGCGCCGCGTCCCTTCAGCGCACCGACGAGGTCGCCAGGAAAATCGAAAGTGTTCTGGCCAACACACCTGGCGTTCAATACACCACGAGCGTAGTTGGCTTCAGCTTGCTCAGCTTCGTACGTACCAGCTACAACGGCTTCTTTTTCGTGACCTTGAAACCCTGGGACGACCGCAAGTCCCGTGCGGAGCAACTTCAGGCCATCAAGCAGCGCATTAATCAGGAACTGTCCACCATTCCGGAAGGCATCGCCTTTTCCTTTTCGCCCCCCGCCATTCCCGGCGTTGGCACCTCCGGCGGGTTTACCTTTGCTCTGGAAGATCGCGCCGGCAAGGACGTCGCATTTCTTGCCTCAAATTTACAAACCTTCTTGACGGCCGCACGGAAGCGCCCGGAAATTGCCGGCTTGAGCACCACGTTTCTGGCGAGCGTACCCCAGCAGTTTGTGAACGTGGACCGGGACAAGGTCATTAAGCAGGGCGTCTCGGTTAACGACGTCTACAAAACGCTCCAGGCGTTCATGGGCGGTCTGTTCATCAACTATTTCAACCGCTTCGGACGCCAGTGGCAAGTCTACATCGAGGCCGAAGGCGACTATCGCACCAGGGCGGAGAATGTTGGCCAGTTCTACGTCCGAAACAATAAAGGCGGCATGGTGCCCCTCGCGACCTTCACGCGATTTGAAGCGCGTCCGGGCCCGGAGTTCACCATGCGCTTCAATGAATATCGCTCCGCGCAAATCAACGGCGCCGCCGCTCCGGGCTACAGCGCCGGCCAAGCCATGGCCGCTCTCGAGGAGGTCTTCGCGCAAGCGATGCCGCACGAAATGGGCTTCGACTACATTGGAATGTCTTTCCAGGAAAAGAAAGCTCAGCAGGGCGTCCCGCCCGCTGGCATTTTTGCCTTCTCGCTTCTATTCGTCTTTCTGATCCTCGCGGCTTTGTATGAGAGTTGGTCGCTTCCGTTGAGCGTCCTTCTGAGCACACCCGTTGCGGTTTTTGGGGCCTTTGGCATTTTGTGGCTGCGCCGCACAGTTCTGGCGGCTTTTCTGCCGAGCTACATGGTGCAGATCGAAAGCGACGTCTACTCACAAATCGGCCTGGTCATGCTCATTGGTTTGGCCGCCAAGAATGCGATTCTGATCGTCGAATTCGCCAAAGATGAATACGAGCAAGGCAAGCCTCTAGTTGACGCCGCTCTGGAAGGAGCCCGCTTGCGCTTACGGCCGATCTTGATGACTTCGTTCGCCTTCATCCTGGGTTCCGTCCCGCTGTGGACGGCTTCGGGCGCCGGAGCAGTGGCCCGCCAGATCATGGGGACCACCGTCATCGGAGGTATGCTCGCGGGGAGCCTCATCGGAATTTTCTTCATCCCGGTAGTTTTCTATTTGGTTGAAAAGTGGTTCGGCGCCGGCAAAGAACGCGAAGCGGCCGTTTTGAGGAGCCCCACTCCCGCTGAGGGTAACTGATATGAGCAAGAAAGTTGCCTTGCTGAGCGTGCTGATCCTGTGTTCCGGCTGTGCTGTCGGACCGAATTACAAAAGGCCTGCCGTGTCCGTCCCAGGCACCTATCGAGGGCTGACTCCCGAAGAAGCCGCCAAAACGCAGTCCGCCTCCATTGGCGATCAAAAATGGTGGGACATCTTCCAAGACGAACAACTCCGTTCGCTCATCCGGACCGCCCTGCAACAGAATTACGACGTTCGCATCGCGGCATCCCGCGTCCTGGCGGCACGGGCGCAGCTCGGAATCGTCCGGTCGGATCAATTTCCCAACGTCGCTGCGGGAGCCGCAATCGGCGATACGCGAACGGCAAGATCGGCCTTCCTTCCGGCTTTTGAAAGAAGTACCGGTCAGGTGGATGTATCCGCAGTCTGGGAGCTCGATTTCTGGGGCAAATATCGGCGCGCGACCGAAGCTGCGCGAGCCAACCTTCTCGCCAGCGAATGGGCTCGCCAGGAGGTCCTTGCCACTCTCGTCGCCAATATGTCCCGCGCTTATTTTCAGCTTCGCGCGCTGGACCGGGAATTGGAAATCTCCAAACGTACCCTCACGTCACGGCAGGAGTCGCTGCGGCTGACTCGCATTCTGGCTGATCGCGGCTCTACGTCCATGCTCGATGTGCGTCAGGCCGAACAGTTGGTGTTTACCGCTGCGGCGGAAATTCCGGCCTTGGAACAAGAGATCGAGCAGCAAGAAAACCTCATCAGCATTTTGCTCGGCAAGAATCCTGCCGATGTTGCGCGAGGTCAAAAGCTCACCGAGCAGGCGCAGCCTCCTGAGGTTCCGCCGGGGCTTACTTCTTCGTTGTTGGAGCGCCGACCGGATATCCGTGAGGCCGAACAACAATTAGTCGCGGCTAACGCCCAGATCGGCGTTGCCAGAGCGGCCTACTTTCCGCAGATTTCGCTGAGCGGAAGCGGCGGCTTCCAGAGTGCCGCGCTGACCAGCTTGTTCAGCGGACCCGCAGGCACCTGGAATTTTGGCGCCTCACTCACTCAACCCATCTTCACCGCCGGCAGAATTCGCTCCAACGTCCGGTTCGCCCAAGCGCAGCAGCAGACGGCGCTGCTTTTCTACCAACAAACAATTCAAGGCGCCTTCCGCGGCGTTTCCGACGCCTTAATCGCATACCGCAAGTCACGGGAATTTCGCGCACAAGAAGAACTTTTGTTTCAATCCGCGCAGGACTCAGCGCGCCTTTCCCACATGCGATACACGGGCGGCGTCACTGGTTATCTCGAAGTGCTGACCAACGAAACCAACGCCTTCTCCGCCGAACTGGGCCTTGTCCAAGCCCAGCTCAACGAGTTGTTGGCTCTGGTTCAGTTGTATGAAGCGTTGGGAGGCGGCTGGCAACAATGACCGTAGCGATCGGTAGAGGCCACCAATAGGAAAGTGACCAGACAAAAATCAACCAGAAATACTTTCCCATCGCGCCGCGACGGGGCTTCCGCAGCGTAGCAATGGTACCGGCTGCGATCGGCGCGACCGCAGTTGGCACGCGACACCGAGTAGCAGGGTCTCGTGCAACTTTGCAGGGCACTCGGCGGAGGCTGGCGGCAATAGTCAGTGAACATTGCCCCCGCAGAGAAAGCCGACGGAAAAGCCTGCCGCTGCTGCAATCGCAAATATATACAGGCACACGATGAAGGGAGTGTGGTCATCGGAGAGACGCTCGAATCAGCGAATATGTCACCATCCGGGATGTTGCGTCCCTCAATCGACAGCTTGAGACGGCCAGGAAAACTGAAGTAGCGCGTGCGTAGTCGAGCTAAGAACGCGAGTAACGACGTAGTGTAGAATGACAATTCTCAAAGACATTTTGGAAGGAGTTGCTATGAACTTCGGTTCCAAATTGCGGATGGCTGTTGCTCTCTTTGTGTTTCTCTTCGCTGCGTTGTTTCCGGCGAAGGCAGGAGCTGATGCCGCCGCGAACGTCATCGCGTCGCGCACGGCGGAGGTGGAGGGAATTAAGCTTCACTACTTCACTGCGGGCCAGGGCCCTGCCGTGATCCTGTTGCATGGCTACACCCAAACGTCGCGCATGTGGAGACCAATCATCCCGCTCCTTGCGGAGAAATTTACCGTGATCGCGCCCGACCTGCCTGGGATCGGGGACTCAGAAATCCCCGCGACTGGTCTGGACATGAAGGCGGCAGCGATTCGCATTCATGCGCTGGCTCGCTCGCTAGGCGTCGAAAAGGCGAGGGTGGTTGGGCACGACATTGGGCTGATGGTTGCCTATGCGTATGCCGCGCAGTTTCCGGCGGAGGTGGAGAAGCTAGTGGTGATGGATGCGTTTCTCCCGGGTGTTGCCGGGTGGGAGAACGTTTATAACAACCCGGGCATTTGGCACTTCCGTTTTAACGGTCCGACGCCGGAAGCGTTGGTGCGCGGGCGCGAGCGGATTTACTTTGAACATTTCTGGAACAACTTCGCGGCCGACAAAACTCATTCGATTCCAGAAGCCGATCGCGTAGCTTATACGGCGGCCTATGCTCGTCCAGGACGAATGCGCGCGGGCTGGGCCTATTTCGTCTCCTTTCAGCAGGCAGCCAAAGATTTCGCGGAACTTTCTCAGACCAAGCTGACCATGCCGGTCCTTGCGATCGGCGGCGGGAAGGCAAACGGAGATTTGCTGGGGCAGCAAATGAAGATTGTGGCTTCCGATGCCGCGATGGTCGTCCTGAAAGATGCCGGACATTGGGTGCTCGAGGAAAAACCAAAAGAGACGACTGATGCCTTGATTAAGTTTCTGTGAAACTTGGGCAACGGACACACTGCTTAAGCGCTTGTCACTAGCGCGCGAACAGAAATCCGAAGGAGGATCAATGTTGAAGCGGATCTTGTTCGCCGTTTGCTTTCTTGCCGGAGCTGGGGCTTCAACCACCTCGCCTCTTCCAGAGATGCGCACGGCTTGGGCCGTCTGGCAATGGTTTAGTTGGGGCCAAATCGTCATAGGAGATGGTGGAAAGACCGTTCTTCAGTATTCGTAACTAACCAACAGCCGCCCAAGGTGAGCCGCCACGATTGGTTTGGATTGCTCACCGCAGATAGAATGCGTCGACAGCAGCCATGAAACCGCCTTGCGACGAAGCCGTAATCCGGTCGGGAAGTGTCCGAATTCCCTGTGGAGAAGGAGCGAGACTCTGGATACTCGCCGCGACGATTCTCGGTTCCAGTATGGCTTTCATCGACAGCACAGTCGTCAATGTTGCTCTGCCCGCCCTCCAAGCGAGCTTTCGTGCGACGGTAGTCGATGTGCAATGGGTGGTCGAGTCTTACGGACTATTCCTGGGAGCGTTGGTTCTGGTCGGCGGCTCGCTCGGTGACCTGTTTGGCCGTCGTGTGATGTTCGTGGTGGGCGTGATAATTTTCGCCCTGGCCTCCGTTTGCTGCGGAGCTGCCTCGAACATTCATCAATTGATAATCGCGAGGAGTGTTCAGGGTGTGGGCGCTGCACTTCTCGTGCCCGGCAGCCTTGCGATCATTAGTTCATCTTTCGACGAGACAAGCCGAGGACAGGCGATCGGGACGTGGTCCGGGTTCACGGCGATCACCGCCGCCATTGGGCCCGTTCTTGGCGGCTGGCTTGTTGAGCATGCATCGTGGCGCTGGGCATTCTTCATCAATCTCCCGCTTGCGGCGGCAGTGATAGCCATTTCGCTTTGGCGTATTCCGGAAAGCCGCAGCGCCACCGTGGCGCGTGTCGATTGGTTAGGGGCCGTGGTCGTTACCCTCGGGTTAGGCGGCTTGGTTAACGGGTTCATCGAATCTGTCAACCTGGGCTGGAGGCATCCCCTGGTTTTCGGGAGTTTGATTGTTGGCTTCGGCTGCCTTATTGTGTTCGTATTCGTCGAAGCCAGCGGGGCTTGGCCGATGGTTCCGCTCACACTGTTTGCCTCCCGCAGCTTCACTGGCTCCAACCTGCTCACTCTCTTCCTCTATGCCGCGATGGGAATCTTTTTCTTTTTGTTCCCATTGAACCTGATCCAGGTCCAGGCATACTCGGCAACCGCAGCAGGTGCGGCCACCCTCCCATTGATTCTGCTGATTTTCCTTCTTTCCCGTTGGTCCGGCGGACTCGTCGCGCGCTATGGCCCAAGACTTCCGCTGATCATCGGCCCGCTCACCGCGGCATTCGGGTTCGTTCTGTTTGCCGTGCCCTCAGTTGGGTGTAGCTACTGGAAGGCGTTTTTCGCCGCTGCGGTTGTTCTTGGGTTTGGGATGGCGATCACCGTAGCTCCTCTCACTACGGTCGTGATGAATTCAGTAGACCAGGACCGCACCGGCGCGGCTTCCGGAATCAACAATGCAGTTGCTCGGGTCGCGGGGGTGCTTGCGATTGCAGTCCTTGGGATCGTAATGGTGAACGCTTTTAGTGCTCGCCTGGATTCCAAGCTGGCGACCTTCTCGCTGCCTCCCGGCGCATTCCACGACATTCAGGCGGGCGAGATCAAACTCGCCGGCCTGCAGTTGCCGGCTAGTCTCAACCCAAGTACCGGAGCCGAAATCAGGGAATCGGTTCGAGAAGCATTTGTATTTGGATTCCGGCTCGTTATGCTGATTTGCGCCGGTTTGTCTGTGGCAAGCGGCGCAGCCGCGTGGCTGCTGATTCCTGACAACAGAGGAACACTCCGATAACGCTTAGCGCATGAGAGGGCCGGCGCAATTGTTCCTGATTCAGTTTGCCGAGAGACAGGCAGTGTTTGCGGACTGCCGACAACCTGCGTACGCAGCGGATTTGTTTCCGTGAATCCATGCCAGCCGGTCGCAACAACTCAATTCGAGGGATGGCTCTATCTCTCGTAACTGACTTCACCGCCGCCGATGGGGGAGCTGCCGGCAGAATCACTCAAACCGCTGTACGGAGAATCAATTCCTAAGTACAATTAAGAATAAGAGCGGGCGTCGTACAATGGCAGTATAGAAGCTTCCCAAGCTTCGGACGTGGGTTCGATTCCCATCGCCCGCTCCATAACTCACGATGATTCAATTGGTCTTACGCGGCTAAGCTAGCTGAATCCACCACGAAAATGGACCGTTTTGGACCCCAAATGGACCCCCACAGGTTCAATTGGACCCCAATCTTTTTGTTCACAGCCTGTGTGGCGGGCACGGCTCGTAATGGCCCAGGTGGGGGATGTCGCACCGAACCATGAACTCGATTGAGAAGGGCCGATTATCCGAATTTGCGAGCGGACTTCAAAATTGTGCGTGTCTTTTGCGAAGGTGATTGAAGAACTGTCTCTCAGTGTGAGGATCGTTGAAGGATCAGACCGCTTGACTATCTATCCTAGAACTGGGATAATCAAATGGCGAGACTGAAGCGAGTTCTAGGCGAAAAGCCGCTATTTTGGGTCGGCTCCAGCAAGGACGATTTGGTGGCCTTCCCAGAGGCGGTCCAGGAAAAGATTGGCACGGCCCTCAGCGTGGTGCAGTTTGGGGGCAAGCACCCGAGTGCGAAACCCTGGAGAGGCGAGGGACCGGGCGTCTTCGAAGTCATGGCGGACCATCGAGGAGATACATATCGGGCGGTTTACACGGTCAGGTTCCAAGACGTCGTTTACGTTCTTCACGCGTTCCAGAAGAAATCGCCGAGCGGCATTCGGACGTCGAAAAGGGATGTCGAGCTGATAGCGCGGCGACTCAACGAAGCCAGGATAGACTTTGAGGTGCGATATGCCAAAGACCAAAAATAGGATTGAAGTCGTCCCGAGCTCCGGCAATGTGTTTGCAGATCTCGGTCTCCCAGACGCAGAAGAGAAACAAACGAAGGCTCGCTTGGCCTTTGCGATCAACGAGATTGTCCGGAGGCAACGGCTCTCGCAGGTCGAGGCCGGTCGACGCCTGAACGTCAACCAGCCCAAGGTCTCAGCGCTGCTGAACTATCAACTCCGAGGTTTCTCCGTCGAACGGCTGATGAAGTTTCTCACCGCCCTGGACCGTGACGTGGAGATCGTAATCCACCACAGACCCCGAGCACGGAAGGGCGGTCGAATCCTCGTAACGGCAGCTTAGAGCGGCTATCCTCAGGTTCTTAGCTGTTGCGTGAGGCAATCATCCTTTCGAACTGAGGAATTCATCGTCGAGGTGCGTGCGGCTCCCAAAACGTACAAAGTGAACCTAGAGAATCTGCTCCGTCGGTTGGCCGGGCGAGGAACTCGCCCGGCTGTTGTCCCGCTTTCTTAAGCGCGGCCAGAGCGCCCGGTGTTGCGACGATCTGGCCTAGCTCGAAAGCAGGTTGTTTGTTGATTTGCTGCATGGGAAAAAACTCCTTTCGTTGATTTGGGTTTTGCTCCTCAGAGGCGACGCGCAGAGCGGCGCACAAAAAGCAAATGCCCTTCCTAGCGGGGCGAGGCGCCTGGCCGTCCGCGCTGTCAAGGCCGCGTGGTCTTCGCGTTCATCGGAGCGAAGCGTGAGAGCCTTGACAGAGGAAGCGGGCGGTCCAGGCGCAAGTTTTCAGCACGAAGGGCAGTAGTGGATTCAACTCTAACAAAGGGTCATCGTGAGGGTTGCCGGTGAACGAGGTGTTTTGTGCCACCATTTGCGAAAAAAATGTTGCTACGACACCCTTTCGGCGGGGGAGCGGGATGTGCTATAGAGGCCCGTAGCATGGCCCTTAAAGCGGGAACCGTCCGGGGGGAACGGTGTCAATGTTCGCGCCAGACAAAACGCCAGGCTGCCCTCCTATGCTGAGCTATGGGGAGTCCGTGTTGCTATCGGACGAGTTGCTCATGGTTCACTTAGGTCAGGGTCATTCCGATGCGTTGGCCGTTCTGTTTGATCGCTATCATCGGCTGGTGCTGAACGTAGCCTTGCGAATCCTGCGTGATACCGGCGAAGCAGAAGATTTGAT
>QHYP01000385.1:580-2734 GCA_003224195.1 Acidobacteriota bacterium | reverse complement strand
CTCGATCTAGTGTGTCGTCCCGGAAATACGTTACCGATGTTTTTAGGAGGTGGGAGCTTCAGCTCCCACGGTACCGGTTGAAAAGGAAAGGGGCTTCAGCCCCTGAAGTCACCCTGCCTTCTTTCACGTATTTGCGGGACACAACACCAGGTTTCCGGTTCGAGCGGTTCGATGGTGCTCCTTGCCTGGTCAAGCTGTCCCCCGGTAAACTTTCGGGGCGGAGGCGACTACATGGCGCTCGTTCCCATCAAGACGGCTTCAGAAACCGGTTATTGCGATTGCATTTGCGGCTGCTACGAGCTGGCCAGCCTTCGCGACGAAGATACCGGCAAGGGCTACTGCCCCCGCTGTGCCAAAGAGCACCTCGAATTGAACGCGGGCGTCGGCATCCCGCAGCCCGCTCCCGTCAAGATCTCTCCCAACTCCTCCGGCTCCGCTCTCCGCACGCCCGTGCCTTCTCCCGCCGACCCTCCCGGCCGCCTCCGGTAGTTTCCTCGAAATCCTCCAAGCGATCAAAAGTAAGAGGGCATCCTCTGGGGGATGCCCTCTCGTTGAGCCGAATTTCGGGCTAAAGGCTAGAAGTAGAACTTCGCTCCGAGCTGCACAAATCGAGGATCCTTGGCACTCAGAACGCGGCCAAAGTTGCTCGACCTGGCGTTGCCGTTCGGGTTGTTGAATTGCACGTGGTTGAACGTGTTGAACGTCTCCAGTCGCAATTCAAACGACTTGTTTTCGGTTACCTTGATGTCCTTCAGCAGCGCCAAGTTCGTGTTCCAGATCCCAGGCCCGTGGAACGGGTTGCGGCCACCGTTGCCAAACTGACCGAATGGAAGCGGGCACGGTGTCGTAGTCCCGGTGATACGCCTACCGGACGTGCAGAAATCGGCCTGGGCAAACCAAAAGTGCTTGTCGCTGGCCCGCGGATCAAGAGTCTGAACCGTGGGCACCAGCTGCTGCGCGTTGTCCGGGCAGCCGTAGAACGTGAACGCCCAGCACGTCAGCGAAGTAAAGCCGGAGTTGGAGATGTTCACCGGGAAGCCCTTCTGAACCGTGGTGTTCCCCGCGACTCGCCATCCATCAAAGAGCCGGCTCTTCCAGCTCGACTTCATTGACCGCAGAACCGGGATCGCGTACGTGTAGGATCCGACCAAACGGTGCCGCGCATCGAACTCGGAGTCCCCCTTGTTCAGGTCCTCCCGGAACGGGTTCGTTCCGCGGACGCCGAACGAGGAATTCTCAAAGCTCGACGCGTGGTCGATCGAATGCGAGTAGGTGTAGGCCGCGAGAAAGCTCAGCCCGTGGGAAACTCTTTTATTTACGCTTACTTGCAGCGAGTGATACTGTGACGTCCCATCCGTAGCCTGCTGACCCACGGACCCGAACACATTCCCAGGGAGTGCAAAGTTGCCCGGGAAGAAGAGTCCCTGGAGAGAGCGGAACGCGACGCAGCTTGGATCGGCCGCGCAGCCCGTTGGGTTAATCGCTGGGTTGAGCTCGAAGGCACGGATCAGATGCCGCGCCGACGCCCCAACGTAACCCACGCTCAGAATCATCTGACCGCGGAGCTCGCGCTGGATCGTCAGGTTGTAGTTAACTGTATATGGAACCGCGAGTTTGGGATCGAGCACGTTCAGCGAGAACGGCTCAAACAACCCCGCGAAGTCCACGTTGCTTCCCGCCGCAGGCGGCGAATATGGGTACTTGTTCGGGCTCGTCGCCGAGTTGATACTGACAGTCGCTGTCCCAGTAGGATTCGACGGGCTTATCGCATTGTTACCCAAATACTGGGTGAAAGTAACCGCACCTGGGTTTACCGTCGAGAACGGCGAACCGAAGCCCGGCACTCCGAAGTTTGGTGAATCGGAGATGCCCGCATCAATCAGGTTGAACGGCGGAGCCAGCAGGTTCTGCAGGGTCAGCTCTTCCTCCGACCGGTTGAAGTAAACGCCGGCGCCCGCCCGGACCGAGAACTTCCCCGGCGCCCCTGTGATCCGCCCCCAATGCGGCGCCCACGCAAAGCCAAGCCGCGGCCCATAGTGGCTGTAGCCGGTGCTATATCCGGAGGGCGAGCATCCCTTGTCCCCGGGGACGACCAAGCCCGCGGGGGCTGTCGGATAGATGATCGACTGCTGGTTCGGCCGGAAGCCGTTAATG
>QHYP01000385.1:0-531 GCA_003224195.1 Acidobacteriota bacterium | reverse complement strand
GCACCTGCCACCCGATCCCGTAATTGAGCGTCAGGTTCTGAGTCGCCTTGAACGAATCCTGCGCATACGTGTAAACCTGCTGTGCATGCGCGTCAATGAACCCGCGGCTGCTCTGTGAGTAGCTGTCCGGAAATCCGAGCAGGTAGTCAACAGGGGCTGCTCCCGTGCTAAACGTTCCCGAGCCATCAAAGCCGAAGTGCCCGCTGTTCTCGAAGGAGAACGGGTTCGAGACGAAAAACCGCCGCGCTTCGAATCCGAACTTCAGTGCATGCCTCCCAAGTTGATAGCTGAAGTTGTCCGTAAACTGATAAGTCTGGTCGATGCGCGGCTGAGGGCCGTTGTCAGTGAATCCCAAGGTGAAGAACCCTGTAATCGCGACAATCGGCAGTCCCGCAGCGGCCGGGTTTTGCGGGTTGATGTTGAAGCCGACCGACGATGGGAGAACCGGATTGGACGGCTCGACAGCAACGAAGTTGAACCGCGTGTAGCCAACGCGCAGCTCATTCAGTACGTTCGGATTGAAGATGTGGT